>CAZBIU010000158.1:0-14503 GCA_964491625.1 uncultured Myxococcales bacterium
TACGCGAACGCGGTGTCGCTGCCCGAGGGCCGCATGACCCGCGGGCGGATCCTTTTCCGTGCCGGCGACGTGGAGGGTGCCTTGGCAGACTTCCAGGCGGCCGCCAAGATAACGCCTTCCGATCCCGAACCGCTGATTCTGGAGGGCTTGTGCTTCGACAAGATAGGACAGTCAAGCAAGGCGGAAGATGCCTGGCGGATGGCCCTGAAGGTCGATCCGGAAGCGCCTGAGCCGCACTACCGCCTGGGGCGCACCGAGCTGGATCGCGCGAAGCCTTCCGCCGCCATCGAGCATTTCCGCAAGGCTGCCGCCAAGGTGCCGGACAAGGCGCCCTGGCGGACCGACCTCTACTTTCAGCTGGCGCAGGCCGAGCTCTTGACCGGGGCAAAAGCGGCGGCGCTGGCCGACTTCAAGAAGTATCTAGAGATCGCGCCAAACAATGCGCCCGCGCGCCCCGAGGCGATGCAACAGGTGGCGCGCTTGGGTGGCGGAAAGAAGTAGCAGAATCTACTGGGACGGTCTCTTCGCCGACGTGAAGGTCGACCGCGAAGCCGCCGAAGACCCAGTACGCGATGCCGTGCTTCGAGAACGCATCATCGAGCAAAGCAACCGTCGCGAGCGTTGTCGTCATGGGTGAACGATACGACGTGCTGCGCGCCGCCCACTACTTCACGGCCGGTCATTCAGAGGCCGACGCACGCCGGATCGGCCAGCATGGCCCTGGACAGCGTCCGGAGGTCCTCGGTAAGGCGCACGAGCCCTTCGGGTATGGAACGGCACGAGCTCATGACCGGCGACGCACATTGTGTGCCCACCAGAACTTTGCGGCCATCGTCGAGCGCGATGGAATACACGGTGCCATCGACGGGTCGGGCATCTTCGCCGAACAGCGGAACCGGGTCTTGCGGAAGCGTCCACAGCTCGGCCACCTCGGGGTCGGCCAGATCGACATTGATGGTTGCGACGGTCACGACGCCCGCGGCGCCACACGCGGGCAGGCTGGGCGCGCAGGCCGAAGTGGTGGCTCCGTCGGGGTTCGCGCGCCAGGAGTAGCTCCGCGTGATGGTGAACGTGGAGGTCGTGAGGCTATTGGTGTCCCAGTACAGCGCGTTTCCACCGTCCTCCCCGAAAGTGAGATTGGCGGACAGCGAGCAGGGGTCGCTGGCGTCGGGGTTAAAGAGACGATCAGTCGATGCATCGTTCGAGACGATGCACGCCATCAGGGTACACGATGCACCCCGTTCCGTGCAGGTGCAGGTGTTGCAGTCGCTCTTGAAGGTTTCGCCGACCGCGTAAGTGTGTCCGCCCTCGACGCAACCCTGTGGCGCAGCATCGGGCCCAGACGTCGCGCCGCCCGTGCCCGGCGTGCTCCCGCCGTTTCCGCCCAGTCCTAAGGTGGCGCCGCCCACGCCGGGAACGCCTCCGCTGGCTCCGCCGGTGCCCGCGGTGGCCCCGCCGGCGCCGCCTTTCGGTGGGGTGTCGAGATTGCTCTTTGAGCACGACGCCACGAGCATCGCCGAAAAGATTGTGATGGCCAGCGATCGACTGAACCTCGCATTCATCATGGTTGCTTCTCTGGCAAACGACATGCCAACCCCTCGCGACGGAGCTCCGTGCCCGATCACCGTCGAAGAGCCCGAAATGGACGCCCGGGCTGCGGACGGAAAACCAGAGAGGCATTCAGATTTCTGAGGAAGGCCGACACCGCAAGCGCCGCCCGCGCCAGAGGCGGATGCGGGCCGAGCAGAGAGATGTCCTACTCTGTCAGCCGAACTCCGGGTATGATTCCGCGGTGCCAGCCGGGCCCAACCATCAGCTGTGCGGGAAGAGCGGTGCGACCACGCACCGACGACACCTTCCCTTCTTTCCCAGCCTATGCCATTCGTAACTCGCAGGTTCAACACCGGGGAGCTCATCGCGCAGAAGTATCTGCTCCTGCACGTGCTCGGTCGCGGGGCGTCGGGAGAAGTATTTCGCGCACGTAACATCTTGGCCGGCAACGTGCTCGCGCTGAAGCTGCTGATCGAGGAAACCGGACACGACTCCGCGTCGGTGCAAAGGTTCTTCCGCGAGGGTCGCGCCATTAATCGCATCGGTCATCCCAACATCGTCTCAGTTTTCGACGCTGGCTACGCGGATGCGATCCCGTATATCGCGATGGAGTATCTCGCCGGCGAGTCGCTGGCACAGGTGCTGGAACGCATCCCCAAGCTGTCCTTCGCCAGCGTGGCTGCCATCATGCTGAAGGTACTTGATGCGCTGGCGGCGGCCCACAAGGCGGATATCGTCCATCGCGACCTCAAGCCGGCCAACATTTTCCTGCAGGCTTGCCGTGGTGCCGCGCCGACGGTGAAACTGCTCGACTTCGGCGTCGCCAAGATCCACGAGGATGGCCAATCGTCCATCAAGACCGAGTCGGGAATGATCCTGGGGACGCCCGACTACTTGTCACCAGAACAGATCGCGGGAGAAGGCGAGGTCGATGGTCGCGCCGATCTGTTCGCCGCGGGCTCGCTCATGTTCGAGCTGCTCACCGGGAAGCTCCCCTTTCACGGCCCGACCTTCGTGGCCACGACCTACCGAATCGCCCACGAACCCCCACCGTCGCTGGTCGCGGCCGGCGGACCCGACGATCCGGCCGTGGCGGAGCTCTTGCTGCGTGCGCTTTGCAAGAAGCCCGACGAGCGTTTCTCTTCGGCTGCGGAATTTGCGTACCACTTGGAAAAGATCGCGCCCGAGCCTTCCCTTCGCGAAGCAGACATGCGCGACCTCGACGTACATGCGCCGATCGGCTGGGAGAGCTGGAGTGTGCCAAGCGCCCTGACCCCGCCCATGGGGATCGAGGCCGTCCTGCCGGCAACGCACGGTGATACCTCGAAGCGGTTCCTTCCCGAGCCCAAAGTTACGGCCCACAGCTCTCCGCCTCGGAGCGAGACCCCGTCGCGCAAGCTCTCGCGCTCTTGGTCGGACCTGCCCATCGTGGGAAAGCGCCGTGGCAGCCAACCTGACCTCGGAAGCGTGCGTAGCGCTGTGCTTTGGGCGATGGACCGAGCGATCGCCACGCGCTACGGCAGCGACGTTCGCGAGGAAATAGTGAGTGCTCTGCCCCGCGAAACCCGAGACTTGCTTCGCGCGTCCCCCTCGCCTGAAGGGTGGTGCGGCCTTTCCCAAATTGCGGCGTACCTGCAAAGTAGCAACCACATCGCGGTCCACGACGACGGCGAACGTTGGCGCGCGCTCGGCTACGCCGGGGTCGAGACCGACCTGGCAACCCTACTGCGTTCGGTGCGCCACCAGGCCGACGGGTACGCAGCACTTCGCGCGGCGCTGCCCATTCTGGCGGGGCTGTTCGACTTTGGGCAGTGGAGCCTTGATGGTGTCCCCGAGGCCCTACGCGTCGAGGCCACTGGCTTTTTCCGGACGCCTCCGTCGTTGCACGATTGGCTTTCCGGCGTGATCGAGCATGCGGCGCGCTCGACCGGCCGTCCCTATCGGGTTGACATCCGGAGGGGGACAGGCGATGCGGAAGACGCCCCTATCGAGTTCAGTGCGACCCTGCCCGGTTAGACGTTAGACCGACTGCCGGCGAATCACAGCCATCAGCGCCGAGACCGCAACACAGGTGGCGTACACATCGCCAGCATAGAAGAGGGCGGCCGGGGCGGGTGCGAGGCGAAACGCACCATTCGCGGACTGCGCGCCGAGCAGCCACCGGACTGCTCGGCCAAGTGCGCGCTGGCATTGGGGCGTCCTTGCGCCGGCGGCGACCAGGGTTCGAACGGCAAACCCAGTAGGAAGCGGACTGGGGCGGTCCGTAAACCCCTCAAAGCCCCATCCGCCCGTAGCGCCTTGCTGACCAAGGGTCGCCCGAACGACAGAGCTCCGCTCTTCGCCGATATGGGCCACCGCCAAGTGCGCCGGATAGTAAGGCGTCGCATAGAAAGCCGGGTGTGCGCGCCACAGCCCGTTGGGAGCAAGGGTTTCGAGCAGATGCGCCCGGCCCGAAGCGGCCAATCGGTGGCCGGCGCCCAGTGCGCCGATGGCCCAGGCCGTGACTGAGGGACCGGCCAGGTATGAATCGTAGCCGCCGCAGCCGGGCAGGATGAAGTTGGGCCAACGTCCGCCGGGCAGGGCATGCCGGACCAGGGTCGCGGCCAGACGGCTGCGCTGGCTGGGCAAGGCATGCCAGGCCGCCGAGCAGGTTTCGATGCACAGGCTCGGGTGTCCACTCCAGTAAGACAGTTCGCCTCGTCGCGAGATGCGGCCACAGACAAAGCGCTCGGCAGCCGGGTTGGATCTCCCCGCGGCAGAGAAAGCCAAGATGGCCTGGGTCGTGTGCCAAACGTCGGCGCCGCCCTTCAGTCGAAATGCCATCCGTCGTGACGGACGGGCCGACGTCAGCGCCGCGAGAGGATTCGCAATGACATCGTTGATGGCCCCGGAGGGGAGCTGGCAGGCCAAGAGGTAGGCAACCGCCCGATCGACCGCCGTGCGCACGGCGAGCGATGTGGCTCGGCCGAAATTAGAAAGGGAGCGTGACCCGCGGTCCCGCTCCCTCGGATGAAGGCGTGGAATTGTCAGCCCATCTCAGGGTGTACGCCGAAGCCCTCCGCCAGTTCGGACTGCAACTCCTCAAGGTTCGCCAGGAGCTTCACGGCCTTCTCGATCTGCGCCAAGCTGGCGTTTTCCAGTTGGTAGCCCGCAAGGGTTTTCCGGGCATCCTTCTTCAAGGCCGTCACGAACTTCTTGTCGGTCAACGCACGACCGATGATCTCTTGCACCTTCTTGGTATCCGCTCGCGAGATGTTCATTCCCTTTTTTGCCATCGTCCTCACTCCTTGCCGTCAGTCAATTGTTTGGGGGACGGCGATCGATGTCTACCAGCAGTGCCGCCGCAGAGCTACGCCTTTTCAGATAGCGCAAAGCGCAGTCGGAGGCCGAGGGCGCGGTCGTGGTGGTGACGAATTCTTTCGATGCGTTCGTCCGTGTAGCGGCCCATGCAGGCAATCCCCAAGGCCTCACCGAGGGGCTGTATCCGTCGGTGAAGCACGATGGCTTCCTCCAGAAAGTCTTCCAAGTGCGGATGTCCCAAGAGTGCCCTGCGCACGGCCCTCGGATCGCGACGACGCCGCTTGGGCAGGGTTTCTTCCACGGTGGCGATCAGATATGTGCGCATGCCCGCCACAAGGTCCCGTTCTACGCCGAGCACGTCGTTCACCAACCCGTAGGCTTGGCCGAGACGGTCGATCAGATTGTCGATAGCGCTCTTGCTGACGTTTGGGTCGCCGTCCGCCACCGCGTACAGGGGAATGCGAGCCAGGGCAACCTTGCGGGCGTGGCGCCGGAACAGCGCGGGCGAATAGGATGTTTGGCGCATCAGTTGCCGACGCTCGGCTTCGGTTTCGTTGCAATAGATTCGCCAGGCCTCGTGTGCGCGAGCCCAGAAACGATCCGAAAGGGACAAGCTTCGCAGACGCTCCCACGCCTCCAGGAAAAACATGTTGCCCAAGAGAAGCTGCGGCGGCTGGCCGCGGGTCTGTGGTTCGTCCACCACGTTGTCCTGGATGCGCGTGTGGAAATAGAGCAGCGCCGTGGCTTCCAGAAGGGCAGCCAGCTCGGGAGTATCGGTGCGGGCAGGCTTGCGGCGCCCTTCCGCCATCCAGATAGGCAAGTGGAGCAGCGGCGAAGCGTCGGGCGCAGAGTGATAACCACGCGGATCGGGCCCCAGGGTGGACAGCCATTCCCGCCCCAATTGTCGCAGGGCTGGAGGGTACGCGCGAATGCGGCGAACTATCCTGTCGACGATCGGTCCGAGGTGACGGCGGTTGGCCCGGTAGCAATTCACGGTGCGCCCGTTTCCGACCCTGAGGACGACAACGCATTCCCCAGCAGACCGTCTCGGTGGTCCATGCGGTACACCGCAGAGTCCAGGCGCATGGCATCGACCAATTCGGTCGGTAACCGATCCGCCCGGTAGACACCACGGACGGCGTCGTAGGCCGCGGCATTGATCAGGATGTCGGCATCCAGGTTGTGCGTCATAGCCCGCAGTCGAATCGAAAGGTTCGCCGCCTTGCCCACCACCGTGTATTCCATGCGCTCGCTGGACCCGATGTTACCGGCCACGACCAATCCCTGGGCTACTCCGATGCCGATGCGCAGGCGACGCTGCTCCTCGACGCGGCGGTTGGATTCGCGCACGGCCTCTTGCATTTCCAAGGCTGCACGAACCGCCGCACCCGCGGGATCGGGCATGTCGTGGGGAACGCCGAAAATGGCACTGATACCGCCCTCCGTGAACTTGTCCAAGGTCCCGCCGTGGCGAAAGACAATCTCGACCAGGATGGAATAGTGGTGGTTCAGGATTTCAACCAGCTCCTCGGGCGACAGCCGATCGGGCAGCCTCGGGAATTCCCGGATCTCGGTCGCCAGCACCACCGCCACCCTTCTTAGGCCGCCCAGGTGCAGGGCTTCGGGATGTTGCATGGCATGGTCGCGCACGTGCGGAGAAAGATACCGCCGATAGACATCCTGGTTTCTTTCCAAGTGGCGCTTTCGGACGGTGGCCTCGGCCGATTGCAACAAGAGTCGACGCGAGGTGTGCGACACCCACGCGGCGATCACGCCGGCCACCACGATGAACAGGATGTTCGTCACCTGGTCGTCAAGCCCGAGCGCTTGTTGGCTGTAGATGGAGGTTGGCGACAGAACCACCAGGTGTTTTAGCGCGCAGTAGACCAGAACGCCTGTCCGGTGCAGTCCGACCGTGAGCGCCGCGAACAAGGAAAGCCTCACGCTGTATTGCAACGCCGTGAGCATGCTGAACATCATGTAGAGCACGGTGGGAATCGAGCTCATCAGGACTTCATAGGCGCCTGACGGATTGTAGAGACTGGCGAGGGCGGTGACTGTGACACTAGTCGTGTCGACCGTGATCCCGAGGTATTGCAACCACACCGAGCCAATGCGTTTGCGAAGCAGCAGGAAGCCAACCACGGAAAAGATCAGATAGAACACGCCCATGGCCACGGTGATGTGGGTCGTTTTGGGCGAGTTCGAGCTTGCGACCTGCATCGCGCTGGAGATTCCCAACACCGCGAAAAGGATACGGATGATGAAGGTGTTGCGTTGTCCGCGGTGGATTTCGCTGTCGAGGATGACCTGAACCTCGGGAGGAAGATCGTCGAGGGCAGGTTGAGGGCGGGTGTTGGCCATGAACGCGTAACCTCGCGGCCGTCAGGGCGGCTCAAGGCTTTTCGCGTTGGACCCTGCCGCGCCCGCCGTTTGCTTGCAACACAAAAACGTGACGGCCCGCTACGCATCCGCGTCAACCGTGGAGGGAATGGCCGATGCCGGTCAAGTCAGCGCGACAGTGCCAACAGCTCCTCGGCGTCCACCACGCCCTTGTGGGTTTGGCAGTGAACGTGGATTCGACGCATGATGGTTTCAAGATTCAGGGTTGACGGATCCACGCCCAGGTTGCGGTAGACCGCACGCAAGGTGGCACGGCCCGAATGTTTGCCGACCACGATCTCCTCGCCGGCGCGGCCCACCGCCCTCGGCTCGAACGCCTGATAGGCACGCCCATTCCTTGCCAGGCCGGCACAATGAATGCCGGATTCGTGGCGGAAGACGTTGGCCCCGAGCACGGCCTTGCTAGGCGGAAGCGACCAGCCGGCAGCGGACATCACCAAGTCGCCCAGCCGCGCAAGCTGGCAGGTGGCAATCTTCGTGGACAGGGGCGAGCTGGTCTCCACGGCCATCACGACCTCTTCCAACGCCGCGTTGCCGGCGCGTTCGCCGATGCCCGCCACGGTCACGTCTACCGAGCCGGCCCCGGCTTCCAGCGCGACCACCGCGTTGGCCGTGGCCATGCCCAAATCGTCGTGCGCGTGAAAACCGATCTCCATCCCTCCGGCCCACCCGACGGCGCGCTCGATGAGGCGCATGGTCGCGCTTGGGGTGAGGATGCCGACGGTGTCCGCAAGACGTACGCGGTCGGCGCCGGCCGCGCGGGCCGACTTTATCATTCGTTGTAGAAAGGCAAGCCCGGTTCGACTGGCATCTTGCGCGCCGACGGAGACATACGAAAAGTTGCCTCGCGCGTACTCAACCAGCGTAGCAATCTCGGACAGAAGACGTTCTTCAGTCCACCCGAAGCAACTCATCAGAATTGGCGACGAGGGAAAGGACAGATGCACCGCCGATACCTCGCAATCCACTGCCGCGTCGATGTCTTCCCGGCGCGCCCGGCACCATGCGGTCAGCCGAACCTGCTCATCGAAGTCGAGCATTGCTCGAATATCTTCGACTTCCTCCTTCCCCATGGCGGGTGTTCCCACTTCAATCTCGGGAATGCCGGCCACAACCAGCGCCTTCGCAATGGCGTACTTTTCAGCGCGAGCGAACGAGACGCCCGCGGCCTGCTCGCCGTCGCGCAGAGTGGTGTCCACAAGCCACAGTCGGTCGTGCCTTCGTCGGATCATCCGCAACCTCCTCCGCCGCCGGCACAACCCGCGCCGCAGCCACGGAAGGTTCGCCGCAACGAGGGCGGGATCGGGGTACCGCCGTAGACCGAGGAAAGACCTTCTTCAATCATGCCTTCCATCTCGACGATCTCAACGCCCCTGCCGGTCAGCACGCGGCGAGGCGACGCGCCGACCCCGGTGGTCAGAAGGGCGCGACAGTCGCAGAGCAAGTCGGCAAGGTCGAGCCAGCGTTTGATACCGCTGCCCGAGTCGGGGGCAGCCCTTACCTCGACTGGCAAGAACACGCCATCCTCTTCGGCGAAGACGTGGAACGACTCGGCTTCACCCACGTGTTGGTTGACCAGCATCCCCTCCCGGGATGCCGCCGCCACATAGGGACGGTCCTTGCCGGGTCTGCTCGCGACGTACGAGAACTCTTTCGGATCCGGAACGTTGAGGGCCGCTTCGCCCACCAGGCCACACGCGTCGGCGCGGCAACGCGCACAGTGTTCCATTTGAGGCAAAGCCACGGACGCGTCCTGCCGAGCCTTGCGCATCATTTCACTACTCGGTGCGCCGAGCGATTCGAATGGCGTCCCAGCCACCGGAACCATCGCCATGGTATTCATAATATCCGCGCCCAGGGCGCCGGCCTGCTTTGCGACAGCGCCGATGTCGTCTTCGTTGACACCGGGAAGCACGATGGCGTTCACCTTCACCGCAATGCTCGTCCTGCGCAGCTCTTCAAGCGCTTGCATCTGCCGTGCGAGCAGAAGCTCGGATCCCTGAAGTCCGCGGTACACGGTGTTGCCCACGCGCACCCAGCGGTAAATCCGCGCACCGGTGGACGGATTCATTGTGTTGATGGTCAAGGTGACGTGACTAACCCGAAGTTCGACCAATTCGTCGATGTGTTCGACAATCCCGAGCCCGTTGCTCGCAACGCAGAGAAGGATGTTGGGGAACTCGGCCCGAACCAGGCGAAGCGTTTCCATGGTTTCGACAGGATTGGCGAACGGGTCGCCAGGCCCGGCGATGCCCACTACCGACAGATTCGGCAGCTTGACGTATACGTCCTTGAGATACGTCAAGGCCTGGAAAGGCGAAAGCAACGTGCTGGAAACGCCCGGACGAGTCTCGTTGGCACAATCAAAGGATCTGTCGCAGTAATTGCACTGTAGATTGCATCGTGGTGCCACCGGAAGGTGCACACGAGCCGCCTGCTTGTAGACGTCAGGATTGAAACATGGGTGATTCGTGACATCCAGCTTCGGCGCAAAAACGCGAAGTCCGTGGGGGCGTGTTGCTGTTTCGACCATCTCGCTCTCCTCGCCCTTACACCGATGCAAGACGCGGACCCAATTACAACACGGTCTTCACGCGATAGACGCCGCCAATCACTAGAAACTCGTCTTCGCCCTTGAGAATACTCTGCGGAAACAGTTGGCTGTAGAAGAAGATCTTGGCCAGCGGAACCCGCGTTCCCCACACCGTCGAGCCGAACTCGAAGGCACGTTCGGCGTCGGGCGTGAACGAGCTGAGATTGTTGAGACGGACGATTCGCTCGCGCGGCGAGATCGTTTCGAGCGTGTGATAGTCGTCTGGGTCGTGGGTGCCACGGTAGAGGTCAAGCCAGGTTTGCCCGGGGTAGGCTTTGACAAGCTCGTACTGACAATACGTGTAGACAAGATCGAGCTGGGAGTTGATGGCGTTGCTGCCGGCCATGCCCTTCATACGGTCTACGGCAAAGGCGAGCTGTTCGTCGTCGCTCTGGGGTGAAAACTTCCCGCGATGGAAAGTCGGTCGCAGCCCGATTCTGCTCTCGACCCAAGCCTTCAGCACCGCCCCCTCGATGGAATTCGAATCCACGCCCCAACCACGCAGGTAGCGCACGTAGGTGTTGCGTAAGCTGCGCCTTGCACTATTGGTGTGGTCGTGGCCGGCCTCGTTGAGATGGAATTTGCTTGCCAGGTAGGCATTGAACGCCTCGGTGCGCTCGTGCCGGTCGGCGAACGTGTCGAGGTAACGAAGAAGCCCGTTCGCGCTGTCGGCGACAGTCTGAAGCTCGAAGCGCTCGGGGCGCTCGTTGAAGGCCTGGCTGCCGATGTAAGAGGCCGGCAGATCGCACAGATTCCAGGTCAGGGTCCAACCCTTATCCGCCATCACGCCCCATTCTGTTGTCGGGAGGAGACACGGTTATCGGGTGCCCATTCGCCAAGGGCGATCGGTCCACGAGCTGTTCGGAGAGGCAGGCCAATTCCTCGCGCACACCTGGATCCAACTTGCGTAGCCAATCGCGCGGAATGCCGTCAGGACCGTAGTAGGCGCCCGCGATGGCCCCCACGATGGCGCCAGTGGTGTCCGCGTCTCCACCGTGATTCACGGTGGCCACTACGCACTCCTCAAACGACGACGTGGCGAACAGAAAGTGCAACACGGTTTGCATGGTGTCCACCACGTAAGCCGTTGCCAATCCATGGTAGGGCTGATAGCGAAACTTCGGGAACCTCGCCGCTGCATCGTCGGCCTGGCAGCGCAAACGGTCCATGGAATGTCCGAGCAGCGCGAGCTGAATCAGTCGGCCGATTAGGACCGACGCTGCATCCGACAGGGCGTGGTGATGTGTGATGTGCGCTTGGCCGATGGCCATCGCTTCAAGCAACTTTTCGTCGGCCAACGCGCCCACGGCCACGGGTGCCATGCGCATCGCGGCTCCGTTTCCTGCGTCGCCCTCGTTGGGGGGACCAAACACCGTCCCCTGATTGATGAACCTGGCGATGCCACGGCGACAGGTATTGCCCACGTCGGGCGGCTTCGACCGATACCAAGCGACAAAGCGGCGCGCGATATCTTCGGGGCAGTAGCCCACCGCCACCAGCGAACGCGCGATGCAAATGGACATTTGCGTGTCATCGGTGACCTGCCCGGGATCAAGTCCCAGCCAACCGCCCCCGACCATCCTCCGATGAACGCCATACTTGGCGGCAATCTCGCCTGCAGTCATGAACTCAACGGTCGCCCCCAAGGCGTCCCCCACCGCGAGTCCCAGCAGACTCGCGCGTGCCCGCGCACGAACGTCGGGCAGATGCGCGAGGTACTCGAAAGGTGGAGCCATCTACAAGTATGAAAATCCCACAGGCGAGGCCGCCTGCTTGGCTTCCAGTAAGGTATTCACGACCGCATCGAAGAATTGCATGGTCCCGCGGTAACCGACCAGAAGAAGTCGCCCCGCTCCGATGCGGTCGTGAACCGGAAAGCCTGCCCGCACGAGCGGCACGCCCAGCGCCCTAGCCATCCTGTAGCCCTTGCTGCTCCCGATGAGCAGGTCGAGCTTGAGCCTGCCGCACGCGTCTTCGATTGCGCCGTAGTGCGAGTCTTCAAGGACGACTCTCTCGTCGTCGGCGGGCAACGATTGGAGTGCCAATCGGAGCGCTCGATTGCGCGCCCCCGTAGCGCAGAGGACCGGCCGAGCGCCGATCTCGGCCAGAAATCCCGCGATTCCGGCAACCAGCTCGGGATCGCCAAACACGCCCACGCGCTGGCCGAACACATACTTGTGCCCGTCAGCGTAGGCGTCAAGCAATCGCCCGCGTTCGTGTGCGAGCCAGGCCGGCGTATCGCTTCCCGACCACTCGCCGAAAGCGTCGCACATGGCATCCGTCGCCCGAATCCCGATCGGCAGCCCGAGCACACGCGCGGTCGAGCCGCGCTTGGTGAGGACAGCGCTCGGGCGAGGTGCGATACCTGTCAGAGTTAGGTCGAGGGTGCCGACGGATCTCGGCATCTCGGCAATCTCGTCGATCGACGTGCCACCGTCGGCCAGCGGCTTGTAGTGGTCCAAGATGACGCCGTCGAGGGTGTCCGAGTAGTCGGGCAGGATGGTGGCGTCCAGGCCGAACCCCTGCACGATCTCGCGCAAGTGGCGCAGATCCGCTGGCGAAACAATGGGCGGAAGAACGTTGATTGTCTTCTTCTTCGGGTCGCCGCCTGCGACCGCGAGCTTTTCCAGCAGAGCCCCGACCATGACGTGGAAGCCTTCGACGTGTCCGTCCTTGAAGCTGGGGGTCGACGCCCAGACCACGGCCCCATGGTCGGGGTGCTTCTCGGCATAACTGCCAAGTAATCGCTCGACGTCCTCACCAATGGTTTCGGCCACACACGTGGTGGCCACCGTAACCAGGCTCGGCTGGTACTGCCGGGCAATATTTTCCAGCGCGCGGTGCAGGTTCGCCTCGCCGCCGAACACGGTCTGCGATTCGCCGAAGCTCGACGACGCGACATCCATCGGCTCGCGAAAGTGACTGATGAGGTAGCGACGAATGTAGGTCGCGCAGCCCTGGCCGCCGTGGAGCAGCGGAACGGCTCCGCGAACGCCCGCGCTGGCCAGCGCGGCGCCCAGTGGAGCGCACAGCGTGCATGGATTGACCGTGGTCTGCGCTCGGGCCCCGTCAGGCAGCTTGATGGCGTGGGCACAGCTCATGGCGTCTCCGTTCCCGTCGCCAGTGGCCTTTCGGCCCGTTGCGCGCGTCTTGGCATCAGCGACCAGACCGGGGACGTGGCGGTGGCGTGCACCTCACGGGCGAAGGCCACGGCGCCCTCGAACCCTGCCAGCGGAATCTTGCGTTCATGATTGTGGTCGCAGAAGCCCAGACCCAGCTTGTACGCAATAGGCCTCTCCTTCACGCCGCCGATGAACACGTCCACGTCTTGCTCGACGAGAAAGTTGGCCAGCTCGAGCGAGTTCGTGTCGTCCACGATGATCGTGTCTTCGTCGCAGACCCGCTGCAATTCCCGATATTCCTCCTGGTCGCCAGTCTGGGTTCCCGCCAGGGCCACCGTCACCCCAAGCTGCCGCAAAGCGCGCACCAGAGAAAACGCCTTGAAGGCGCCGCCCACATACAGCCCGGCCCGCTTCCCTTGCAAGCCTTGTCTGTAGCGTTTGAGCTCGGGCATGACCTTGGCGATCTCGTCGCGAACCAGCGCTTGCGTCCGCGCCCTTACCTCGGCGCTGCCGAGTTTCTCCGCAACTTCGTACAGAGCATGTGCGGTGTCTTCAATACCAAAGAAGGAAACTCGGATGAATGGAATGCCGTACCTTTCCTGCATCGCTTTCGCCAGCGGTGTCATCGATCCCGCGCATTGGACGACGTTCAGCCGGGCGCCGTGGGCGCGACGAATCTCATCGACACGACCGTCGCCGGTGAGCACCGACACCACCGCAACGCCCATACGCGAAAGGTAGTTCTTGATAATCCAACTTTCGCCCGCCACGTTGAAATCGCCCAGTAGATTGATCGATAGCGGCCCCACGTCACTTGCGTCGGCGGTTCCGATCAACTGGAGGAGCGCCCTGGTCGCCGCGCTGTAGCCGTCGCGCTTGGTGCCACGAAAACCTTCCGCCATTACCGGGATGACAGGAATGCCGACGTCGGTCTCGACCCGCTTGCACACCGCCGGCACATCGTCGCCGATGACGCCCACCACGCAGGTGGCATACACGAATGCGGCCTTCGGTGAATAGCGCGAAATCAGGTCACGAAGCGAGGACTCCAGCCGCGCCTCGCCGCCCAGCACGACGTCGCGCTCGCGCAAATCGGTCGAACAACTGATTCTATGCAGCTCCGGCCCCGACGACAAGGCGCCGCGAATATCCCACGTGTACGCCGCACAGCCGATGGGCCCATGCACCAAGTGCAGGGCATCGGCGATGGGGTAGAGAACGACGCGCGAACCGCAGAAGGTGCAGGCGCGCTGGCTGACCGAGCCCGCCACGCTCGCCCGGTTGCAGTCGAGCACGACGGTCGAGCCCTTGCGAGTCCTCGCGACCTGCCCTTCCCGTTCGTCCAGAATCTTGAACGCCATGGTTCGCCTCTTCTTAGCCAGTGGGCCGCGGCCTGATGTTGACCAACGCGGGCACCCTCTTCCTGACAAAGGGCTCGACGGCGGCGTCGCTGTCGGCGAAGGCATCGTGGGCGTCGCGCAGCGCCTGGGCGTACAAAACCCAGCGCTGCACGAACGATAGGGGAGGCGGGCGA
>CAZBIU010000159.1:0-14477 GCA_964491625.1 uncultured Myxococcales bacterium
CGCGATGTTCGCCCAAGCGCGCTACTCCTACGTGCGCGACAAGCTCGGTGCCGCATCCGACCTCTTGCAGACCGTTCGTGGCGTAGGCTTTCGACTCGCGGATCCTGCCCATCACAATGGGCGCCCCGACGAGGCGTCGTCGCGCGGCCGGCAACGGGTGCACGACTAAGCGGTGCGGATGACGGTCAGTGGCGGATCGTCACAGAGAACATGCGAAACCGTCACCGCCCTGGCTTGCAGATGGCGCTAACCTCCTTCCTAAAAATCGGTGAAAGGAGGTCGATCTTGGACATGCCACAATCACGCATCCTGCCCTGGCGGCCGGAGGTAACTGCGGAACCCACCGCCCATGCGGTCCTTCGGCCCAGTGAGAGCACAGCGCCAGTCGCCGCAAGTCGGAAGCTCGATGACGACCGCGACAGCGATGGTCTCAGCGATGCTGACCTCCCCTTTCTCCCCATGGAACAATACACTTCTGTCTGGGAAGCCATACTCGCCCATCTGTAGGGATCCCAATGAAGCCCAATTTCGTGCCAAGCGCCCAGGTGTCGCAGACGCTCTCCTGCGGCGCCATCCGCCGGTGGCTCAAGCCCGCCATTGTTAGTCCCCGCCCGGTCAGCTCCGTGTCCACCGTCACGCGACCGAGCTACGTTCAGGACGGCGAAGCACAGTCGGGCACGGGCCACGTCGCGCCCAAAATCACGGCGTAACGTTGAAGTCGTAGCTGGCGAAGTCAGTGCCGCCTCGGCTGTCGTGCAGCACGATCCACATGTGAACCGGACCCGACGAGTCGGCCGTCCAGGTGTTTCCCGCGAAGGTGGTGTCCTTCTCATCTTCGCCCCGCCCCGTGATGTCGTGCTCGAAGCTCCCGCCCGTCGCGTACCACGACACGCGCATGGCCTCGTAGTGATAGACCAGCTCGCGTTGGACAAGATCAAGCGCCGGGTAGTATTCCACCGAGTCGGCGGACCAGTTGGCCGCGAGCGCAACGGTCTGTCCGACGCCGACCTCCATGGGTGCTCCTGCCGTCGAGCTCGCGGGCACATCCGCAGAATCCACCGTCAACGAAGTCAGCACGGGGTTGTTGTTGAGATGGTAGTCCCTGTTGTAAATGCGAATCTGGTCGGAGCGAGCATTGGACAAGCCGCAGAAAATTCGCTGTAACTCGAACGACACCAGCGAGTCGGGGGTGGACAGGCCCACGCGGCGCAATCCTTCGGGAATCAGCAATTCCACCCGAACCGGCTGGTAGTAGCCACCGGAAACATCGGGGTCGCGGGCACGAATGGCCGGCTGATCGGGAGGGGTTTGCGGAGGAAATGGACCAAACACCGAGCAAGCGTCAGACCCTATGGCCGCGGAGTAGGTGGTGGCCGAGGTCCCAACCACCCCAGGGAAGGCGGTCGGATCCAAACACCTGGCACTGACCGAATTGTTCTCCGTTGGTGGCTTGGGTTGGTCGCACATCGACCATAACAGCGGATCCGTGATGTCGGCGTTGGGAACCCGCCCGTCGAGATCGACGGCCAGCGCCTCGAATGCGACTGTGGTGTCAGCGGCCTTGGGATCCACTTCGGCCGGCGCGCCCTTCACAGCCAAGATGGCGGGGCCCTTGATCTCCGAGATCGGCGGCCCTACGTTGGGCTTGCATGCCGAAACCAAGGTGATGATCGATGTTGCTGCGATGCTTATCGGTCTCATCAGAACTCCATGCGCATGCCCGCGACCGCCAAGATGGGAAGACCGCTGATATAGCCGTGTTGAGAGAAGTCGGCACTGTAGATGACTTCCTCGGGGTTCTTGCGATTGGTCACGTTCTGCACGTCAGCGAAGACGTTGAATTTCAGGCTCCGATGCGTGAAGGCCTGCTCGACGCGGACGTCGACCGAATAGAATGCGGGAAGTCGGATGGAATTCTGAGCTCCATAGATGGGCTCGTACACTTGATCCTTGGCATTGAAGAAGGCGCCTATGACAGGTGTCCTCGGCGCGCCGGTCGTGTAGCGGAAACGCGCGCCGGCCTGAAGTCCATGCGTAATCTCGTAGCTGGCAAGGACCGCAAAGACGTGGGTTTGATCGTAGTCGAAGAGTCTCCAACCGGCCGCCGGTCGATCCTTGCGCTCGCTGCGGATGATGGAATAGGTCAGCCATCCGAAAAAGCCTTTGGCCAGCTCTTGGCGCAATAGCAGCTGGCCTCCGTAGCTGCGGCCGATTCCGGTCTGCAGAAGTGATTCGCCGACGGGTGGCGATGTGAGCCCGCTTCGGGCCACCAGATCGTAGAGCTTCTTGTAGAAGCCGACGGCCTCGAGCACCATGGTCCCGGTGAGCTTGTACGAGCCACCGCCGCTGACGTGAATGGCCGAAGAGCTGCCGAGGTGCGGATTGCCAAACACCGGGCTTAGGTCCTCAACCGCTGGCGCCTGGCCGTAGATGCCCGCGCCTGCGGTAAAGCTCAACTTAGACGTTGCACGATAGGCAACCGAGAGCCTGGGATTGGGCATCCACGCAAACGGTCCCGGCAGCGGATTGCGAGGCAAGTCCAGACGTCGATAGCCAATGTCCGGTTTGGTGTAACTATGGGGAAGCTCCATGCTGCCGTCGATAAGGGTAGGCTCAAGGCGGAATCCAGGTATCAGCGTCCATCGCCCGAGCGAGACCTCGGCAAAGGCGTAGGGCGCGGCGGAGAGCATGTTGACCTTCCAATTGTCGGCGGCAATGTCGGTTCCGGGAGGCTGTCCAAACACCGTGATGTCGCCTTCGCGGGCGGGCAGATCGAGGGAGCCCACACGATTGGTGGTGCTGCTGTGGCCCTGAAAATCCATGCCCAGCGATAGAATGACCTTGCTGGCCACACGCCGTCGGTACGAGGCGCGGACGGCGTACTGCCACGAGGTTACGTCGAGGAGCAAAGGGGTGCCGCCAAAGTTCCAGGCACTGTTGTTGATATCGTAGCCCAAAGAGGGCGTAAGCACGATGCTGGAGCCGTCAGAAAAGAGGCGCGCGTAGCGGACAATGAACCGGCGATAGCTCTGGTCAGTGTTCTGGGTCTTGATTTCGAGCGGATCCGATGAGGGAACCGTTCGCGTCAGGTGATCGTCCGAAGCCAGGAAGGTCGCGGAAAGCTCCTCGTCCTTGCCGAGGGTAAGCACGGCGCGCGCCTGATAGTCGTCGTAGCGCGGGATGGGGAAGAAATCGCCCACGTCCTTCGACACCGCCGTCTTCAACGTCTGGTCGAGGTAGCCGTAGCGCCCCGACACTGCCACGCGCAGGTTGGGCGTGATGGCAGCCTTGAGCATGGCCGAGGTATCGACGACGTCGGCCGCGATGTAGCCGTGCACACCTTCGCGACCAGGATCTTGCAGCTCAATCCGCACCAGGCCGCCCAATCCGCGCCCGTATTCGGCCCCGAACGAGCCCGGCGAAAGGTCGATGGAGCGCACCATATCGGAGTTGATGGTCGAGCGCATGCCACCGACGTGGTAGAGCATCGGAATCTCGACCCCGTCGACGTTCACCCGCGTGTCCTGCGGGGCCGATCCCCAGACGATGAGCGCACCCGAGCCGAAGGCCGACCGCCCCACGCCGGGCAGGTTTTGCACGACCTTCAGCGTGTCACCCTGGGTACCGGGGACCCGCTTGGCCTCCTCGGTGCGCACGCGGGTTTCGACCACCTCCTTCTTGATCCGCGGGGCACGGACCACGGCCTCCTCGTCCACATCCTCGTCCTTGGGCTCGACCATGTACTTGACTGTCTTCTTCTTGCCCTTGGTAATCTCTTCCTCGGTCTTGATGGTCACAAGCTCACGCGACGACAGCTCGACCGTATGCATGCCGGGCGCCACGTCCATAAAAGCGAAGGCGCCGTCCTGATCGGTGGTCGTCTCGACATTCAGGTCGAGAATCTTCACCTTCACGCCGCGGGAAGGCATCTTGGCGAGGCGGTTGGCGACCACGCCCTCGAAGTTGATCTGGGGTCCGAGAGAGACCATCACCTCCTTGACCACGAACTTGTAGGCATAGTGAATCTTCACTGGAACCGGAGTGCCATCCAGTGTAGCGGGCTCGAATTCGAACTGCTTGGCCGCAGCGACGGCGGCGGCATCGAAATCACTGCCGGCAGAAGACACCACCTCGACCCCGCCTACGTGTCCGGTTTCCTCGACGTCGATGGCTAGCACCACGCGCGCCGCGATGCCCGCCTTCTCCTTGGCCGCGGGATAGACCGCCTCGACAAATTTCTTCAGCTTGGGCGGCCGCAGCTGCCCTTTGGCAGCCTCAGCGCCCTCTTCGGGGGAAGGCTGAGCCCGCGCGGTTAGGGTCATCCCAGCCGCGAGGACCAGAGTGGCGGCAACTGTGAGAAGGCGCATGGTCGCTGGCTCTATGGGTAGTCGAATTCAAGAACGGTGACGCCGCTGCCAGGTGCCGCGCCGTTGCGCGCGGCCGCCTCGGTAAGAACACCCGTGGCCTCACCCTTGCTCTGGTCGGGAACCGAGGCAAAGGCCCACCAGGCCGCAGAGGCCTGACCGCACAACGAAGCTGCGGCCACGCGGACGACGTAATGGCCAACCGGCGGGGTGCCTTTCCAGATCACGTTCTCAGTATCGTGTCCGTCGATCTGACAGTTGGCGTTGGAATCGAAGTCCAATACCCCGTCGGGAGATCCCCCGTCGGCCCCATTATAGGAACTACGCTTCTTGCTCCAAACCTCGGTATAGCCCTGCTCATTGTCGGCGGGAACGAGCACATGTAGATCCAAATCCGTCGGGGAGTCCCATTGCAGCGAGATGGCCAGGGAACCCGTGATTGTCTCGGGCAGGAAGATGAACTGCTGTATTTCGGCCGTGCCAAAGTTGCCGGCGGCGTCAATGGCTCGAACCGACAGAGAGAGGGTGACGGTGCCATCCGAGCTGGTATCGAGCAACGGGCTATTGGCCGCCACCGGTGTCAGCGACAGCCGAGCCGCGAAGGTGAACAGATCGGCATTCGTCGGATCCGGCGTCAGGGCTGGCACCCGCCAATAGGCCTGATCGCCTGCCACGCCGATGGCCGCCGTGTTGGAGTCTGGACCAACCCTGCCAGGGATGTTCCTGTCTGTCGCGCCTGCAAATATCGTTGAATTGCCGGGGGAAATGCTGGCGGTTGCGGGACTGGTGGCTGGTGGGTCGGAGATCGATCCGCGAAAAGCCTGCCCGCCTTGTACGCGGATGAGAGAGCTCAGTCCGGAGGTGGTGTCAGGCGACCAGTCGCAGGCGGGGGCGACGACGGCGCAGAACAGACCGAGGATACCTGCCCGAAACCCGATCCGCGGCCTCATCAGAAGCTCACCTCGCCGCGGACGATAACGGCGTCGTCTGCCAAGTTGGCCGGCATCCCGGCCAGATTGAGCCCCAGATGGTTTCGGTTGCGGTCGTATTCGACGAGCAACCGGCCCCAAGAAGCAGTGCAGGCCGCCACCACTGCCAAAGTCGAATAGCTCGCATCGGTCGGCACAGGGTTCCCCTTGGCGACCTGGTTCGCGTCCTGATCGGGGTTGTAGTAATCGTAGCGCAGGCCGAGCTGCCAACGTCCGTATTCCTGGATCAAGGCCAGGTAATAGCCAAGCTCGCGGTAACTCCGGCCCGCCACACCCTTGGGATCGGCGGGATAGATGGCTCGGTCCAGATCGTCGGCCAGGTAGAATTCGGCGGCGATCGTGGTCCTAAGCATGGCCGAGAAGCGTGCCGAAAGAGAGAGATCTGCTCCAAAGGCGAGTCGCGTGAAATTGGATGATGCGGTCGCCGCAATACCCAGGATGCCCTTTGTTTCTCCCGGGTCGATGCTGCCGTTCTGGTCGGAATCATTCCATTGCAGGCCCGGCTTGGTGGCCAGCGTGCCGCTGTGGAAGCCCGTGCCGCGCAGGCCAGAAAAACCGCCCGCAACCTCGAAGTTGCTGAGCGATTGCTCCACGCCGACCCGCCCCAGGATGTCCTTTTGGTGATTCGGATCCAGCCCACCGAAGGCGGTGCCTTCCAGCGGCTGTCCGTTCATTACCGCCAGCACGTAGCGAAGGAATTGCCAGCCCCCAGAGAGCCGCGCTCCCAGGTCGTACTCCCCCGGAAAAAGCGCCCGAGCCGCCGTGCTTCGCTCCATGAACAGGCGGTACCGATCGTCCTGCGGCACCTCGTGCCCGAATGGCACTCGGAAGATCCCGATGCTCCCCATGACCACGGGCAAGCCAGTGTCGCCTTTGCCAGGCAGTTTGATTGAGGCTTCCGCATCCACCAGCCGAAACGTTGACCCATTGACGGTATTGCCGTCGACCTCGATCCGGCCCTCGCCGTACCTGCGGTCCATGCTCACCCCGAGGCGAGCGCGCCGGATCAGGAAGCGATCCTGGTTGAGGGGCTGCCCACTTGCGTCCAACTGATCGTCTGAAGACTGTCGCAACTGGTAGTCGGCTTGCACGTATCCGTAAAGCGAAACGCCGCGCGCCCCAACGCCAACCGACGGGGGGGCATTTCGCTCGCGCGCATCCTCACGTGCCGCAGTTTCCTCCAAGGCCTTTTGCAAGCGCAGGACCTCGGCCTGCCGTTCGATGCGATCGGCGGCCATTCGCTTGTCTGCCTCGTCCCGTACCGCCTCGATGGCCCCCTCTTGCTGCTTTCGAATGGCCTCCTCGCGGACTTTCGCAGCGGCCTCCTGGTCAGCGAGGCGCTTCTCGAAGTCTTGTTTGACTTTGTCGAGCTCGACCAAGGGATCCGGTCCCGGCGGCTCTTTGGCCTTCTTGCCGGCGGCCTGGGCAAGCGCCGGGCTGCCCCAAGTGCCAAGTCCGGTACCAAGCACAAGGAACGCCATGACCGGGGCCCTTCGCGAAAAGAGGCTCGGCCCCAACTTCTTCAACTTCATTTCCATCACGGCTTGCAGGTCAAGTAGGGCACCGGGTTCTGCCTCGTGACTTTGGTTCCGCCACCAACGGACGTGCCGGGATTGCGGATGCAGTAGTCCTCGCCCATCGCGTCCTCGTCACAAGTTGAGCCAACCTCCGGACCGGTACCGAGCGGAGGGCTGTCAATACCCCCGCTTGAGACCGGCCCATCCGGAATCTCCATGCTCACATCGGGCCGTACGTAAGCGTCGGGCGTGTTGTTTGTCCCCGAGCTGCACCCAGCCAGCAACAGTCCGCCGAGCAGGCCTGTCGTCAGAATTCGACGCATGTCTTTGTCCTTTCTATTACTTGCGGCCGCCTACTGGACTTGCTCGCAATAGCCGTGACTGCAGGCCTGGGTTGGACTGATGGCCACACAGGTCGAATTGTCCGTGCAGGGAATGCAGCTTGCGGGCGCCGTGCCGATCGCGAGGCTTTGGAAGTTGCAATGGCACGGATGCGGGTCTTTGTAGTGCTTGAACATCTGGGTGGCGCTGTCCTTGGCGACTCTCATGGCGCATTGGGGAACCACACCGCGCTGGGCGTAGATCTGGTTCACGTCGAAGGGAAATGGGTTGGCAACAACCGGGTTCCCCAAGAAGTAGTCAATCATGTCTTTCACCTTCGGGACTGTCGGGACGCCGGTACTGTCCACCGCGGCCAGAAACATCAGCGGGCCCTGCAGGGTGTAGCGACCCTCGCGGATGCTGACCTTGTCAATGCTATTGGCATCCGAGTCCGGGTAGTAGGCGAGGGCTTGGTTGACGCCGCGAACCCTGAGCGCGCTTACCCTGTCGCGGTACTGGTCGTAGAATTCCGTGGATGTGTAGCCAAGTGTCTGGTCTGGGCTGGTGGCCGGGGCCACGATGTTCACCACCATGTTCTCCGCAGTGAGACCTGTAGGGGCATTGATGAGTTGGGTGCTGATCTGGGAGCCGTTCCGGAGTCCGATTCCCCTCGACCAGAGCTCGGGCATTCCACTGTTGACGGGATCGAAAGTGTAGATGCCCTGGCTCGTGAAGAAGGTGAGTATGTTTGCGGGACCTCCGCAAACGTACAGGTCCTGCAGCTCCTCGACCGTGACCTCGTGGTATTGCTGGTAGCTACTGGCCACGATCGGAACCAGACCCTGCACCGGGCCCTGGAACTCCTTGAACCCTGCGGGCAGCGGGAGGGTCGCGCCTGTGCTGCCATAAGAAACGAGGCAGCTCGTCCAAGGGACGTCATTGATGACCAGATCCGGAAGCTGGCCCACCACGCCGTTGCAGGTGGTCGAAGTCGTCTTGCCGGATTGCCCAGGACCGCCCACTTCGTCGTACTGAGAAAACACCGGCCTTACCCCGTTTGGGCCCTGGGTCATCAGGAGCTCCTGATGGCATCCGTCATCGGACTCGTTCCAGAGCAGGGTAATGCCTATCTGCTTCAGCCGGGCGCCCATGAGCCGGATAACGGGAACCACAGCCGTCGTGCCGCCCATGTACACCACCGATCCGGTGATGGACGCCGCACAGTCGGGAATTGCCCAAGCCGTCCTGGGCGCGGCCTCAATTGCTCCGATCGATAGTAATCCAATGAATACCAGGGCTCTTGCGCGATCCATGTTGCCTCCGGTGGTGCGAAGAGCGCTATAGCAACCGACCAATCCGCGGGTCAACGGAAATGCTCGCCGTAGCCCTACTGTCGCATGTCAGTCACAGATCCGTTGCAAGGCGGATTCTTACGTGACACCAGACACACAAGAAAAGGGGCGCCCATTTCTGGACGCCCCTTCATCTTGCCTAGTAGCCTACGCCGTCCTCACGAATGAGGTCAGCGGGCTCTTCGGTCTGCTACTCCGTCATGCGAGCGACGTAGCTGTAGGCCAGGCCACCGCTGCCGGTGCTGAGGGTGGTCGAGCCGAAGGTGATGGTGTTCGAGAACGCACCACCCATGAAGATGGCGTTCGCCAGGGCGCCGGTCGCCCCGCTGGCCACCGAGACCGTGGCGATGGCCTGAGCACCAGCGGCATCGCCGTAGGAGTGTGCGCAGTCGACCAGGCTGCCGTCGGCATGCAGTTGGACGAGGAAGGCATCCACCGTGGCGTTGTCGGTGTTGGTGAGGCCCCAGGCCGGCAGGGTGCCCTTGAAGGCGCCGCCGGCAACGATGTTGCCCGCCGAGTCCAGCGAGATGGAGTTGATGCCCTGATCGCTGCCGGCGTCGCCGGTCGACTTCGCCCACACCGAGGTGAGGGTCGAGTCGAACTTCACGACGAAGGCGTCGGTCAGACCGGTGAAGGCAGCCACATGGCCACCGCCAAAGTCCACCGCGCTGGCGATGCTGCCGCCCATGACGACGTTGCCGCCCGAATCGACCGCGATGCCGAAGGCATCCGAGATGCCCGTGCTGGTCCAGGTCTTGGCCGAGGCCAAGGTGCCGTCCGCAGCGTTCAGCTTGGCAACGAATAGCTGGGCCGTGTTCCCGCTGGTGTCGGCAACGTTCGCGAGACCGAAGAGGTCACCCGAGTACTTACCGCCCATGAACACGTTGCCACTTCCATCCATAGCCAAGGACTCGCAGACCTGGTCGCCGGCGCCACCGTATTGCTTGCCCCACTTCACGAGACCGGTCGTGGCATCGACCACGAAGACGATCAGGTCGACGTTGCCGCCGCCGAACGCCGTGTTGCCACCGGCACCAACGGTCGTGCGCACGCCCTGGGTAGCCGCGTTGTCAGCCCAGGCTGTAACGAGCTTGCTCGTCTTGCCGCAGAAGGCGATTTCGTTGCGAGCCGGGTTCGAGGCAGCGGCCAAGAGGGCGCCGGTGCCAACGTTCACCATGTGGGACTTGATCGCGGTCGCGTAGGTACCCGAGGAAGTGCCATCGATGAGGGCGTAGAAGGCGGTCGCGGCCGTGGCGCCGAGGCAATCGATGCCAGCCGTGCAGGGTACACCGGTCGAGGTATCGCCTGCCTGCGAGTTGCCACTGAAGTCGATTTCCCCACCGGTGGTGCCGACCACGCCGACGTTGCCGTTGCCGGCAACCGCGATGGCGGTACCAATCTGGTCCTTCTTACCCGTGTCGCCGAAGGTGAAGGTTTGCGTCGCCAGGCCCGTGGTCGGATCCAGCTTGGCAACGTACATGTCGGCGCTGCCCGTGGAGCTGACCGAGCCCGAACCGAAGTTGAACGGCGTGTAGAGCGCGCCCGTGATCCAGGGCGTGCCAACCGAGGCATTGATGGCCAGACCGTTCAGCGGAGGAACGATCTGCTGGGCGTAGTTGCTCATCAGACAGACCTTGACCGGACAGGTGTAGTGGCTGCTGTCGGTTGCCGTGCAGACATCGCCAGAGGGGCAACTGACCGCCGAGCCCGCGACGCAGGCGCCCGCGGTGCAGACATCGGCTGTCCCGCTGGTGCCCGGGCCGGAGCTGGCGCCCGTGCAGCCATTGCCGTCGTCGCAGGGCGTGCCGTTGGCCTTGTTGCCAAGCGCGCACAGGCCGGTCGACTCGACGCAGGCGTTGACCTGGCACTGCCCGCCGGTCTGCGTGCACACAGCCGCAGCGCCGCCGCAGATGCCCGCGGTGCAGACGTCACCCGTGGTGCAGTTCAGGCCGTCGTTGCAGGTCGTGTTGTCAGCCTTGGCCACAAGACCGCAGGAGCCGGTCGAGGGAGCGCAAGTGTTGGTGTGGCACTGGTCGACACCGTTCTGCGAGCAGGTCGTCGTGGTCTGGGCCACGCAAACCCCGGTCTGGCAGCTGGCCGCCGTGACGCACTTGTTGGCGGCGTTGGCCGTCGAGGTGCAGTCCGTGTTGTCAGCCTTGCCGAAGCAGAAGCTGTTGAGCGGAACCAGCGTGAAGGTGTGCGCGGTCGGGGCAACGCTTGGCAGGCTGCACGAAGCAGTCACCGTCACGGTCACCACCGAGCCGTTCTCGGCGCCAGACGGCGCGGTGTAGCTCATACCAGCCGTGAAGGGCGGGTCGAGTGTGGCGATTGGCGCGAGCGGCGTGCTGTCCGTGTCGGTCCAGGCCAGGCTGATGGTGCCACCAGAGCAACCCGTGGTCGGAGCAACGATCTCCATCTTCACGACGTCGCCGCCGCTGATGGTGTCCTGCGACTGGTAGTCGTAGCCGAAGACGGGCGAGCCCGCGGCCGCAGGAACCGAGACCGGCATGCTGAGGTGGTTGGTGATGTTGCACTTCGCATCGCCGTTCGGGAAGGTCCCGTCAGAAACCGACACCAGAAGGGTGCAGTTGTTGACGGAGGGAGCGGCGGTCAGCGTGAAGGTGGTCGTGCTGGCGGTCGCGTTGGCGAAGGTGCCGGTGCAGTCCGGCGAGCTCCACTGGTAGATGAGCGCGTCGCCATCGGAGTCGGAGGCCGACACCTGGATCGTCGTGGGGGCGTTGAGCGCGAGCGGCACCGGGGTGGCACGGAGATCCGCGATCACCGGGCAGGTGTTGGGCAGCGCCGTGATCTTGGCATTGCCGGTCGAGCTGCCACCGTTCACCTGGATGGTGAGCGAGGCCTTGGTCTCGAGGTAGGCCGGGAGACGGGCATCGTTGACCGACAGGTTCACCGTGCAGGGGCCATCGGTGGCCGGGGCGGTGAAGACGATGGTCGAGCTGCCATCCGTGGTGTCGGTCCCGGTCGTGTTCGCCGGGGTGCCGAGCGTCCCGCAGGTGCTCGTCCACACCCAAGCCATGCCAGCCGTGTCGCCGGCATCGGGGTCATGAGCGGTGGACTTGATAGTCACCGTGTCGTTGTTGCCGACCTGGAGCGCCGTCGCAGTGAGCGTGTCGATCACCGGGGCCTCATTCTCGAGACCCACGCCGGGAGCGACCTGGTTCATGTTGATGACGATGTTGGCCGTCTGGTTCTTGACGATGCTCTGCCCGCTCACGCTGCCGTGGTAGAGCTCGGTGGTGCCGTCAGTGGCCTTGGCCGACCCGACGAAGCTGTAGTTCGTCCCGACGGGCAGGCTGCTAACCAGAGCCGACCATTGCTGCCCCTTCTGCACAAGGGGGATGGTGATCGGGGAGGGCATTGTGGCGCCCTGCACGACCACGGTCACGGAGGCGATGTCCGCGAGGGTCAACGCGTTGACGTTGATCGAGGCAGCGCCCAGCTCGGCAGCCTTGTCCTTGCCACAGCCAGCGAGGCTGCTGATAGCGACCGTACCGAGTACGGCGGCCATCCATGTCATTCGATTGAAATGCATTGGTATCCTCCTTGGAGATCCTTCGAGTTGCTAATTTGGTTCCCTGTTTTGGTACTGTTTCTCTGACTCTTCACTGTCCGCACCGCGCATACGGCTATCCGCCCCGGTGCGTCCCTCCGCCCTCGGCCTTACCCCCGAGCCGAAGCTCAGGAGGTAAGGCGCCTTTGCCGACTCGCCACGCCGCCCGAATAGACAAACGAGACCGCGAGCAATGTGAGATTACTGGCAGACGAACGTTGATTGGCAGGTGCCACTGCTGCACAGGTGGCTGCCGCCTGCGTCGGCGTTGCAGGAGTAACCAGCACCCTCGGCCGGGATGGCCGGGCAGTTGCTCCCGGTGCCACCGCAGCTTGTTCCTGACAGAGTCTGGCCGTTGGCAACGCATGGATAGGCCGAGTCGCAGGGCGTGGTCTCTCCGCCGATGTTCATCTTGGGCGTGCTAAGACCGGCCGCAGCGGGCAAGCAAGTGACGTTGGACGGCGGGCAATTACTTGACGGCGGGTTGCCCAGCGGGGCATAGAAGCCATCGTTCTCGCAGATCGCGGCCACGTTATTCCTGTTGGTAGCCCAGTTGAACAGCGTGTTCTCCTCGGTAATACGACCGGTGTCAGCAGAAACATAGTTGGCTCCATCGGCTCTCTGCTGCAGGAAAAGGCGACGCCACATCGGGTAGTGGCCGCCAGCGATGCTGTCGTACGCGAACGACACGGTGTTCAGGCTGACGCCATACGAGTCCGCGAGATCAGTAGCCTGGACGGCGAGGCCGGCGCCTCCCATGTAGTGTCCGCCTCCCGACTTGGACGCAGCCACGCGTTGACCGATGGACTTCGTGATGTCCGCCTGGTGCGGGTCATTCTCAGACAAGGCCACAACCCAGCCCTGGGTGCACTTAATGGCGAAGTTGTACGGGTTGGTAAAGGTGCCGCCAGCGGGATTGGTGACGGTCGCACCGGCGCCGAGCGTGTCGCCGTTGTTACAGGTGAAGCCAACCGGTGGGAACTCGAGCGGGTAGAACGTGCAACGGCTCGGGGCATTGTTGGCATCGCCCGCGAAGGTCGAACAGGGGGTGCGCACGGGATCCAAATCCTCGTTCTTGAGGTTCGAGCCCACTGCATTCACGTTGCCTTCCGCCTTCCCGTTGCACCAACGGCTGAATTGGAGGTACTCGCGGAAGCTGTCCTGGGTCCCCGACTTGTCGTCACGACGGAAGTAGTGGTCGAGGCGAGCGCCCTGGAAGGCCTGGAGCTTCGCAATCGCGGCGAGACGCTGCGGGTGCGCGCACTCGGGCGTCGTGGAGGCGCTCGGCGTGGTCGGAGTCGACGATGGGCTGGTGCAACTGCTGGGATAACCGCCAAGAGCGATGGCGAGCGGGTTCACGTTTACGTCACACGTGACGTCGCAAACCGCGCTGCCGGATAGGCTGCTGCAGGGGACGTCGACCGCGTGACCGCCGATATTGGAGAAGGCAACCACGCCGGCATCCAAGCAGAGGACGTTCTTGTCCGAGACCGGAAAGATCGTCGACTGCGACAGGATGCTAGGCACGAAGTTACGCGACATGGGAGCAATGCTCTGCTTGACCGTAAGGCCGCCGAGGTTCGCGATGTTCTTCTCGCCCTGGCCGGATCCGGTGTTGACGTAGTTGATGTGAGCTCCCGACCCCGCGATCGCGTCCTTGATGACCTGGGTCAGCGTGTCCGAGCCGTAAAGGTCGTAGGTGGTCGCCGCGCGGGCGGTGCCGGGTCCCATGGCCAGTACGGCCATGGATGTCGGGATCGCGATCCCGAGCATCTTCATTGTCCGAGTGGTTCTAGATGCCATTGTAATCCTCCTTGTGGACCTGTTCTCGCGAACGTTTGTCTGCAGCTGTTTCTATTTTGGGTTCTTTACCGAGCGGACGACCCTTGGTCTTGGTCGCTGTCCAAACTCTGCGGCCCAGCAGATACCACTTTGCAAGAGGGAAGTGTGTGAGCTATTTGCCAAGTCTTCGTGACGTTCCGACAACGGCAGGCGCGTCGATTGGGCAGTGAAGATGCACCGCGGGGGGGTAATCAGCCGGAAACACTCGATCTCCCGTGTCGCACCACTGGCGCTTGTGACTGATTTGCAAACTCGCCGCAACGCTCCCGTCACAATTGCGTCGCGCCTGTCCTCGCCACTTGATCCGTTGGGTTACTCCGGAAGATATTCCGGGCCTCGATTGCATTGCAAGGATCCGTGTCCATGTGTTCTCGCCCAGTCTTCTCGCGCTCTCTCGTCGATGCGCTGCCGCCTCACCGGTGGCCGGGCGGCGTGTCTCTCAATCTTTGCGAATCGCCGAAGGGGCTGCCTTGACGTTCCTCCCACTGCGGTCCATCGGACTCCTTGCGGTGTGCCTCCTC
>CAZBIU010000160.1:0-14439 GCA_964491625.1 uncultured Myxococcales bacterium
GTATAGGCAATTCGATGGTTTGTGAAAGCCCACAAACAGGTCAGGGCCAGGCCGATGAAGCCGAAAACCAGGCCGATCAGTGAGCTGGCGCATCCCAGCAGGACCCTCGCAACCGACCGCTGTCCAATCCGCCCCAACCCGAATAGCAGCGCGCCCACTGCAAGGCCGAGCACGAGGAAGTAAGGCACCCGGTTAGGTGGTCGAACTGGTGCAGAAGGCCGCACCGCCTCGTGAATGACTCGCTCCGACTTAACCAGTGATTTCTCGCCGGTAGCGCCGGACACCTTCACCACGCGAAGAAGCTCGGCCAGCCGCTCGGGCAAGAACGATTCTGCCCAACCGTCCAAGGGGATGTCGGCAGGGCGGCCAATGGCCAGGTCGATGCCCACCGCTTCTGGCCAAAGATCCGCGGTCATGCGAAGGGCGTCGTCCCGGAATGTCATCGGCACGGGCGCGAGGCCGGCCGCGTGCACGCGCCCGTTGACCACGCGATCGATGGCGTCGCGCACGCGGGTCGAGCAGTTGTCGTAGAAGTAGTCGTAGAGGTATTCCCGGTTCTCGGGGCGCGCGTTTACCCGCAGGGCCTGCCAGAGGCTCCAGCGTTGCGCCGGAGTGAGATCCAGCTCCTGCGCAAGAATCGACCGATTGGCTGAGGCGTACGCTTCCATGGTGTCGTCCGCCCCGGCCACGGACAGCCAGTACATGAACTTGCCGCGGAGGAATTTCGGGATCAAGGCTGGCGAGTCGAAGGCGAAGGTGCCGAAGTTGTAAACCAGGCCCTGCACGTTCTTCGGTTGGACCCAGATGGCGTTGTGACCGAACTTGAAGAAGGGGTGGTCCCCCGGGCCGAAGGTAAGCGCGTAGATCGTGAGGTCGTCGCCGGGCTCGGCGCGAAGACGGGGAGCTGCAAGCAAAGTCGCGGTCAGGGCGGCCAAAGCAGCGACGCCGCGGACGTGGCGGTATTTCATTTCGGCACATCCTTCGCGACGGGGACGATCTGGACCTCGTAAAGGTGCGGCCACAGCTTGCCAGTGACGAGGAGGTGGCCGTTTCCGTCCAGCTCGGCAATCCCATTCAAGACGTCCGCCCCGGCAGCTTCCGCCGGATCGAGCAATCCAGAGGCATCGATCCAGCCGGTTACCTCGCCGGTCACCGCGTCGATGCGCGCGATATGATTGTCCTGCCAGACGTTGGCATAGACCAGCCCTCGCTCGCACTCGAGCTCGTTGAGGTTCAAGACGGGCTGGCCACCCCGGCGCACGCGGATCTCACCCTCCTTGTTGAAGGTCGTGGGGTTGCGGAAAGTCAATCGGTCGCTGCCGTCGCTCATCACCAGGTGCTTCCCGTCGAAGCACAATCCCCAACCCTCTCCGTCGTAGGTGAATTCTGCCACCTTCTTCAACGTGCCCAGGTCCCAGACCAGCGCCTTCCCGTTCTTCCACGTCAGTTGGAAAAGCCGCTGGCCGACCCGCGCCAGGCCTTCGCCAAAAAGCTCGTCGGGAAGCACGGCCGCTTGCTCGACCACTCCGCTTTCAAGATCGACCCGCCGGACGGAGGACCGGCCGTAGAGCCCGGTTCCTTCGTACAGCTTGCCGTCGAACATCAGAAGCCCCTGCGTGAAGGCCCGGCTGTCGTGCGGAAAAGTCCGCAAAACCTTCAACCGGAGACCGCCCGATGGCGAGGGTCGGGCGGTCGATTTTGCACACACACCGGCTGCCACCAGTATCGCTGCAGTGGAACAGGCCAAGAGCGCGACGGTTCGTCGTCTTCCGTGGGACACTGGGTGGATGATAGCCGATGGCGGCCGATCCATCGGCGACGAAGGCGTTGCACTCAAAAGCGCACCTTGACCGCGAGGGCACGACGGAGCCGGCGCAGGAACTCCGCCCGCGGAATGTCGCGGGCACCCAGGCTACGAAGATGTGGATTCATGACCTGGGCATCGAGCAAGACGAAGCCGCGCGAACGCAGATGCTCCACCAAATGGACCAGGGCAGCCTTCGATCCGTCCGGCTGACGATGGAACATGGATTCGCCGCCAAAGAAACCGCCGAGCGCGACGCCGTAGAGCCCGCCGACCGCGTTCCCGGCATCGTACACCTCAACGCTGTGTGCGATGCCGCGCCGATGCAGCTCGCAATAGGCGACGATGAAGTCCTCGGAAATCCAGGTGCTCGGGCGGTCCCGGGTCGCCTCGGCACATCGCCGCATGGTTCCTTCAAAGTCTCGGTCGATGTGGAAGGTCCAATCCGATTGGCGGATCCGCTTGCGCAGGCTGTGCGCCACGTGGAAGCCGTCAAGCTCGAACACGGCCCGCGGATCTGGGCACCACCAACTGACCGCGGGCTCCGAGGACCACGGGAAGATCCCTCGTCGATAGGCTCGTTCCAAGAGATCGGGGTCCAGACTTCCCCCCACGGCAACCAAACCTTGGTCGTCGGTCACGAGCTCCAGCTCGTCTTCGTCCGCGCGAGTTTCCTTGGATTTAGGCATTTCAGCTTTGAAATTGCGCTCCTAAAGCGACGCGCTAATTTGTGCCACAAGAGATGTGAAGAGGACCACGACAAAGCCACCGACAAAAATGTTTTACTTTTGTAACAATCTAAGTAGTATGCCGCGCCAAAGCGATTCGGAAGAAGAAGTATCAAACCAGGAGAGAAGGCATGATTAGGAAGCTTGCTGTAACAGCATTTGTGCTCTCGTTTGCCGCCCTAGGCTGCGGCAGTGACAACGGCACCCCGGCCAAGAAGGACACGGGCGTGGCCGACGGACCGGCCACCAACAAGGACGTGGCGCCCACCCCGGACCAGGCTCTTGTGAGCCCGGATGTCAACCAGGACGTCTCTACGACCACCCCAGACACGAGCGGCCAGCCTGACGCGCAGGTCGCTACCGACGTCGGCTCGGTCAGCGAGGCGGGTGGCCCCGTGGTAGACGCTGGCGGCACCACCGATACGCACCAGGCTGTCGATACCGCAGGTACCGATACTGCGCAAGTGCACATCGATGGTGGCGCAGATTCGCAGGTCGGCGAAGCTGGCGGCGCTGCTGATGCGCATCCTGCCATCGATGGCGGCGCCATCGACAGCGGGTCGGCCGGCTAGTTACGTCCACCTACATTCGAGGAAGGCGGATCCCTTGGGGTCCGCCTTCTTTTTTGGGGCCGCTCTGAAGGCCGCATTTTGTCGATTCTGCCCTCTGCCAACGGACGAAAAGCGGCGGAGTCGCGGGCTTTAGTGTGCCGCCTTTCTGTCGATGCTCCCACTTGACGACGAAATCTCGTGAGCTTGCGCAGCTCCGTACCAATGGCACATCACCTGCAATAGCTCATCCTGCATTGCCTGGGAGCAAGTGACAATGAGCGACCGAAAATGCCGTGGTTTCACCCTGGTTGAGGTGATGATTGTTCTCTTCATCATCGGCATCCTCGCAGCGATTGCGATTCCCGCTTTCAGCCGCTATCTGAGAAAGTCGCGCAGCGCGGAGGCGGCCGGACACCTCAACAAGCTCTGGGCGGGCTCGGTGAGCTACTACATGTCCGACTTCAACAGCACATCTGGGACACAGGTGACAGCGCTTCCCAAACAATTCCCAGGACCCGCCGGCGAGTGGGAAACGGCCGGTATGGGCGGCGGCGGAAGCACGCCCCATTGCTGCGAGCTGACAGGCGGACGCTGCCCGGGGGGAAGCTCGGTCTGGAAGACCGATCCGGTGTGGCTGGCGCTGAAGTTTGCCTTGGCGGACTCGCACATTTATATCCCGGGCTATTCAGGGAGCGGCGTGGGCAAGGATGCCAGGTTTACGGCAATCGCGGAGGGAGCTGCGGGTAGCGACTGCACCAAGTTTGCAACCTTCAGCCGCGACGGCTACGTAACCAGCCAAGGTGACGTTGCGGGACAAACCCAACCCATCGTCACGAATGAATCGGAATAGAGGCTCTTCCCCGGGCGCGACTTGCGTTCACCCGGTATCCAGACGAGTATCTGAGGAACGCTGAGCGAACGCCATGGCCTCCGGACAAGCAGTTACCGCTACCCTGCTCGTCAATTGCCGCGACCGAACCGGGTTGGTGGCAGCGCTTTCCAGCTTCGTGTTTCAGCACGGCGGCAATATTCTGGATGCGGACCAACACGCGGAATCGGCCAGCGGCGAGTTCTTCATGCGGCTGGTCTGGGATCTCGCCGGCTTCGCTCTTGGCCGCGAGCAGATCCGCGCCGACATCAGCCATCTGGCCGAGCGCTTCGACCTGAAGTGGGAGCTGACCTTCTCTGATCACGTGCCGCGCGTGGTGGTGTTCGCGACCAAGGCGTCGCACTGCCTCTACGACCTGCTTCTGTGCCGGCAAATCGGCGACTTGGGCGGCAACATCGTGGGCGTGATCTCCAACCACGACACCCTTGCCGACGTCTGCCAGCACTTCGAGGTGCCTTTCACCACCATTCCCGTCGACAAGGACACCAAGGCCAAGGCCGAAGCAGAACAATTGACCTTGCTCGATTCGTTGGGCGCCGACCTTGTCGTGCTCGCGCGCTACATGCAGATCGTATCGGCCAACTTCGTGAACCGGTGGCCGAATCGTATCATCAACATCCACCATTCGTTCCTTCCCGCCTTCGCCGGGGCGCGCCCGTACCATCAGGCGAAAGAGCGTGGTGTGAAGATCATCGGTGCCACCGCCCATTACGTCACCGCCGATCTCGACCAGGGGCCCATCATCGAGCAGAACGTCCGACGGGTCTCGCACCGCGACGAGGTGGAGGATCTCATGCGTGCGGGCCGAGACCTGGAGCGCGAAGTTCTGACCAGGGCGGTTCGCCTGCACCTGCAGCGTCGGGTTCTGGTGTCCGGTAACCGAACCATCGTTTTCGGCTGACCCAGTCTTGGCGTCAGCAGCGACTGTTGACTGTCGCACGCAGCCGTCAGAAGATGGCCCTAGTGGTTGTGACTCTTCGCCCGCTTGGTGGAAGGAGACGACGATGCGAACCCTACTGGTTGGACTTGCCCTCTTGGTTGCCGTGACCTCGACCCCGGCCTTTGCGAAGCACGCTTCCGGTGCGGCCAAGAAATCCGCAAAATCAGGGGCGCCCGCGCCCGATCCGAACGAGGCGGTCGGCAAGGCCCACGGAGGCAAGGTCTGGATCGTCACCGGCACCCCGCCGAGCGTGGAGGGCGAGGATCTCAGCAAGTGGCTTTCGGGGCATGCCTCGGTCACGGAGGTCAGCAAGAAATCGAGCGAGGAGCGTTGGCCGATCACCTTCATTGCCGTGTTCAAGAAGTCGCCGGCAAAGGGCCCTATCACGGTCGAGTTCGTCGACAAGAAGGAACCGGGGACCCTGGTGGACCAGTTCTCGCCGCCGACTATCGCCGAGTCGGTCGTTTACCAGGAACCCTATGACCTCGAGACCAACAACGGCTTCAACAAGGGCCACACCTACGTCATCAAGGTCGGTCAGCTCATCAAGGGGAAGTTCGTTTCCTACGCCTCGGGCGAGATCAGCCTCAAGTAGTCGGGCGCGCGCGGCTCTGCCGGTTGCGGCGGGCACGCGAACGGGTGTGCTAAGTTGCGAGGCTCAACCGTGGCCATCTGGCACGGCGGAGATACTTGGATCACGCCTTGACCTCTTCCGCAGCACCCCCCCGCCCTCGCCCTGGCGATGAAATGGTCGTAACCGTAGACCGCCTGACCTACGGCGGGCAGGCCGTCGGTCGACACAACAACCTGGCAGTCTTTGTCGCCGGCGCCGCCCCGCAGGAAATTGTCCGAGCAAGAGTCCGACGCACCTTTCGCCGCCACGTCGAGGCCGAGGTGGTCGCCATCGAGCGGCCCTCGCTCGACCGGATCGAACCGCGCTGCCAGCACTTTTCGCAGGGCTGCGGCGGCTGCTCGTGGCAACACGTGGCCTATTCCGCGCAGCTGGCCGCCAAAGAGGCCGCGGTCAAAGACAGCCTGGAGCGCCTGGGCGGCTTTCGCGACATTCCCCTGCGCCCCATCATTCCGGCGCCGAATTCGTTCTACTACCGGAACAAGATGGAATTCGCTTTTCACCCGGAAGGCGTCCTTGGTCTGCACCCACGCGAGGCCTGGTACGACATCATCCGATTGCGCGAGTGCTTCCTCGAATCGCCGCTGGCGCTCGCCGTCGTCAAGGCGGCGCAAGCGTTCGTCGAAGAGCGCGGCATCTCGCTCTACCATCCGCGTGCTCGCCAGGGACTTCTGCGCGAGCTATGCGTCCGCCACAGCCGGGGTGGCAGCGAAACCTTGCTCGGCGTCATCACCAGTCCCGGCCCGTTTCCCGAGGCGGAGGCCATGGCCCGCCACTTGGCCGACCTCGACCCGGGCATCAAGGCCGTGGTGCGCGGCGTGCGGCAAGCGGCAGAGACCGCGGCGCCGGTGGCCGACATCTCGGTGCTGCTTGGGCAAGACCACATCACGGAAACCACCGCCGGCCTCGATTTCCGCATCCACCTCGATACGTTCTTCCAGACCAACTCGGTGCAGGCCGAGCGACTGGTGGCTCTGGTGAAGGAATTTGCTGGCGACGTGGTGGGCGCGCAGGTCGTCGATGTGTATTGCGGCGTGGGTCTCTTCTCCCTTGCGTTGGCCGCCGGCGGGGCGAAGGTCGTCGGCGTCGAAATCGTGGGATCTGCCGTGCTCGCTGCGCGCGAGAACGCCCGCAAGAACCAGATCACATCGGCCGAGTTCCACGCCGGGGACGCACGCAAGGTGCTAGCCGACGTGCTGCCGGCCGGGCTTTCGCCCAAGGTCTTGGTGCTGGACCCGCCGCGTGCAGGGGCGGGCGGCAAGGTGATGCGCCGAATCGCCCGCGCGACGCCCGAGCGCATCGTCTACGTGTCCTGCAACCCCACCACGCTGGCCAGAGACCTTGTAGAGCTTCGCCCCTTCGGCTACAAGATGACGGCCGTTTCCCCCATCGATCTGTTTCCCCAGACGTACCACGTCGAGACCGTGGTTGCCTTGGAGCGTACTTGATTCACAAACCCGCGGTCCCTGGCCGAAAGACGCGCGCCTTCACGGCGTGGTCGCTGCGGCGCGGACGTTTGCTGTGGTGCCTGGCGCTGCTCTTGGCAATTCCAGCCGGTTTTCGCACCGCGAGCCTGTACCTGCACCTGCGCAGCGACCTCGAGGAGCTGCTGCCCAAGAATGCCCCAAGCGTGCTGGCCTTGGACGAATTGCGCAAACGGGTGCCCGGCCTGCAATTTCTCGGCGTGATTGTCGACAGCGGCAGCGCCGACAAGCTGGCCGCGGGAGAGCGCTTCCTCGACGATCTCGCCGCACGCGTGCGAAGCTATCCGCACGACCTCGTGCGCCGGGTGCGGGTGGGCTTCGCGCGGGAGCGCGACTTCCTGGAACAGCACCTGCCTCTGTACTTGGAAACCGCAGACCTGGACACCATCCGTAGCCGACTCGATGATCGCATACGCTACGAGTACGCCCAGGGCACCGGCATGCTGCTCGACGAAGACGAGAAGCCGCCCAGCCTTGATTTGTCTGATATCGAGCGCAAGTACGAGCAGCGCTACGGAGCCGAGACACAGCTTGAAGGCGGTCGGTTTTCCAGCGCTGCCCAGCATCTCACCTTGATGCTGGTCGAGGTCGGCGCTTTCTACACCGGCAATTCGCAAGCGCGCGAGCTACTTGCGCGGGTGGAACGGGACATCGCCGCCCTGGGAGGAACGGCCCGCTACGCGCAAGGCATGCGCCTGGGCTTCACCGGTGACGTCCCGATCTCCGTCGAGGAGCTTTCCGCGTTGGTGGTGGACCTGACCTTTTCCAGCCTGCTGGTCGTGGCGTTGGTGGTGCTGGTGCTGGTGGTCTTCTACCGCTGGCTGCGCAGCGTAATCGCGCTGCTGGCGCCGCTGGTGGTCGGCGCCGTGGTTGCTTTCGCCATCGCGAGCCTGCCGCCATTCGGCATCACCGAGCTCAATTCAAACACCGCGTTCTTGGGCTCGATTATCGTCGGCAACGGCATCAACTTCGGCATCATCCTGCTGGCCCGGTACGTAGAAGCCCGCAGGGCCGGCACGCCGATAGAAGAAGCCATCGCCATCGGCTTGGCCGGCACACGCGTGGGAACCCTCTCCGCTGCGCTCGCCGCCGCCGTCGCCTACGCGTCGCTGGTCGCCATGCAATTCCGAGGCTTCCGCCAATTCGGCATTATCGGCGGCCTGGGCATGCTGGCGTGTTGGATGGCTACCTTTCTGCTCATGCCGTCGCTGGTGGCCTGGCTTGACGGTGGCAGACTGACCGCGCGCAAAGAAGCATCTGGCTTCTACCGGCCAATGTCTGCGCTGGCGAATGTGGTGGCCGCCCGGCCCGGCGTGTTCCTCGCCATCGCCACTGGCATTACCATCCTGGCGATGGCCGAGGCGCGCCGATTCGGACCACAGCAATTGGAATACAACTTCTCGCGCCTGCGTCGGGCCGACACCTGGGTCTCGGGGGAAGGCTACTGGGGCAAGCGCATGGACAAGCTGCTCGGGCGCTACGTGACCCCGACCGTGATCCTGGCCGACGACCCCGCCCAGGCGCGCACCATCGCACAACGGCTGCGCGAGGCGGCCAAGGCACCGCCGCTCGTGGACATGGTCGCGCAAATTCAGACCAGCGACGATGTTCTGCCGCAGGATCAGGGCAAGAAGATCGAGATCGCGGCGGGCATCCGGCGCAAGCTCACGCCACACATCCGCGCCGAGCTGAGCGAGGAGGCGCAGAAGCGGATCGACCGCACCTTGGGCGGCGACAATCTGCGCCCAGTCGCTGCGGCCGACTTGCCCGACGGCCTTTGGACGGGTTTGCAGGAACGCGACGGCACCGTAGGGCGTGTCATCCTGGTCTACCCGCGCCCGTCGGAGGCGCTTTGGCAGGGACCCAGGGTTGCCGACTTCGTCGGGGCGATCCGCCGCGTGGTCGACGGGGTACCGGGGCCCACCGGCAAGCCTGCGCGCGTGGCTGGCGGCCCGCCGCTGACTGCCGACATCGTAGAGTCCATGAGCAAAGACGGCCCGCTCGTCTCGGCGCTCGCGCTTTGCGGGGTCATCTTCACGGTGCTACTTCTCTTCCGTATGAGCATCGCCACGCCGTTCGTGATCGGATCGTTGGTGGTCGGCGTTTTGTGGATGCTGGCGAGCACCATCGCGCTTGGCGTGAAGATCAACTTCATCAACCTGATCGCCTTCCCGATCACCTTTGGCATCGGCGTCGACTATGCGGTCAACGTCATGGGCCGATATTTTCAGGACGGGCGCAACGACGTCGTCGCCGCAATTCGCGCCACCGGCGGCGCGGTGGGACTGTGCTCGGCCACCACCATCATCGGATACTCGTCGCTGCTGGTGGCGCAGAACCGCGGCCTGTTCCTGTTCGGCCTGGTTGCCGTGCTGGGCGAAATCACCTGTTTGACCACGGCGGTGGTGATGCTGCCGGCGGCGCTGCTGGTCTATCAGAAACGCCGGGACCGCAAGCGGAGCAGCGCGGCGCCGGAAGGCAACGCGTAGGCGGCCGGAGTGCCGTGAGGCGCGCGCCCAACCGGAGCGTCGGGTGGCGGTCGCCGTCGTGGCCGTGGCCGTGGTCGTGGCCGTGGCCGACGGTGATCCGCTTCAACGGCTTTATGGGTTGGGCGTCGTCGCTGCCCGAACCGCCACTTTACCACCAGCGAAGAGATCTGAGGATCTTCACGAAGGCACCTTCGCCCAATACAGCGGTCAGCGTGCCGGTGGACGTGGCCACGATCGTCGTCTCGGCGACGTGTGGCCAAAATCTTGGAAAGAAGGGCATTCCCATGTCGAAGAACACGAGAAGCCAAATAGGGAAGAACCCGCAGGCAAAGTACACCCAGTTCCAGCCGTTCCTCGGCGCAGCCTCGCGGTCATCTCGAGGAGAGTCTTTGCCGTGCAAAGGTTTCGTCCTCCATATCAACGCCTTGGCGTTCACCTGCTGGCGGCCGTCTGCGGCAGACCGTCTGTTGGGCAGCCCTTTGGTACAGTCTATGTGCGCGCCTAGTCCCAATGCCGGTCACCTAAGGAAAAACAGGGAGGAACGGAGAATCAGAGGCGTACAGAAGTTGGCGGAAATCCACGGGTTCTCCGGCTCCGTTCCTCCGGTTCTCCCTGTTGATCCCTCTTAACTGACCAGCGTTGCGCCTAGTCCTCAAACGTTGGGTATACCCAGAAGCTCGGTAGTCGACCGTCGCTATGGTACAATCGTGTTTGCAGGTCGTCCCGGGTTAACAGTCCCTCCTCTGACAAAAGGTGTACGAAGTGGCCGTGGGCAGCGTCGAGGAAGGCGCACCAGCCAAACGTGATCTCGCGGATTGCAGAAATGAGGTCGTTCGCAATGAAGCCTCGGGCATTGACAAGCGATGGGATGACCTTGACTTCCCCTTGAGCGCCAGGGCCAACCGACCACCCCAGCTGGTACGTGGCTAGGTCGTGGACCATCGCATCTCGTAGCCCGCTCGGCCCTTTTCCCGCCAACGTTTCGAACCAACCGCCGTGTTCGTTTAGGATTGCAGTGTAGCCTCGGTCGAAGTCCGGCTGCTGGCGGACGAACCAGTTGCGTTGATCCCGAAAACTGCGGGTAGGTATGATCCCCTGTCTTTGATGCATGTACGGGACCAGGCGAGCCAACGTGTCGGCCATGATTCGGAGATAGAACAGCATAAGGTCCAGAAACAGTTGGAGGTCTTCCGACGCCGCCTGGAATTTGCAAAACTCCTCGAGGCTCAAGTGGGGTTCGGGCAGACGCCCTTTGTCGGCCCATCGCGCGATCTCCGCCCTACAGAGTTCAGCATGCTCGGCTGACCGATCAAATTTCCAGAAGCATTGCCGGAAGTGCTGAACGATCTGGCTGAATCTGCGATGCTTAAACCGCGCGCTGTTGGCAGAGGTCGGCGCAGGGCGAACACGCCCCCACCCAATGCGATCTAGAGTTTCGCTCAATACGACTAGGCCATGGTGCATCCAAGCCTCTGTCGACTCCTTCTGCAACTCAACTCCATGGCGAATCATGTTTCATCCAGGACTGCGTACGGTCCGCCCAACCTATTCAGCTGCAGAGACTATCACTACCGCGGCGGCGAGGAATGCTCTTTCCGATTCGATGGCGGCTCGAAGTAGCGTGATTTCGCGCTGTTGGACTTCGCACCTCGAACGTCGGTCTTGCGCGGTTGCTTCGTAAGCCGGATTCCGTCCGCGCGTGGCCGCTTTGGCAATGCCTGCGGCGGTCGCGGCTTGGCGGACGGAGTGAGCGGAGTCCGATACGCCAGCGGATACGCTGCCGCGCCTTGCGTTTGACGGCGAGCTCTTGCATCGGCCGTGTCTGGCATCCGCCGTCGACCGCGAAGGTTTCGCGTCGACCTTGTCGTTTCCTCCTTGCGCCCAGCCGGGGAACCGTCATCGGTGCGCAACGGCCTGCTTGCGGCCGCGACAAGGGAGGTCCCATGAAACGCTTCGAGGTCTACGAAATTGCCCTTCAGATGGTTTGCGCCCTTCGCCCCGCTGTCGAGCGCCCTGGCTCTCCTCGATTCCGTCCTCGCCATCCTCTGGCGCCTAACCCACCCCTGACACCGTCTGGGCCAGGGCTCAAAGCCATGGCCCACCGCCTCCGTCCCCGCCTCTGACACCGTCCCCGTCTCTGCCACCCACGCCTGCACTGCGCCCCGCCACTCCGAATCCCAGCACGCCACATTGACGGCCACGACCTTGGACGTCCGCATTCACCATTCACACCCCGCCCGCTTCGTGTAACCTTCCTGGCAAGGAGCTCCGATGCCACACGAACTCGCTGGAAAACCCGCGCCTGCCGCGATTCTGATCGACGTGGAAAAGCTAACCCAAGCCTATTTCACCAAGCAGCCCGATGTGGAGGACACCGAGCAGATGGTGAGCTTCGGCACCAGCGGGCACCGAGGGTCGTCGCTCTTGGGTTCATTCAACGAGGCGCATATCCTCGCGACCACGCAGGCCATCTGCGACTACCGCCGGCAGGAAGGCATCACCGGTCCGCTGTTTATGGGCAAGGACACGCACGCCCTGTCCAAGCCCGCCGAGCGCACCGCCCTGGAAGTGCTGGCCGCCAACAACGTATTCACCTCGCTCCAGCGCGGCGACGGCTACACCCCGACCCCGGTCATCTCGCGCGCAATCCTTGTCGCCAACCGCGGCAAGCGCAGCGGGCTGGCTGACGGCATCGTGGTCACGCCGTCGCACAACCCGCCCGCCGATGGCGGCTTCAAGTACAACCCGCCCAATGGCGGGCCCGCCGACACCAACGTGACCGGCTGGATCCAGGACCGCGCCAATCAACTGCTGCGCGAGGGCAACCGCAGCGTGAGACGCGTGCCGTTCCTGACCGCGCTCAACGCATCCACCACTCACCAGGACGACTTCGTCGGCCCCTACGTGGAAGACCTGGCGAATGTCGTGGACATGAATCTCATCCGCGAGTCCAACCTGAAGTGCGGCGCCGATCCGCTTGGCGGCGCGTCGGTGGCGTACTGGCAGGCCATCGCGGAGCGCTGGAAGCTGAACCTGGACGTCGTCAACACCACCGTCGATCCACGCTTCGCGTTCATGACGGTGGACCACGACGGCAAGATCCGCATGGATTGTTCCAGCCCTTACGCCATGGCCAAGCTGGTCGGGCTGCGCGGGCGCTACCAGGTCGCGTTCGGGAACGATCCCGATTCCGACCGCCACGGCATCGTGGTGCCGGGCGCGGGTCTTTTGAACCCCAACCACTACCTCGCCGTCGCCATCCGCTACCTGTTCGCCAACCGCGAGCGCTGGCCCAAGCAGGCGTCCATCGGCAAGACCTTGGTTTCAAGCGCCATCATCGACCGGGTCGCGGCCGAGCTGGGTCGCGATCTGCGCGAGGTGCCGGTCGGATTCAAGTGGTTCGTCGAGGGACTGCTGGACGGCAGCATGGGCTTCGGCGGCGAGGAATCGGCGGGCGCCAGCTTCCTCCGCTTTGACGGCAGCGCATGGACCACCGACAAGGACGGCATGATTCTGGCGCTGCTCGCCGCTGAAATCACCGCCAAGACGGGCAAGGATCCCGGCCAGCACTACGCAGAAATCACCGCCAAGCACGGCAGCCCTGTGTACACCCGCATCGACCAGGCGGCGACGCCGGCGGAGAAAGCCAAGCTGAGACAAATGTCCCCGAGCCAGGTGAAGAGCTCGTCGCTGGCCGGCGAGCCCATCCGTGCCATCTTGACCACGGCGCCGGGCAACGGCGCGGCCATCGGCGGGCTGAAGGTCACCGCGGAGAGCGGCTGGTTTGCCGCGCGCCCGTCCGGAACCGAGAATGTGTACAAGATCTACGCCGAGAGCTTCGCGGGCGAGGCGCACCTGCAGAAGATCCTCGAAGAAGCGCGCGGCATCGTGGCCGCCGCGCTCAATGAACCGCGGATTTAGAGAGCCCAGAGGGGACCGAGGGCGCGGAGACCAATCACTCCGACAACGACCACGGCCACGTTTACGACCACGACCTTTTGCGGTTATCTCGGAATTTTGGGCGCCCGGATCTTTTGCGTGAGCGCGCTTTGGGGAATAAGGTTGCACCTGATATCGATGAAATCGCCTTTGTTGCTCTGTGCCGGCTCGGCACTGCTGGGTATCGCCGGCTGCCACGCGGGACCGCCGGCTCCGCCGTCCACCGCTCCCGCCGCGACCGCCGTGATGCCGACTGCAGGTCCTGCGGCAGCGTCTACCTCTGCCGCGTCTGCACCGACGCCCAAGCCCGCCCAAGCCGCCGCCGTGCCGCCCACGCCCGCGCCCGCCCAAGCCAACCACGACGGTCAGGCCTTCGTGGTCCACGACGGCCAGGAGGGTTGGGTCGATGCCGCGGCCGTCGCACGCTCTGGCTACACCATCGTCGACTTCAGCGACGATTGGGTACCCTTCATTTTTGCCGAACAGAAGGCGGCTGACGGAACCACGCTCAAGAACCGCTACCGCCGCGTGTTCGTGGGTCTGGCCAACGACACCCTCGACGAGGACGGTGAGCCGCTTCCCGCGGGCGAGAAGAACTACCTCGAGCTGTACGGCGTTCCGCCCTCGTTCGGCATCCTGCGTGCTCGGTTCATGGCCAACGAGCAGCAGACCTGCCACGCCAGCATCAGCCAGGAAAAGTTGGAAGAGGTCGAGACCATTGCCTACGTGGCGCCCGAGAAGATGAAGACCGAAGAGCAGCGCACGGCTCGCTTGCACCGGGATCTGGAAGAAGCGCGCCACAAGAATCACGCCGCGAATTTTGCGGAGCTGGCCGAAAAGGATGCGTCGCTGGCCGCCAAGGTGAAGGCGTACGAACGCCGAGTCGCCGAAAAGGCCGCGATGACCGAGGTGGAAAAGCGGCTGGCCTGCGAGGGCATGTTCAAGAAGGGCCAGCGCCACGCCACCGGCGTGTACGAGATCGGA
>CAZBIU010000161.1:0-14409 GCA_964491625.1 uncultured Myxococcales bacterium
ACAGCCGTGAGATGGCCGCGGTAGGCGAGGTCGCGCATTTCTCGCGGCAAAGCGGAAACGCCGTCGACCGGGTTCGCGCCGGCGGCATTGCGCCCATGCCGACGTTGGTCGCCGAAAACGTGGGCCGCGACTATTCCGCGGTCGATGTCGAACGCGGGTTCATGGCAAGCCCCGGCCATCGCGAGAACATCCTGAGCCGCGCGGTTACCCACGTAGGCGTGGGCGTGGCGCTCGGCCAATCCGAGGGCAACAACACGCCAATCTTCGTCACGCAGATCTTGGTCGGGTGGGGCCAGTAGCTCTGTTTGTGCGATCTGTGGTAGCAGAGGGAAAGACCATGGCCAACCTAAACATCAGCAGAAGCTCTCCCTTGCTCGTTGTCGGATCGGTGGCGCTCGACAGCGTGGAAACCAGCCTTGGCCGCCGCGACGAGATCCTGGGCGGCGCTGCCTGCTATTCGTGCTATGCGGCGTCCTTCTTCGCGCCGACCCGCCTGGTCGGGGTGGTGGGCAGCGATTTCCCGACTGCGCACGAGGATCTTCTGCGCGGCCAGGGCATCGACCTTTCCGGCCTCGAGCGCGTGCCCGGCCGGACCTTTCGTTGGGCCGGGCGCTACGCCGCAGATTTCAACACCCGCACCACCCTCGACACGCAACTCAACGTGTTCGAGACCTTCAAGCCCAAGTTGCCGGCAGGCTGGGGTGAGACGCCTTTCGTATTTTTGGCCAACATCGATCCGGTGCTTCAGCTCGACGTGCTCATGCAGGTGAAGAAGCCGCGCTTTTCCGCGTGCGACACCATGAACTTCTGGATCGGGGGCAAGCGCGCCGAGCTTTCGCGCGTTCTCGAAAGGGTCGACCTGATCCTTCTCAACGACGAAGAGGCGCGCCAGCTTTCCGGCAAAACCAGTCTGCCTGCGGCGGCGAAGATGATCTCCGGCATGGGTCCGAAGGCCGTGGTGATCAAGCGCGGCGACGCCGGCGCGTTGCTATTCCAGGGCGACGATGTCTTCGCGGCGCCCGCCTTTCCCCTCGACAACGTGGTCGATCCAACCGGCGCCGGCGATTCCTTTGCCGGCGGCTTCATGGGCTACCTGGCCCGCACCGGCGACACCTCTGCGGCGGGCGTCAGATCCGCGCTGGTGGCCGGCACCGTGCTGGCTTCGTTCTGCGTCGAGGACTTCAGCCTCGATCGCTTCCGCACCCTCGACGGCGCGGCCGTGCAGGCGCGCATCGGCGGGTTTGCGGACCTAGTGCGCTTCGCGCCGCCGACGGCGTAACTGGAACCGGGGCCGAATCCGGTAACCGGATCCGGTTTCGGATCCGGCTATCGGCCGGCGCGGCGGAGCAAGTACCGCAAAAGTGGCGCCGAATGCAGGGCCTGCACCATCTCGCCTCGGTCGAAGATGCCGAGCGCTTCGTCCACCTTGACCAAGTGCACACGCAAGTCTTCGGTCGCTTCGGGCGCGGGCGGGGCCACCTGTTCCACGCCCTCTGCGAGATACGCCGTGGTGATGTTGTTCTGCAGAGCCGGATTGGCCGAGAGCTGCGACAGGATCGACCAGCGGCCGCCTCCGAAGCCGGTCTCTTCCAATAGCTCTCGGCGTGCTGCCGCCTCGACGTCTTCGTCGGGCTCGGCCACGCCCGCGGGGATTTCGTAGTGGACGGCCCCGAGGGCGGGGCGATATTGCCGCACGAATACCAGCCGATCGTCTGCCGTCACCGCGACGACGTTGACCCAGGGCGGGTACTCGAAGATCCAGTAGTCCGGGATCTCCCGGTCGGTGGGCAGCCGAAAGCCTTGGTGGCGCAGGACCAGCCAAGGCGGCCGGCGAAACAGGTAGTTTTCGCCTCGGGCTTGCCAGGGCAAGGGATCATCGGGCAACTTCAAGGGCACCCGCGCAGTATTCAAGATTGCAAAGGCGCCTGCAAGTTGCTCTGGACGTGCATGCTTGCTGGAAGCTGGCAGAATTTGGAGTACCCTACCGGGCTGTTGTCGTGAGCGAAAAACGAGACTACTACGAAATCCTGGGCGTCGGCCGCGACGTGGATGCGGCCGAACTGAAGCGCGCCTATCGCAAGCTGGCGCTCGATCTCCACCCAGATCGCAATCCGGGCGACAAACAGGCCGAGGCTCGGTTCAAAGAGGCATCCGAGGCTTATCAAGTCTTGTCGGATCCCGAGAAGCGCGGCCTTTACGATCGGTTCGGCCACGACGGTCCGCGCGGCAGCGGTTTCGGCGGCTTCTCCAACGTGGGCGACATCTTCTCCGCCTTCGGCGACATCTTCGGCGACATGTTCGGTGGCTTCGGCGGTTTCGGCGGCGGCGCACGCGCCTCGCGCGGCGCAGATCTAGAAACCCAAGTGGAATTGACCTTGGCCGAAGTGGCCAAAGGCGTCACGAAGGACTTGAACGTACGCCGACGGGTGGCGTGCAAGGACTGCGGCGGTTCGGGCGCGGCGGCGGGATCGAGTCGCGAGCGCTGCCAACAGTGCGGTGGGCACGGGCAAGTGATGCACCGCCAGGGTTTCCTTATGATTCAGACCACGTGTCCCGTCTGCCGTGGCGAGGGCACCATCGTGCGCAAGCCCTGCCTTGGCTGCCAAGGCAGCGGTTTGGCCACGGTCGAGGAGAGTCTACAGGTCGCCATCCCGGCGGGTGTCGAGGATGGGGCAACTCTGCGCATCGTCGGCCGGGGCGAGGCCGCGCCCGGCGGGGGACAGCCCGGCAACCTGTATGTCAGCTTGCGCGTGGCGAATGATCCGAGCTTCGAGCGCGACGGCGCCGACCTGCACACGCTGGTCATGCTGTCATTTCCACAGGCGGCGCTGGGCACCACGGTCAAAGCGTGCTCGCTCGATGGGGAGATCGACATTTCAGTTCCGGCGGGCACACAGCCGGGGGATGCAGCGACTCTTCGGGGCAGGGGATTGCCCCGTCTGCAGGGCCGCGGCTCCGGCGATTTGATAGTGCATTTCAAATTGGTCGTGCCACGTTCGCTATCGGCCGAGCAGGAAGCGTCGTTGCGCGCCTACGCCGCCACCGGCGGCGACAAGGTCGAACCCCCGAACGAGCGCGCCGGATTCTGGTCGCGCAAGAAGAAGAGGTAGATTCTCACCGGAACCCTTCCCTGGTCATCGCCGTCAGCACGCGGGCCGGGCTTTGAAGAACCGGCCACGCTCGCCCACCAGTTTGTGCTCGCTGCGGGGAAGATCCCTTGGACCGCTTACTACTTCTTTCTCATGGGACGCTCGCTCTTCACGCTGGCGGTTTTCATGCCGGGCTTCTTGCCGTTCTTCTTCTCGGGAGCTTTCGGCGCCTTCTTGTCGCTTGGCTTGTGCAGCTTGAAGTCGAGGACCGGCACCGGCTTCTTTTCGTCGTAAAGCCACGCGTAGACGAGGTAGCTCGACAGCACGCGTTTGGTGTAGCCGCGGGTTTCGTCGAAGGGAATGGTCTCGATGAATTCGTCGAGCTCCACATCGCCGCGGTCGTGCAGCCAGCGGTCCACTCCGCCCTCGCCGGCGTTGTAGCCGCTGATCACCAGCGGCACGTCGCCGTCGTAGTGGTCCAGCAAGAATGCGAGAAAGCGCGAACCTACTTCGAGATTCTTATCGGGGTCGAAGAGCGCGTCGCGGGTAACCGGCCACTTGGCGAAGCGCTGGGCGGTGCGGGTCATCATCTGCGTAAGCCCGAGGGCGTTGGCGAAGGACTCGGCCCGCGGATAGAACGAGCTCTCTTCCCGCATGATCGCCCACTGCAAGGCTTCCGGCACGTTGTTCACGTGACAGTGCTTGGCGACGAATTCGGGAAAGGCCCTGGGATAGCCGATGCGCCATTCCGCCTCGGGGCGTCCCCCGTTCGGATACGAATGGCGAAACGAGGTCAGCTTGTAGCGGGGAATGGAATGCGACGCCGACCACTGGCGACCGCGGTCGAGGAGAACCGCCGTGATCCAATACACATCCTCACGCGCGCTGCTCGGGGCGGCGTCGCCCTTCGTGCCCGCGCCCACTCCCAACTGGGCAAGCTCGCGGCGCGCCTCACTGCCAAGCCCCATGCGCGCGAAATCAACCGCACGCAGGAACCCGGGCTCGGCGAAGATCGACTGCTTGCCGAAGCTCCAGGGCGAGGTCTTCTCGCTCTCGTGCATGTGCGAACGCAGCTCGTGCAGAAGCTGGTTGCGCGCTTCCGGGTAACTTCGCCGCATGCGTTCGAGCGAAAGCAGCGTGTAGACCGAGAGCGGGTACTCGCGCACGGCACGCTGGTAGCTTTCCAGGGCCCGCTTGCGATCATTCTTTTTCTCCAGGATGCGCGCCTTCCAGTACAGCGCCCTCCCGTCAGCGTACCAGATGTCTTCGCGCGGATAGCGTCGCAGGCTCTCGTCGAGCCAGCGCAGGGCCTTGTCGTAGTCGTGCGCGCGCCATTTCGCCAGAGCGAGACGCCACAGCGCCTCGGGTGCCATGTCGCCCTTGGGATAGAGGTCCGCGAGATCGGTGAGCAACTTTTCCGCCTCGGCGTCTTTGCCCGCGTCGGTGAGGACCTCGGCCGTGCGTAGGCGCGCGTCGTCGGTGAGGCGGTGGCCGGGAAAATCCTTCTCGATTTCTCCGTAGAGCGCGATGGCCTTGTCCTTGTCGCCCGCCGAGGCATACGAGCGCGCACCCTGGTAGAGCGAGCGGACCAGCAGGTCGCTGTCGCCGGCATCGCGGCAATCGGCGATCGCCTGATCGAAAAGCGGCGCCGCGCGCGGGCGCTGGCGCTGCTTCCAAATCGACTGCGCGAGATGGAAGCGAACCTTGCACACAGTCGGCTTGTCGAGGCCCGGCTGCGCGAGCGCCATGGTGAACAGTCCTTCGGCTTGCGCGTTCTGATTGGCGTCGAAAAGCAGCATCCCACGCGAGATGAGCTCGTCCGTGCTGCGCCCCTTGATCTCGCTCGCCTCGCTCGGCTCGGCGTTCTTGGCCAGCTCTTCGAGGCGATCGTTGGCGCGCGTGGCCCAGCTATCCGCCGCTTCCGCCCAGACCTTGCGGTAGGCCGCCGCAGCTTCGGTGGCCGGTCGTCCGAGCGCCCGCAAGGCCTCCGCCCGGTCGAACATCGCCTCGACTCGGCGCGGGCCCTTTGGGAATCGCGCCAGGTACGCGCTCACCTCGGTGTCGACTTCGGACCAGCGCTTGGCTGCCGCGAAAGCATCCACCTTGAGCATCAACGCCTCGGCCTCCGGCACGCTGCCCGACGGCACGCGCGCGAGCCACGCGAAGGCGCCGTCGGGATCGCCCCGCCGCAGGTGACAGCGGGCTGCGTGGTACGCGTGGTAGGGCGCGAGCAACGGATAGGCCGACCAGAGATCCTCGAAGATGGTCTCGGCGGCCTGCCACGACGACTGATCCTCAAGCGCAAGCGCCTGGAGGAACCGCAGCTGGGTGCGTTCGGGTGCCTGCTTGGAAAGCTGCGCCAGGATCTGGTCGAGCTCTTTGCTGGCGGTTGCGAAGTCTCCGGCGCGGAAGTGCGCCGCCGCTTTGCCGGCCGGCCCGGACATGAAGAAGGGTTCCAGCCACTTCTTGTCGAAGCTGACGGGCGCTTTCGCCGCATGCACCTCTTCGGGCGGGGCCGCCCGGTCATCGTCGTCGTCGGTTCCTTCAGCCTCGCCGGCGCGCACGTGGGTCGGTGCGCCGAGAAGCGCCATCAAGATGCTGCAGAGAAGCCATCGCATGTCGAAGATCGAGACTACGAACCTCGACGGCCGGCCGCAAGAAACCGGCTACTTGCCCTGGCTGTCCGATTTGCGGATAGCCTGGAATTCGGCGCTGAGCCCGCTGATGCTCTGGTCGAGCAGGTTGATGTCGTTTTCCATCATCGCTGTCTTGGCCCGCAAAAGGCGCACCTCGCGCGACAGGCGCGCCATGGCCCACAGGATCAGGAACAAATTGGGGACCAGCGCAATCACGGTGTAGAGCACCACCTGGCCGTCGAGAAGAAATCCCAGGGATGTTTTCATAAGTTCCCCTCGGCGCGTCTTTCCTCAAGGCTGCTTGTGCTGCCAGATGCAAACCCGATTGCGCCCGGCGTGCTTGGCGTCATACAGGGCCTGGTCGGCAGCAGCGACGAATGCCTGGGCGTCGCCGATGCGTTCGTCGGGGATCGACGCTACGCCGGCACTGGTGGCAACCTGAACGATCTGCCCGTCGATTGCGAAGCGGTGGGATGCCACTGCCTGGCGGATGCGCTCGGCCACCGTCTGCGCTTGCGTCGGATCGGCTCCCCGGCAGATCACACCGAACTCCTCTCCGCCAATTCGGGCGAACACGTCTTCCGCGCGCACAAGCGTCGAGACGGTCTGAGCAAACTCGGCCAGGACCTGGTCGCCCACCGGATGGCCGTAGGTGTCATTGATTTGCTTGAAGTGGTCCAGGTCGCAAACCACAAGCGAGAGGGGGCTCTTGGTTCGCAGGGCAAACGCGAATTCACTTTCCAGGCGATCGGTGAAGTACTTCTTGTTGAAGGTCTTGGTCAGATCGTCACGCAACGCGGACTCGTACATCTGACGCTGAAAGAGCTCGTCGAGGCTGTCGTGGTAAGTGAATTTCAGCACCGTGTTCGAACCGACGAGGATCTTGTCGCCGTCCTCAAGCACGTGGCGGTCGATGCGCGCGCCCCGGCAGAACGTCCCGTTGGTCGAGCCGAGATCGTGCAAGATCATGGCGTCGCTCTCGGCCGAGACTTCGCAATGCTCGCGCGAAACCCCTTCGTCCATCATCCGGATGTGCGCGCTTTGGCCACGGCCGATGATGGTGTTTTTGCGGGTCAGCTTGAACATCTCCCCCATCGCACTGCCCGCCAGGACGATCAAGTAGGCCTGCTCCCGATCGATCTTGGCCTTGGTCGACCCCGGCGGTCCGTCCTGTACCCGTGTAATATCGTCCCAGTCAACCGTCACGATGGTTCCGATCGTATCATCGGTGGGCTTTCGCGCTAGCTTCCAATCGTGCGGCGATGGCTCGCAGGGGCGCGGCGCTCTCCCCGAAGCCAGATATAGTCGATATGGCCTTTTCCAATAGTTCCTGGACCCGCCTTCTCGCGACGGCGGCGAAGGCGGCGTGCTCCGCGTCGTCCTGGTCGTCCTTGTGCTGGAAAGCGATGCCGTAGGCGATTCCGAAGTCGGCCAGGGCAGAGGTCTGCTCCGGGCTGGCACCGCCGACGGCGGCCCCGATTTCGAGCGCGGCCCGGAACAGGCACCCGGTCTTCTCAAGGTGAAGGCGTTCGATCGCTTCGAGCGTCGAGGGTGGGGTAGGCAGCATGTCGCGCGCTTGGCCTCCCACCATTCCGGCCGCGCCCGCCCCGCGCGCCAGCGCCCCGACCGCGGCCAAGAAGCGTGCTGGCTGCGAAGAGCGATGGGCGGCCCTTTCAATCCACTCGAACGCCAGGGTCAGCAGGGCATCCCCGGCGAGGATCGCGGTGGCCTCCCCGAAGGCTTTGTGGCTGGTGGGGCGACCGCGGCGGAAATCGTCGTCGTCCATGGCAGGCAGGTCGTCGTGGATCAGCGAATAGCAATGCACCAGCTCCACCGCCGCCGAGGCCAGTCGCACCGATTCGTCCGCGCGGGCTCCCACCGCCTCGGCCGCCGCCAGGGCGAGAATCGGCCGCAGCCGCTTACCCGGCGCCAGCAGCGAGTATCGCATCGCCTCGATCAACCGGCCCGGGTCGCTGCTGGGCTGGGGAAGCTCGGCGTCGAGCAGGGCGTCGACCTCCTTGCGCCTCTGCGCGAGCCAGGTCTCCAAATCAAACGTGCTCACTTGCTGTCCTCCTCGCGTTCGGGCTGGTCAAGAGGTGCCGTGGCGGCCGCTCCGTCAGCGTTGGCCAGCAGAACCTCGACGCGCTTTTCTGCCTTGTCCAGTACGCCCGCACCGTGGCGGCACAGCTCCATCCCCTCTTCAAAGAAACGCAGGCTGTCCTCTAGCGCAAGGTTGCCACTCTCCAGGCGTTCCACGATGGCGCGCAAGCGTGACAGGATCTCGTCGAAGCGCGGCTCGGGCGGTTCTGGGGCCGGGGTTTTCGCCATCGGCATCGATTGTAGCAAGCCTTGTCCCCGCGGGTGAAGGGCTGTGATGTGTGATATCCCGAATCTGCTCGGACCCATCCGGCTCTCAGGTGGGGATTTCCCATCCGCATGCCTTCGCGCGGGGTGACCGTTTTGGCGAGCCAAGCCACTGTATGGGCATGAGAGTCCGTCTCCGTCTTCGGTTTGCGTCGTCGCGCCTCCTGCCACTTGCGTTGGTGGCCGGGCTCAGCGCATGTTCCTCGTCGCCAGGCCCGAGCAATCCGGGCGTCGGTGGCAGCGTCGCGATTGGCTCGGGTGGAGCTTCGCCGACCGGCGGTGTCTCCGGAGCCGGCGGTGCCGTCGCTTCGGGCGGGGCCGCGGGCTCAGGCGGGCTGGCGGGCGCGGGCGGTGCCGTGGGAGGGGCGTCCGCGGGCGGCCGAGGCGGCACCGGTGGCGCGACGGGCAACGGCGGGACTTCGGGAGGCACCGGCGGTGGAGTGGGCTCGGGCGGTGTGACGACCGGCCCTCTGGGGAGCGGCGGAATAGTGGTCACTGGCGGGAGCGCCCCCGCGGGCGGCAGTAGCGCGGGCGATGCGGGAAGCCCAACCGGCGGTGTGGTCGGGAGCGGCGGCAGGTCGCTCGACGGGGGGGCCGGGGCCACGGGCGGCGGCGGCGCATCCGACGCTCGACCGGGCTCGGGCGGGACGGCGGCGCAGGGCGGTGTTATCGGAGCGGCTGGCGCTGGCGGCCTGGGCGGGCGCACGGGCAGCGGCGGTTCCGCTGGCTCCGGTGCCTCCTCCGGGACGGGCGGCGTTTCGTCCACCCACGTGCCGTCGTACCTTCTTGGCGCTGACATCACGAACGCCGAATCCGCGAGCTCAGCCGCGCAGCAGAGCTTGCTTTCCCAGCTTCAGACACACGGCTTCAATGCCATCCGGTTGCGCACCTTCGTCGATCCCAAAGCTGCCGACGGCTACGACCAGACCAACGGCTACGCCGATATCGCGCACACGGTGAGCTTCGGCAAGAAGGTCAAGGACCTGGGCATGGCCCTGCTGGTGGATTTCCACTACAGCGACAACTGGGCCGACCCCGGAAAACAGTGCGTCCCCGTCGCCTGGCAGGGCTACACCACCATCGACGATCTGGCCACGGCCGTGCACGACTACACCAAGGACTCCATCAGCAAGCTCATCGCAGGCGGCGCCCGACCCGACATGGTGCAAATCGGAAACGAGACCACGCCAGGAATGTTGCTACACGTGTGCGACAGCGGCGGGCAACCCACGGGAAGCAACAAGGTCACCGGCAGCGTGTCCAACTGGACCAACTTGGGCACCCTCTTCAAGGCTGGCGTGAAAGGCGTCAAGGACGTGGACACGGGAATCTTGATCGCGCTTCACATCGATCGCTGTGGCGACAAGCCCACCGAAACCCAAGGCTCGGCGCTCAGCACAAGCAAGACGTACATCACGAACGCCACCAAACAGGGTGTCCAGCTCGACGTTTTCGGCGAGTCTTGCTACCAGAAGTACCAGGGCGACCCGAACAATGCCACGACCACCAAGGCCGGGTGGACCAACACCTTCACCAGCCTGGCCACGGCCTTCCCAAACCTCAAGCTGATGGCCGCTGAATACGGCCCCATGCAACGCGAAATCAACGATGTGGTCTTCGGCGTGGCCAACCAGCAGGGCATCGGAACCTTCAATTGGGAACCCGACACCAGCGGCGACTGGAACACCGGACACGTGCTTTTCACCCAGTCGGGCAACACGTATACCCCTCAACCCGACCTGGCGCTTCACGATCAGATGAAGGTCGACTACGCCAGCCGGCTGTAGCTCGTTCTTCGCAACGAAGCGCGAATCGTTGCACGCGGCGGCAGCGTGCTCGCGTCGCGCATGATATCGTGACAATACGGTGACCAGCCTGACCGCGCCCGTTCCCGTGATTCCGCGCATGCGGGCGCGTCCCGGACTGCGGGTGCAGATCATGCTGGGCCTTACCGCGGTCACCCTGGTGGCGATCCTGACCACGGGCTACATCGCGCTGTGGGCAGCCGGCGACAGCCTGCGCGTGCAGCGCGAGACCATGGCTGCCTCGTTGGCGGGCTCGGTGGCGCGTTCGCTGGCGGTCGAATGGGCGGCGCACGGTGAAGGTCAGGTTGGCGCCTTGCGAGATACGCTGCGAGCGCTGCGGGAGAGCACCGGCGCGATCGGACTGTCAGTCATCGGCCGCGACCGGCGACCGATCGCTTCGTCACCCGACCGCACGCCCGGCGATCGCGAAGCGTCCGTGCTCACCACGGCGCTCGCTGGCGGGCCTCCCGTGATCAACTATCGGCAAGCGCCGTATGACAACAGCAGCGAGCTCGTGGCCTACGCTCCCGTCGAGGTGGGTGGAAAAGTCGTGGGCGCGGCTCGCGTGGAGCTGGCCGCCGCCGAGCCAACCCGCGTGGTGCTCAAGCGGTCGTGGCTGCTTTTGGCCTTTCTCACCGTCGGGGACGCCCTGTTGGTCCTGGCGCTGGGACTGTTTGTGCTCACCCAGCTCGTGGTTCGGCCGCTGGCCGAGTTGCGGCGCGCGACGGGCCTGGTGACCGCGGGCGACTGGGAATCGCGGATTCCTGAAGAAGGGTCCAAGGAATTCGCCGGGCTGGCCTCGGCTTTCAATCAGATGACGATATCGCTCGCCCGCCAGCGCGAGCAAATCATCCGATCCGAGAAGCTTGCCTCGGTGGGGCAATTGGCCGCCGGGGTCGCGCACGAGATCGGGAACCCCTTGGCCGCGATTTTGGGTTACGTGGACATCCTGCGGGCCGATGCCGCAGGCAAGGGCGAGCTGCCGCCAGCCGACCGGCGAGACGCCCTGGATCGCGTGAAGGCGGAAACTCAGCGAATCAATCGTATTATCCGCGAATTGCTCGAATACTCCCGCCCCAGCCACGAGGCGCCGGTGGCGACCGATCTGTTGCGTGTGGTGCAATCCGCACAGGCACTGCTTGCGCCGCAGAGTCGATTCCGCGAAGTGCGCGTGGTGACCGTTCCGGCCGGCGAGGCATGGCCCCAGGTGCTGGTGGTACCGAGCCGGCTGGTGCAGGTGCTGGTCAATCTGATGATGAACGCCGCCGACGCCATGGCGGGTAAGGGCACCATCGTGGTGTCTTGCGAAGCGGAGGACCGGCGCGTGCTCTTGGGCGTCGCCGATGAGGGGCCCGGGGTCGGCAAAGACCTGCGCCGCAAGATCTTCGACCCGTTCTTCACCACCAAGCCGGTCGGGCAAGGCACCGGGCTAGGCCTGCCCGTCAGCCGCAGCATCGTGGAGAGCTTCGGAGGAACGCTGGAACTGGCGCCCGCCGCGGAAGGGCAGGGCGCGAAATTCGTTCTGTCGCTGCAGACCGAAGGCTGACTCGTCCTCTAGTTTCTAGGGCTATCCGCCGAAGCTCACAGGGGCGAGATCCGGTTGCCATGGATGCTGTGAAGTACAAAGCGGATATCTTGATTGCCGACGACGAGCGACGGGCGACGCCGCGCCACGAGCTGACCGTGGAGGTCACGTTCGAGAGTCAGCACAACTTCTATACCGGTCTGTCGCAGGACCTGAGCGCTGGCGGTCTCTTCGTCGCCACCGACATGCTGTGCCCGGTGGGCGAGTGCATTCGTGTGCACTTCACGCTGCCCGGCAGCGCCGAGGTCATGGACGCCATCACCGAAGTGCGCTGGGTGCGCAGCACGGATATGAATGGCACCGAATCGGGCATGGGTCTTCAGTTCCTACAGATGTCGACCAAGACCAAGCAGGCGGTGAAAGAATTCGCCGTCAAGCGTAAGGCGATGAGACATCGGGAATAGTTGCCTACCCGCGCATGAACACGTGGGGCGGCACGGGCTCGCGATAGGCGTCGCGCAGCTTGAGCCTGCGTTCTAGGTCGGCGATTGCGACGTCGGCGAGGTCGACGCGGTAGAGCTCGTACATGTTGTGCAATCCACCGGGCGAGAACACGTTGATCTCCAGGATTTTGTCGCCGGCGATGTCCAGCCCCACCAGGTAAAGCCCATCGGCGACCAGCCGTGGACGGATGGTTTCGCACAGTCGTCGTTCGGCCTTGGTCAGGCGACAGCGCAAGCGCGAGGCGCCAATGTGCATGTTGTTGCGCATGTCGTCCCGCGGGTGCAGTCGGCGGTAGACCGCCACGCTTCCGTCGGCTTCCAACGGCACGCCGGCAAGCAGGAGCACGCGCTTGTCGCCGCGCGCGGCCGCGGGAATGTACTCTTGCGCGATCAGGTAGCCGGTGCTGCGGACGGTGGAAATGATCTGCGGCAGGTTGGCGGTTTCGCCTCGCCCGACGAAGAACACGTTCTGTCCGCCGTAGCCGAACAGGGGCTTGATGACCGCGGCGCCGTCGAGCTCGCGTAGGAACGCCCGCACCCGATCGGCAGAACAGGTAATCAGGGTCTTGGGCCTGATCTCGGCGGGGAATCCGGCCAGATACATCTTCGAGCCCGCGCGGCGCAGGCCGTCTGGATCGTTCAAGACCATCACGCCGGCGTGTTTCAGACGGCGCCCCAGCTCGATGGCGGGGTTGACGCGGATGGAGCGCCCGTCGCCAACGTGCGGATTGTTGCGCAAGAGCACGACGTCGAATTTGGAAAGCGGAAGGTCTTCGAACTTTGCCGTGCCGGCCTTCAGGGCCGCCACCACCGAGGATGGGCCGGGCGCGGCCTCCGCGGTCAGCCTCACGACACGACCGGTGACCTGGCGCTCGTGGGAAAGGTCCTCGACGGAGATCAACCCCACCTCGTGCCCGCGCCTCGACGCCGCGGCGGCCAGATACGCAGTCGTGTAGCTAGCACGAAGGGTCCGGATGTTGTTGACGATGAAGAGAATGCGCATGTGCTGCACGAGCGATCCTTCGCGTGCACTATCCCACAATCCGGGGCTCCCCACGACCAGACCTGCCGCCGCGATAGTCGTGAACAATGTCGTCCAGCCTGCTAATCTGAATCTCCCATGGCGGGCGCAAAAACCAGATTTGGCTTCGCCGGAGACGGCTCCGAGCCACCCGACTCGGACGAGGCTCGGTCTGCGCGCACGATCATCGGCCACGACATCCACCTTCAGCAGCCGACCGGCTACCGTCCACCCGGATCCTCGCCGCCGTCATCCCAGTTTTCGGTTGCGGATGTGGTGCCAACACCAATCCCGGCGCCTCGGGCAGCGATTCCACACAGGCCGACCACGGCAGCTCGCGGTGTCGTGACCAGCCAGTACCCGGACGAAAACACGGAAGAATTGCCATCGCGGACCGGTTCCCGCCAGGGCGCGAGCCGCCTCGCGCGCTTCCTCGGGCGTTGGACCAAGAGCGGACGCTTCGTCTCCGACAGCCGCCCGTCGGTCAGTCCAGACGATCTCGATATTCCGCGCGACCCACTTGCGCGCAACGTTCTTGTCGTGCTCCTGGTTGCGGCATTGACCTTCTTGATCACGTTGGCGCTGGTCAAGCTGCGCCAGCACGTTGCTCGCCGCCCCGAGCCGGCCTCCGTGCCCGCCCTGCTATCGGTACCGGCCGCAGCGAGTCCCCTGGCGCCCGCCGCAGCCAGATCGACGACGCCGCCACCCGGCGCCGCAGCGCTCGCCGGTCCGTCTCCTGAGGTCGCGAAGGCGTCATCCGCGCAACCGGCAGCCGGCCCTAGGGAGCAACCCGGGCGGGTTTCGCCTTCAGCCGCATCGTCACTCGCCGGTCGCGTGCGTGTGCCTGCTTCGGCCGCTGCTGGGCCGGGCAAGCCGCAACGGCCGGCATTTCACGCCGTGGAACCGCCTCCTCACCTCAAAGGCGAATTGTTGCCGCTCGGCCCCTGAATTCTGCAAGCAGCTCGGCCCGGCCGCGCAGATAGCTTGCCCCGACGTAACCAACATGGTACGGCATGGGGTTCATGGAAATACGCTTGGATCAGATCGATCCCGACGCGCTGCGAGTAGTTCAGCGCTTGCGTCGCTACCAGCACAAGGCTTACTTGGTTGGCGGTTGTGTGCGCGACCTTCTGCTTGGCCGCAAGCCGAAGGACTTCGACGTCGCCACCTCGGCGACCCCCAACGAGATTCGTCGCTGTTTTCGCAACTGCCGCATCATCGGCCGTCGCTTCCGGCTGGCTCACGTGTTCTTCGGGCGCAAGATCATCGAGGTTGCGACCTTCAGGGCCAATCCGCGACCCGTGGAGGACGAGCCTGCCGAGAGCAACGGGAACGGTGAGACGCCCAATACCGACCTTCTCATCCGCCACGACAACGTGTTCGGAACCGCTGAAGAAGACGCTCGTCGGCGCGACTTCACCCTCAACGGACTGTTCTTCGATGTCGAAGCAGTGCAGGTCATCGAT
>CAZBIU010000162.1:0-14386 GCA_964491625.1 uncultured Myxococcales bacterium
CAGCCCTTGCACGAGGCGCTGAGAGAAAAGGTCTTGCAGGCCCACAGAGATTCGGCCTTCGAAGGTAAGGCGTGCGATGGCCACGCGCTGCGAGCCGAGTGATTCAGTCTGTGCGCCGGCGGTCGAAGCGCTGGTAAAGGCGACCACTAGAATGAAGAGGAGACGCTGCAAGGTCGGCATGGAGTCAATATTTTACAAAGGAACCGACGTGTTTGACACAACAACTGCTACAATTGGCAATACTTAGCCATGTGGGCCAGCTTGATTTCGAAGCGCACCTGCCAACTTGTCGTGGGGCTCGTGCTTGGTGTCCTGACGGTGGCCTGTCGCGAGAACAATCCCGCCTATGTGGGGAAGAACCCAGGGCACGACTCGTCGGTGGGGGGCGATGTGCCGCTGGCCGATGTCGCGCCGGAAGTCGCGCCTGGTCCCGACGCAGCGGGTGCGCCCGATCTGCGCGACGATGGCCGTGCGGATTCCGCGGACGAAGGCCATCCTGACAGGAGTCGCGACGGGGTCCCCGATGAGAGCGCTGATACCAGCTCCGACGGAAAGATCGAACCCGACCTCCCGGGCGGGCAGGATGACGCCGCCGACGCTCCACCGGCACTACCCGACTCGGGCGACGGAGGAAGCCTTCCGCCGCCTGACGGACGCGACGGTCGGGGTGAGTCGGACACGCGCTCGCGGGACGTCGGCACCGAAAGCTCACCCCCGCTCGACGGCCTGAACGCGGAGACGCGGGATGGCCGAGCGGACGGATCAGCCGACGCCTCCGGCGGGAATGATGGTTTCGTGGCCCTGGATGCGCAGGATGATGTTGCCGATTCCTCGCCACCTTGTCACGAGGGGGATACCCGCGACGTGATTTCCCCCAGCAATCCCTTGCTCGGGGCCTGCCACGCCGGGAAAGATGTTTGCACCAACGGCGCTTGGGTCCAGGTCACGGCCGAGGTCACACCGGCTGGGCAAGATTCCTGCACGGGCGTCGACGACAACTGCAACGGTATGGTGGACGATGGTTGCACGAGCACTTGCGTTGTAGTTTCACCCGACGGGGACGACAACGACGGCGACGGCTCGGCAGAGAGTCCCTTCGCCACCATCGGACGGGGCATCGGCGCGGTCGGGTCCGCCGACGGCGGTTCCGGCATGCGCGTGTGCGTGGCCGGCGGAAAGACGTGCAGCGATAGCGCGTCCTACGAAATGGCGGAACGGCTGGCGATGGTCGACGGGATCGCGGTCCAGGGTAACTACGCGCTGGACTCGGGCGCTCTTAAGTATTGCGGGGCGAGCTCCTTGCCGACGACGACCATCCTGTTCAAGACTACCAACCAGGGGGTCGTGTTCGGCGATGGCATTGTGTCGCGCACTGAATTGAGTGGCTTCTCCATCAGTCGCCACGGTGACGACAGCGGTGACGCTGGCGCGACGGCAGGCCCCATCGCTGGCGTCGTCGTCAACGGGGGCAAGAACGTCGCGCTGAGCAGAATCTTTGTCACCGACGCGCCCAACGGAGCGACCACCTATGGCGTGAGCATCAGCGGAGGAGGACAGGCGCTCATCGTCGCTTCATCGATTGGTGGCGGAGCGGGCCGAACGGCTGCAGTCGGCGTATTGGTCGACGGCGGCTCGGTGGAATTGCGGAACAACTGCGATTCGGTGGTCGGGGGCTACTGCAAGAGCGGCTGCAGCGATGCGCGGACATCCTCGCTCGGCATTCAGGGCCGATACTCGAATGCGCAGCCTGGGACCGGGGTTGAATCGTCGGCGGTGTTCGTCACCAACGCCGCGTCGCCTGCAATCCTGATTGCCAACACGCTGTGCGGCGGCCCCAGCGACCTTCTCGATTCGGCGGCATCCGGCGCGTCGGTCGCGGCACTCCGCTGCGGCAGCGGCGGATGTGGAACGGTCACGGCAAATGCGATCTCGGGTGGTAACGGGCGCGTGAGTGTCGGCGTCGCCCTGGCGGGGCAAGGGGCTGTCCTCGACAGCAATCAGATTGAAAGCGGTTGCGGAGACTCGACGTCGACCTGCGTATTGCTCGAGACGTCATCGGCCCGGCTGGTGAACAACCTCATGCTCGGCAGCACCTGTTCTGGCTCTGGCTCCGGTGGTAGTACCCAACCGGTCTTCCGCGGCCTCGACCTAGTCTTGGGGGCATCGACCAGCGCTTCCGTGGCCGAGGCCGACGTGAGCTCGAACGACATCGAACCGCTACTCCAAGCACGCCAGGCCCAGGGCGGCCCGGCGAGCGACTGCAGCAGCATCGGCGTGTTGGTGGAACGCACAGGCGCTGTCGATGTCACCGGGGGCGCTCTGCGCAACAACATCATCTCGGCCGGCGCCTGTCCGAACCGCACTGGCGTGAGTGAATCCGTCGGCGCGGCCTTGCGGCTCTTCGAATACAACGATCTCTACTCGCCAGCGGGAGGTTCGGCCGGCACGCTGGTTGTCCTCTATCATAGCGAAGCTGACGGCGACTTGACGTCGACGGTAATCTCGGCCACCAGCACAAACATCTCGGCGGACCCGGGCTACGTTTCGTCGTCCACCGGTGACTTGCACCTGACCCTCGGCTCCGCCTGCGTCGATCGCGGTACGGCGGCCTCGACGCCAGCCTACGACGCCGACGGGACGCTCCGCCCGCAAGGCAGCGGATTCGACATCGGCGCCTACGAGCTCAAACCGTGACGCCCAGCCAAAAGCGGCGCAGGTGTCGTGTGGCCTGTGCGGCATCCTTGTCGAGTGCGAAGGTCCAGCGGCGCTCCGGGTTGCGCGCCATGCGGAATTTGGCTTCAGCAATCTGGTCCTTGCGAAAGAAGCACACTGTGACTTCCTGGCCTGGGCCAGCGTCGGCCAGGCGCCTGGTCACCGTGGTTGAATTTACCCGGGTTCCATCGACGGCGACGATGTCGTCGCCGAAGGTGATGCCGGCACGGTAGGCGGGCGAGCCCGGCACGACGTTCTTGACCACCGCGGCCTCGTCGCCGCCATTGCCGAAGGAAAGCCCACTCCAGGCGAGCAGCCGGGCGGCCTTGGTCGCGTCGTTGCGCTCGTGTTGGGCGTGAGAAACCGCGGCCATAGCGATGCCCGCCTGCTTGAGCAGCGCCGGGACCGGCAGCTCGGCGGTACCGTCGATGAAACGGGCGAAGTAGCTGCCGAGCGATCGGCCGGCGATGGCCTCGGCCTCCGCGCGGATCACCTGGGCGTCGATGCCTCGCCCCTTGGCCCCGTGGCGGACCCAAAGCCGGCGGAAGAGATCGGGAACGCCGCGCCTGCCGCCGGTCGCCAGCCTGAGTTGCAGGTCGAGGACCAGGCCGGCCCAGCGGCCCTTGTCGTAGTAGCTGACCATGCGGTTTATGTGATTTTCGGCGGGCTTGTACTGCTTGATCCACGCCTCATAGGAAAGCTGCGAGAGCGGACTTGTGTTGCGGCCGGGGCGGGCAAGGTAGCGGCCCCAATCTTCGGCCAAATCCTTGAGATAGCGCTCGACCGAAACCAAGCCCGCACGTAGCAGGATCAGCCCTTGCGCGTACTCGGTGAAGCCTTCGTGAAACCACAGTAGCTCGGTGTAGTTTTCCCTGCTGTAATCGAAGGGGCCGAGCGCTCGGTCGTGAATGCGCTTAACGTTCCAAACGTGGAAGAACTCGTGCGCGGCCAATTCGGCGAAACTCTGGTAGCCCTTTTCGTCCTCGAAGGAAAAGCCCGCGATGTCGAGGGTGGTCGAGCAGGCGTGCTCAAGACCGCCGCCCCGGTTGGGCAAGGCGTGGATGATGAAGAGAAAGCGGTCGAAGGGAAAGCCGCCGAACATGGCCCCGGCGGTCTGGGCGATAGCCCGCAAGATGGAGAGCATGCGCGCTCTGTCGATGTTGCTCCTGCCCTGCAGGGCCACGTCGAAGCGGGCTCGGCCGAGGCGGAACCCGGAACGGTCGTGGGTTCCGGCTTCGACGGGCGAATCGACGAGCTCGTCGTAGTCGCGCGCGCGAAACGAATTCCTTCTACCCGGAAGCGAGGGCAAGGCGGTGCTGATATTCCAACCTGGGCGCGGTTCGACGTGCAGAACGCATGGGCGCGCGATCTCTCCCTCGACCAGAAAGAACAGGCTGGTTCCGCTCAAGAAGGCGCGGCCTGGGTCTAGAAACGAGGTGCGTACGCTGACCTCGAAGGCAAAGGCGCGATAGTGAAGGGTAACCGCGCGCTCGGCGCTTTCGATCCGCCACCGCGCTTTGTCGATGCGCCGCCATGCGATTTCCCGCCCGCTCTCGCCGTCGCGAATGGTTAGGTCGTAGAGGTGTCGGGAGAAGTCGCGCACCAGGTAGCTCCCGGGAGCCCAAACCGGGAATACCAATTCGATGCTGCGCCGGCCCGGCAGTGGCGGTATCTCCATCGTCACGTGAAACTCGTGCGATTCCGGCTCGGGCATGGCGACGGTGTAACGGATGGGGCGGGCGGGCATGGGCTAGGCTCCTCGGGGTTGGCGCAATTTCTATCCTGCGGGCTGTGGGGGCGGGGTGACGTCGGGCTTCAGGTTCTCTTGCGAGGGCGATTCAGAGGGCAGGGGCAGGAACACGCGAAACACCGCGCCGCCTGCAGGATTGTCGCCCACCTCCATCCAGCCGTCGTGATCCTTCACGATGCCTTGGCTGACGGAGAGGCCAAGGCCGCTGCCTCCGCCGGCCTCTTTGGTGGTAAAGAAGGCGTCGAAGATGCGCGCGCGGTCGGCCTCGGGAACCCCGGGACCGGTGTCGCTGATGGCGAGCATGAGGTAGGGCGAAGGCGGGGCCAGATCCAGCCCCTCTTTGCGCCGAATCACGTATTCGAGGTCGAGGCCCAGCTTCCCGCGATCGGGCATGGCATGGATCGCATTCATGATCAGGTTCAAACAGACCTGCTGGATCTCATCGGGGTTGCCGGGAATGGGACGCAGCTCTGGCTCGCTGCGGATATCGACCTCGATTCGCCGCTGCCTTAGATGCTCGTCGACGAACTCAAGGGTGTCGCGCACGGTCTTGAGCACGTCGACCTCGCCCGTGGTCGGCCGGCTCTTGCGCGCGGAATCCAATACCTGGCGGATGATTTTGGTGATGCGGTCGACTTGGGTGGAAATGATCTCGGCGTTCTTCTGCACGTCTGCCGGTTCGGCGGCCCGACGGGCCAGGGTGCGGGCTCGTCCGCCGATGACGTTGAGTGGCGTGCCCACCTCGTGGGCGATCTCGGCCGCCATCTGACCGACGGTGGCCAGCTTTTCGGCCTGGCGCAGGTGCGCCTCGGTCGCCACGCGCGCCGCGGTGGCTCGCGCTTCCTTCTCGCGCGCCTCGCGCAGGTAGTTCATCATGTCGTTGAAGCGGACGCCCAGACTTCCGACCTCATCGTCGCGTTCGGGCAGCACCGCTCGGGTCAGATCGCCCTTGGAAGCACCGTCGATGGCCTCGACCAGGCGGCGCAGTGGTATCGCCACCCAGCGCATGAGCATGACGTATATCGCGATTGCGAAGGCTGCCGAGAAGAAGAGCAGCAGGGGGGCCAGTCGTTCGAGCGAGCGGGTGAGCTCCTGGCCGATGAAGGCCCCTTCGCGAATCAGACCCAGAAACGCCACCACCTGCCGCATGGGCTCGCCCGGGCCCATGTTGTGGAGCGGAATCGCCATCGCGTAGAAGGGTGGCGTGCCCTTGAGGTCGAACAGCCTGCCCACCGGGGCGTCAAGCTTGGTGGCTTCGTCGCAGAGTCCCGCCCACGAGTTGTTTGGCTTCTGGCCTCCCCAGGCCACGGCTTCCAGTCGGAAGGGGCCGCCCTTGTTCGCCAGCGCAAGAACCCGCGTCCGCAGCGCCTCCCCGGCTTTTTCCGGCGCAAGCGGTTCCATGCCGGCGATGAGCGCGTCGGCCATGTTGTGGGCCTCGCGGTCCATCTCGCGCAATTGGTCCGACCGCAGCACGAACACGGAGGCCCCGACGGCTGCCAGGAGGACCGCTGCCATGAGCAGCGTTGCAATGGTGGCGACACGCGGTCCGAGCTTCATTCGCGGGCCCGATTATAGTACGGTCGCATAATTACCAAGGAGGTGTCCAAATGCGTCGATTCTCAGTGTGTTCCACCGTAGTCGCTTTGGCAGGATTACTCACCGCATCGTCAGTGCAAGCGCAGACCCCGGCCGCGGAGGGCGCAGCTCCACCTGCGACAAGCACCGCGACCGCAAGCTTCACCGGCGCCAGCTCATCCCGCGGGCGGGGAATCGGCGTCGGTGCCATCACCATGCTTAACGGAACCAGCGGGCTGCTCGTGACTTGGGGTACCGGAAGCTTTCACGTGGACGGCTTCGCAGGGCTGCACCACTACCGGCCGCAACCGGCGCCTTACACATCGACCACCGATTTCGGTTTTGGTGGGCGATTCTGGTACCACATTCACGCGGCGTCCTTTGCCGATTTCTCCGCCGGCGGTGGTATCGGCTTTAATCGCTGGGTCTCGAACCCAGGCGGCCCCGGCGAGGATTCGCATTTCGACGTGTCCTTCGAGGTCGGTGCGCAGATTCGTGCGTTTATCGTTCCCAACGTGGCGCTGATTGGCGATCTCGGCCTCGGCGCAACCTTCGGATCGAATGACAACCTGCTCATCGGGGGCCAGTCCATCGGCGGCGGTGGGGAGCCCGAGGCCGCCAACGGCGGTTCGAATTTCATGCTCGGATCCCTGGGCATTGCCTATTTCTTCGAGTAGATCCTCGCTTCGGAATGAAGCACGAGCGCAGCGCTGAAGAACCCAATTTCGTAGTCGTTCGCGGCGCGCGCGAGCACAACCTGCACATCGACGAGCTGGCCATCCCCAAGCGCCAGCTCGTCGTGTTTACGGGGGTTTCCGGCTCGGGAAAGTCGTCGCTGGCCTTTGACACGCTCTACGCCGAGGGTCAGCGCCGTTACGTCGAGTCTTTGTCCTCGTACGCGCGGCAGTTCCTTGGGCAGATGGAGAAGCCCAAGTACGACCAGATCCGCGGGCTGTCGCCCACCATCGCCATCGAGCAGAAGTCCGCGTCGTCCAACCCGCGCTCGACCGTCGGGACGGTGACTGAGATTTACGACTATCTGCGCGTCTTGTACGCGCGCGCTGGCGAGCAGCGCTGCCACTTGTGCGGCGGCGAGGTTGCGGCGCGTTCGGCGGGCGAGATCGTCGGCGAGCTTCTCACCTTGCCGCAGAAGTCAAAGGTGACCTTGCTGGCACCCAAGGCAGACAACCGCAAGGGCGAGTTCCGCGAGGTGTTCGAGGAGGCGCGCAAGGCGGGTTTCGTGCGGGTGCGCATCGACGGCGTGGTTCGGCGTTTGGACGAGCTGACCGCGCTCGACAAGAAGAAGAAACACACGGTCCAGATCGTCGTCGATCGCCTGACCCTCGAATCAGCCGATCGCACGCGCTTGGCCGATTCCATCGAAACCGCCCTGCGGGCGGGCGGCGGAACCTTGCTCGTGGCGGTGGAGGGCGAGGAGCGCGAGCGCGCCTACAGCGAAGAACGCGCCTGTCCGAATTGCGGCGTGGGACTGCCCGAGCTGTCGCCGCAGTCGTTTTCTTTCAACAGCCCGCTCGGCATGTGCGTGGACTGCAACGGTCTTGGTTCCAAGCTGGAGGTCGATCCGGACCTGGTCGTTCCCAACCCAGAGCTGTCGATTTCTGAGGGCGCCATCGAGCCCTGGGGCGAGCGGTTCGCGCGCGAAGAGGGCTGGACTACACGCATTGCCGCTGCGCTGGAGCGAGACATGGGCATTCCGCTCAAGAAGCCGTGGAAACAGCTTACGCCGCGCCAGCGCGAGATCGTCCTTTATGGGGCCGGCGAAAAGCGTGTCCAGGTAAGCTGGTCGGGCAAGCACGGCGGCGGTTCGTGGGCGATGCGCTTCGAAGGGGTGGCCAACAACATCAAGCGCCGCTGGCACGACACCCATTCCGAGATGATGCGGCAGTGGCTGGGCAAGTACTTTCGCGAGCAGCTCTGCCGCGCTTGCAAGGGCAAGCGCCTGCGCCCCGAATCGCGCTCGGTGTTTCTGGACGGCAAGAGCATCGTGGACGTGACCGCATTGACGGTGGCCGATGCGGAGAACCACTTCGCCCGCCTGCCGCTGACCGGTGCGCGCGCGCAGATCGCGGCCGAAATCCTGAAGGAGGTGCGCACGCGACTCGGTTTTCTGCTCAACGTCGGGCTCGACTACCTGACTCTCGATCGGGTGGCTTCGTCGCTGTCCGGCGGCGAGGCGCAGCGAATTCGGCTGGCCTCGCAGCTCGGCTCGGAGCTGTCAGGCGTGATGTACGTGCTCGACGAGCCATCCATCGGGCTGCACCAGCGCGACAACCTGCGCCTGATCGCGACCTTGCGCCGCCTGCGCGACCTGGGCAACAGCGTGCTGGTGGTCGAGCACGACGCGGAGACCATCGAATCCGCAGACCACGTGGTGGACTTCGGGCCCGGCGCAGGGCGGCTGGGCGGCTACGTGGTTGCCGCGGGCACGCCCGAGGACATCGCGGCCAATCCGAAGTCGATCACCGGCCGGTACATGGCCGGTACTATGCGCATTGAGATTCCCAGCGCGCGTCGCGTGCCGAAGGGTTATCTGACGGTGCGCGGTGCACGCGAGCACAACCTGCGCAACGTCGACGTGGGGTTCCCGCTCGGTGTTCTGCTAGCCATCACCGGCGTGTCCGGCGCGGGCAAGTCCTCGCTCATCAACGGCATCTTGCACCCGGCCCTGCGGCGAAAGCTGTACGGCGGCTTCGATCCGGTGGGGGAATTCAGCAAGCTAGAAGGCGTCGACCAGATCGACAAGGTGGTCGACATCGATCAGAAGCCCATCGGTCGCACGCCGCGCTCGAACCCGGCCACCTACACCAAGGCGTTCGACCACATCCGTGAGCTTTACGCCGGCACCGCGGAGGCCAAGGCGTTCGGATTCGGACCGGGGCGCTTCTCCTTCAACGTGAAGGGCGGTCGCTGCGAAGCCTGCGAGGGCGACGGCGTGAAGACCGTCGAGATGCACTTTCTGGCCGACGTGCACGTGACCTGCGAGGTGTGCCGCGGCCGGCGCTACAACGACGCGACCTTGCGGGTGAAGTGGAAGGGCCTCGACATCTCGCAGATGCTGGAGACCAGCGTGACCGACGCGCTGGCGCTGTTCGAGAACCACCGCCAGCTCTCGCACATCTTGCGTACCCTCGATGACGTCGGGCTGGGCTACATCGCGCTCGGCCAGTCGGCGACCACACTGTCCGGCGGCGAGGCCCAGCGGGTGAAGCTATCGCGCGAGCTTGCCAAGCGCGACACTGGGAGAACGCTGTACCTGCTCGACGAGCCGACCACGGGCCTGCACTTCGACGACGTCCGGCGTCTGCTGTCAGTGTTGAATCGCCTGGTCGACGCCGGCAACAGCGTGCTGGTCATCGAGCACAACCTGGACGTGATCAAGACCGCCGACCACGTCATCGACCTCGGCCCCGAGGGTGGTGCCGCTGGCGGCCTGGTCGTCGCCGCCGGCACGCCCGAAGAAGTCGCCGCCACACCCGCGTCCTACACCGGCCAGTTCCTGGCAAAGATCCTGCCCGCGGCCAAGCGGCGCGCCGCGGGCGGCGGCTGATCGAGGGCCTCGGAAAATTGTCGCGTCCCCCTCTGCGCTCTCCCAATCCTCTGCGTCCTCCCCAAACCCATCGGGCCGTCCGTAGTAATTCTAGGTAATGCTTCCCGTTGGAGCTCGGCTGTAAGCCGGGTTCTGTGCTCGCCCTCGTTGCCTCCGGCGAGCGGTGGTCATTCATCTAGGCCGCCCGTTGCCGGACGGCTCGTGCGACCAACTCAGGATCTGGATTCGACGCGGGCCACGCCGGCAGGTTGCCCTGCGATCCATGTTCGGTCTTGCTCCAGGTGGGGTTTGCCATGCCCCTCCTGTCACCAGGAGAGCGGTGTGCTCTTACCACACCGTTTCACCCTTGCCGAACATGCCGCTTTCGGCGCGCCAGGCGGTTTGTTTTCTGTTGCACTTTCCTTCGAGTCACCTCGACTGGCCGTTAGCCAGCACCCTGCCCAACGGAGCCCGGACTTTCCTCGACGGCAGAACAACACCGTCGCGACCACCTTTCGAGCTCCAGCGGGAAGCCGCTCCAGTATAGCGCGAGGAGAAGCGAGCTAGGAAGACGAAGTGCTACCGCCGCCAGCACCGGTCACAGGATCGGCCTTCATCAGGTTCTCCCAGTAGACGATCCGGTGGCAGTACGGGCAGGTCTCGATGGTGTTGCCACGCTGGAGAACGTTGTAGAGCTGCGGCGGCACATTCATGTTGCAGCCCTGGCAGGTGCCATTGCGAACCGTGGTCACGGCCAGACCGCTACGCATACGGATGGCGCCGTAACGCTTGAGCACGTCGGGGCGAATGCCGGCGGCGACCTTGTCACGGTCGACCTTGATCTCGGCGATCTTGGCTTCCAGCTCGGCCATTTTCTTGCGGCCAGTCTCGGCGTCCTTGTCCATAGACTTGCGCAAGACCTCGAGCTCGGTGGCGCGCTCGGAAAGAAGCTTCTCTTTGACCTGCACCGCCTCGATCAACTTCCCGATTTCCTGCTCGCGGTTCTGCACGCTTTCGCGGGTCTGTTCGATCTCTCGCTGGGCGGCGACGTATTCCTTCGAGTTCTTCGCCATCGACAGCTTGTTCTTCGCGCTGCTGGCAGTGGTTTCCTCGACCTGAAGCTGGCTTTTTTGGTCCGTGTAGTAGCGCTGGGATTCGGACAGTTGCGCGCGTTCGTTGTCGAGCAGCGATTCGACTCGGGTGAAGTCAGCTTGCGAGGCTTCCAGTTTGGCGGGTATCGCCTTGAGGCTGTTCGTGAGTTCCTGAATCTGAGCGTCGTAGCGTTGAAGTTCCTCGAGACGCTTAAGCTGATCGCGCAACTCTTCCTCCTGGCCTTTGGTAGGGGCCGTTTTTCCGACGAGAGAAGGACCATCCGGCAGGCGCTAGTCGAGTGGGCCCACCTGGATTCGAACCAGGGACCGAGCGGTTATGAGCCGCCAGCTCTGACCGCTGAGCTATGGGCCCAGCCTTGCTTAGGATATCCGTCAACAAGCCGGCGAAGCATACTCAGCATGCGCCGCGGTGGCAAGGATTGTGGGCGAGAAAACGAACTCTTTTCGGGGCGACCGGCAACTTGCGCGTAACGAAAGTCGAATCGGGCGGCGCCCGGCGAAGGTTTGCGGCTTCCGACGGGAACGGCCGAGCCCGGCGCGATCGCTCGACTCACAGCTTGCCGGCGAGCACCGCGGCGACGAGCCCCAGGCCCAAGACGACGCGGTAGACGACGAAGCCGTAGGTGGTGCGCGTGCGCAGAAATCGAAGCAGCCACCCAACGCTGAGATAGCCCGAGATTGCCGCGGTCGCCAGGCCGACGACGAGCGCGGTCATGCCGACGTCGTGCCCGTGCAAAAGCTTGGGCAGCTCGAAGACACCCGCGGCCGCGACCGCCGGGATGGAGAGCAGAAAGGAAAAGCGTGCGGCGGCGTCGCGCCGGTAGCCGAGCAGCATGGCCGCGACCAGTGTGATGCCAGAGCGTGACGTCCCCGGAATCAGCGCCAACGACTGCGCCAACCCGACCAGGAGAGCGTCGCGCAGGGTGAAGCTTTCCAGCGGACGTTCGTGGCGCGCGGTCTTCTCGACCACGCCCATCAAAATTCCGACGACCACCATCGAGGTTGCTATGACCAGAATCGAACGCAGTGGCCCCTCGATGGCGTGCCTGGCCAGAATGCCGACCACGCCCACCGGAACCGTGCCAGCCACGATGTAGACCAGCATCCGAGCATCGATAGTCTTGCGCGTGGCCGGATTGGCGGCGGCGGCGAGCATGCGCGCAAGATCGCGCAGGAAGAATCCCACCACTGCCAGCAGGGTGCCGAGCTGTATCACGGCGGTGAATGCGGCGCCGCCGTCGGGCCAGCCGAGCACGGCGGGAACCAGGCGTAGGTGCGCCGTGGAGGAAATAGGGAGAAATTCGGTGATGCCCTGGACCAAACCCAGGATGGCGGCTTGTAGGATTGTCAAAGCGGCCGCACTTTAGCGCGTCTTTTGCCAGTTGACCTCTCCCGCGTGAATCGCCACCAGCTTTCCGTCGCCGGTTCGGATAAGAAGGGCGCCGTGTTCGTCAACGGACTCCGCGATTCCCTCGGTGCGCCGAGCTCCCGACTGGACCCAGCAGGCCTGACCGAACAGGGCGAAGTCTTGCCAAGCGCGAAGGCCTGCGCCGGGGCCCGAGGCGACGAAATCGTCGTAGAGAGGCTCGAACGCCCCGAGGAACGTCGCCAACACGTTCACGCGATCGACGGCGGCGCCGCGCAGGTGGCGAAGCGAGGTGGCTCGCTCCGCGAGCTCGCCGGGGAAGGCCCGGGCGTTGACGTTGATACCAATGCCCAGCACCGCGTGGCGCACCCGACGGCCCTCGGTCGCCATCTCGGTCAGGATTCCGGCAACCTTGCGCAGACCTTCGGGACCGTCGAGCAAAACGTCGTTCGGCCACTTGAGGCGCGGCGAAAAGCCCAGCGCCATTAGGGCCCGCGCAAGGGCTGCGCCAGCCACCAGGGTGAGAGGCGCGATCCGGTGCGCGGGTACGGCAGGACGAAGCAGCAGCGAAAGGTACAGGTTCTCGCCCGCAGGGGAATGCCACGTGCGCCCGCGGCGACCACGACCCGCCGACTGCTCGTCCGACACGACCAACAGCCCCTGGTCGGCGCCCGCGGCCGCACGCGCTGCCGCTTCATCGTTGGTCGAGGCGCAGGTGGGGAGGAAGACGTACGCTCTGCCCAGAGACCTGGTGGTGATCGCGTCCGCCACCCGCACCGGCGCGAGGTCGCCGTCAATCACGACCGGCTCTTCGCCGGGTCCATCGCGATGTCGAGGCCCAGATCCACGGCCGGCGCCGAATGGGTCAAGGCGCCCACCGACACGATGTCCACGCCGGTTCGCGCCAGTGCGGCGATCTTTTGCAACGTCACCCCGCCCGAGACTTCGAGCATCGGCCGCGGTGTCGTTGCCTTGGCGCGCGTCACCGCCTGTTCGATGTCAGGCAGGCTGAAATTGTCGAGCAGTATGATGTCGGCGCCCGCCTCCAGGGCCTCGTCGAGTTGGACCAGCGAGTCCACTTCCACCTCGATCTTGAGCCCATGCGGAACCCGCCCGCGCGCGCGTTCGACCGCGATGCGAACGCCGCCCGCCACGGCCACGTGGTTGTCTTTGATAAGCACGCCCGACCCGAGGTCGTAGCGGTGATTGCTGGCGCCACCCATGCGCACGGCGTATTTCTCCAGCAGGCGGAAGCCCGGCGTGGTCTTGCGGGTATCGGTTATGCGCAGCGGTGAACCGGCGGCAGCGTCGACAAAAGCGCGCGCCAAGGTCGCCACGCCTGAGAGCCGCTGCACGAAGTTGAGAGCGGTTCGTTCGGCGGCCAGGATGGATGCCGCGCTACCGGCGAAGGTCGCGAGCTGGGTGCCCGCGGCGACGCGTTCGCCGTCCTTTGCCCGCAAGGTCACCGCCACGGCAGGATCGACCCGATTGAACACGGCGGCACAGACTTCGATGCCGGCAGGAATCAGGGGCGTTCGAGCGACCAGGTGTGCGCTGGCGGTCAGGCCAGGCGCGATGACCGCCTGGGTCGTGACGTCGCCTCGGCCGAGGTCTTCTTCCAGAGCCAAGTCGATGAGCCGGCGAACGGCGTAGGTGTCGAGGGACGGAGCGAGCATGGCGCGCAGGATAGCTTGCCCGGCGCGATTGTAAAACGAGCGTTATTCCAGCGTTTCGCGCCCCGTCGTTGACTCGCCGGATGGACCGCGGTAGTTAGTCGCCGAATGCGGGTAACAGCAGGTGCCGAACGCGGTCGAAAGCTGCGTGCGCCACGTGGGGCCACAACACGACCAACCGGGTCCAAGGTGCGTGAGGCCATCTTCAATATTCTCGGACCTTTGCACGCGTGTCCGGTGCTGGACCTGTTCGCGGGCACCGGCGCCCTCGGCATCGAGGCGCTTTCGCGCGGGGCCGGTCGGGCCACCTTCGTCGAGCGGGACCATCGCGCCCTTTCGACCCTGCATCGCAATCTGCGCGCCTTCGACCTGGCGGGCCGCGCCCGTGTGATCGACTCGAGCGTGGAGGCGGCGCTACACCGGCTCTCGGACGAGCGGGCCGAGAGGTATGCTTGGGTCTTCGTGGATCCGCCGTACGCCGCGGGCGCGGTCGAATCGGTGCTGGCCTTGCTTTCGGGAGGGGGCCTGCTCGAGAACGGCGCGGTGGTCATCGTAGAGCACGACCGGCACAATATTCCGCCGGATAGGGTGGGGGCGCTGGAGATGGTCGACCGTCGCTACTACGGCGACACCGGCCTGTCGTTCTACCGG
>CAZBIU010000163.1:0-14373 GCA_964491625.1 uncultured Myxococcales bacterium
GGTCAACTGGCGCAACCATGCCTGGAATCTCGCCTTCATCGCCGGCGCTATGACCGGGGGACTGCTCACCCATCTGCTCGGAGCAGCCGACCGCATCGTGCCCATCTCCCCACATACCGTCACGACCCTGGCGTCCTGGGGCTTCTCTCACGATCCAGGTTTCGCGCCCAACGCTCTCATGGGCACCGCCGCACTGTCGTCTCCCGTGGCCTGGGGGCTTCTCGGGGTTGGAGGCTTCCTGGTCGGTTTCGGCACGCGCTGGGCCAGCGGTTGTACGTCCGGGCACGGGATCAGCGGCCTGGCCGATCTACAGCGGGGCTCACTGATTGCGACGATGTCTTTCTTCGCCAGCGGGCTTGTCGTCACGAACTTCGTCTTGCCGACGCTGCTTGGTTATTGAGGGCGCGGCCATGATTCCGTTCTATCTGGTTGGCATCTTCTTTGGCGTCGTGCTTACCCAGGCCGAGGCACTGTCTTGGTATCGCATCCAGGAAATGTTCATGTTCCAGAGCTTCCATATGTACGGCATCTTTGGCTCCGCTGTATTGCTGGGCGCGCTGTTCTTTCGGCTGGTGCGCGCGGAAAAGGTGCGGGGCTTCGGCGGCCAGGGTCTCGTGATAGAGGACAAGGATCCGCGCTGGCGGCGCAATCTATTGGGCGGACTGATCTTCGGCGTTGGCTGGGCGCTGACCGGCACCTGTCCCGGGCCCATGTTCATTTTGGTCGGGCACCTCTACCCGGGCGCGGTGGTCATGCTTCTGTTCGCCCTGCTGGGCGCCTTCACCTACGGTGCCCTCAAACCTCGGTTGCCACATTAATTTAGCGCCGCTCAGCTCGCGACCGCGGTCTCGACGGTGATGGCGACGCTGGGTTTGAGCATGCCGGCCACCGAGCAGTACTTGGTCACCGCCAGCTCCGCGGCCCGGGCCAGCTTGCCTGGATTGACCTTGCCATCCGCCGTGAAGCGGATCTTGATGGTCTCGTAGACGGCCGGTGTAGAGATCGCCCGCGTGCCCTCAACCTCGATGGTCAGGCCGCGCAAGTCTTCGTGCTGGCGGGTGATGATTTGCACCACGTCCATGCCACTGCAACCAGCCAGACTGACCAGGAACAGCTCCATGGGGCGCATGCCCAGGCCCGCGGCGGAAGCGGGTAGCGCCGGATGGGGCTTGGGCAGCACGGATGGATCCGCAACCCGTTCCAGGATCTTGGCGGCCAGCTCGGGCGAGCCTTCCACCCGCGTGCGATGCCCGCCAGCGCTTGTGGCCTCGAAGGCGCAAACGCCGATCCGCCGCAGAGTAACCTTGACCGTTCCCATGTCATACCTCAGCGATTTCCAGCTTGCCCAAACCCGCATCGCCCAGCCGGGCGTGCCCCGGGGCGTACAGATCGGACGACAAGTACCGGTCTCCCCGGTCACAGAGAATGGAGACCACGAGTCCCTCGCGGAGCTCTGAAGCCAGCGCTTGCGCAGCCCACACCGCGCCACCGGACGACACCCCGTAGAGTTGTCCCGACTGCGCGGCGAGCTCTCGCGTCTTGCGTTCGGCGTCCACCTGAGCCACGTCGATGGTGCGATCGACCCGGGACGGTTCGAAGATCCTCGGCAGATAGGCCTTGGGCCAGCGGCGGATCCCAGGAATTCGCGAGCCCTCGGTGGGCTGACAGCCCACGATGCACACGTCGGCGCTCCGCTCCTTGAGGTAGCGGGACACGCCCATGATGGTGCCCGTGGTTCCCATGGACGAGACGAAATGGGTTACGCGGCCCTCGGTCGCGCGCCAGATCTCGGGACCGGTCGTCTCGTAGTGGGCGCGCCAGTTGTCGGGATTGGCGAATTGGTCCAGCATCCGGTAGCCGCCGGCAGCGACCCGCCGGAGCGCCAGATCGATGGCGCCTTCCATGCCCGCCTTGGCCGGGGTCAAAATCACGTTGGCGCCAAAGGCGCGCATGGCGTTCACCCTTTCGGTCGTGCTATCGGCCGGCATAACCAGATCCATGCGATAGCCGCGCGCGGCAGCGATCATGGCGAGGGCAATGCCGGTGTTGCCACTGGTGGGCTCAATGAGCGCCACCCCGGACGAAAGCTCGCCACGCAGCTCGGCGCCGCGGATCATCGACCACGCCGGGCGGTCCTTCACGCTGCCGCCCGGGTTGTTGCCTTCCAGCTTGCCGTAGATGGCGACCCGCGGGTTGGGCGAGGGCAGCGCGATCAGCGGCGTGCCGCCGATCCGCGCCGTCAGTTGAGTGTCGGCAAGGGCGATCACGCATTGAAGTCTAGCGGGTAACTGAAGAGGATGCAGCCCAGCGCTCGGCGCCCCGTTGCCCTGACTCTGCAGCCACGGAAGGCCACGGAAGCGCGGAACGGCTACCGGCTGATCGCTGGGTTGGCGGAGATTTCGGGGACGTCCAGGATAGTGCGGGCATGCGCCGCGTAGCCGTCGGCGCTCTGGTAGATGGACACCTGCTGGCGCGCGCTCGTGTCATTGGTTCGACCGGTGATGATTTCCGGGCTGTCGTCACCGTCGATGTCGAGCACGGCAAAGCCCCACACGTACACTCCAGGGACGATGGTCGCAATGGTGGACTGACCGGCATCGGGCCCTCCGGAAAAGAGGTACACCTTGCCCGGCCGGGGCTGGCAGCAATTCGTCGGTGTGTACTGTCCCGTGCCCTTCGCCATCACTGCGATATCGGCGTAGCCGTCGTGGTCTACGTCGCCGGCGGGCGCGAGCACTCCAAACGTGGACGTCTCCTGGCTGACCTGGAGCACGACATCGGGCGAGGTGTGAGGCGCGACGCCGCCGAAGTAGACGTAGGCTCTGCTGTTGAGAGGAGGCTGAGGTCCGGACCCGCCCACGAGCCCGTCGCCGCCGGGAGCACCCACAGCCACATCCGCGAAGCCGTCGCCATTGACGTCGCCCAGCCCCACCACCGAGCTGCCGAAGGCGGTGCCCACACCGGAACCATCTCCTTCCATCTCGAGAATCACGTCGGGCGTGGCGTCCATCTGCGGGCCGCCGAAATAGATGCGCACCTTGCCGCCCATGATGGAGGTGTCGGCACCGGAGTTGGCACCGACGATCAGGTCCGGGTATCCGTCGCCGTTGACATCGCCGGCGGCGGCAATGGATTGCCCGAAGGAATCACCGGATGGGTCAGTGGCGGGATCAGCTTGGTCTTCACCGTAAAGCACGAGCGGAGCCGAGGATGCCATGTCCGGCCCGCCGAAATGAATCTCCACCCGGAATGGCAGCGCCAGGCCGTTGTGGGCGGTCAAGTCGGCCGCAGCGAAGGCGACATCGTCGTACCCATCGCCGTTGAGATCCCCGCAACCCGCCATGGATTCTTGAGAGCCCCACCATTCGGCCGGGAATACGACATCCGGCTGGCTCTTGAGCGTGGTGCCGCCGTAGAACAGCATGACGCGTCCTGCGGGCGGCGTTCCGCCAGATATCCCGAGGCTGCCGTTGGTCCTCACCAGGTAGTCGCCGAATCCATCGCCGTTCACGTCTCCGGCCATGGCAACTGCAAACCCGAGCCCGTCGGAGGGCACGTCGCTGCTCACGACCAATGCCGGCTTGGATGGCAGGGTCGGCCCACCCAGAAACACCCACGCCTGTCCGCCTGTGCCCCTGCCCGGCACACCGAGCACGAAGTCGTTGTAGCCATCCCCATTGAGGTCGCGGTTTAGGGTCTGCTCCTGGCCCACGACGAAGGTGCGCGTGGGAGACCACTCGCCGCAGCCGTTGCCGGCGCAGGCTTGCACGCGCCAGTAGTAGCGCCGGGCCAAGGGCGGCTCGCTCGACGGCGGGAGCGGCGAGGCCGGCGTGTACGAGGTCGTGGTGAGCGCGGGCTCGTCGATCTCTGGCGAGGGGAAGTCGCAGCTTGCGGCGGAGCTGCACGAATCGTCCACCTGCAGGTGGAAGGTTTGGGCCTGTTCGCTTGCATGCCAGCGCAGGGTGGGCTGGCCTGCCGTGGCCGCGTGCACGTTGCCCGTGCTCGCGCCCGGGGCGGGCGACACCGGATGCACGGACAGATCGTCACCGAGAGTGCGGGTGACATCGCAGCCGAAAAATAGGAACGCCACCGGGAGAAGAGAGATTGCTCGCATGACTGCACCTCCACTGGTCATTGGCGCAAGCACGGGCTTTGTATCATTTTCATTTCGCCTTCACTTCATCGCCGACACCGCGGCTTCGACGATGTAGAGCTGGATGCTGCGGGGAAAGCGCCGGCGGAATTCAAGCGCGCGGGCCCGAGCAGCCTTCGCATCGCCGCTCGCCACCAGGGCCTGCACCCACAAGGCCTCACGCTCTTCCTCGAGCTGGCCGTGCGGGAACCTTCTGGCGTGCTGGGCGAGCACCGCGATCGCCTCGGCCGGGGCGTGGCCCGCAATGCGCTCGCGCGCTGAAGCGAGCAGCGGGCTTTCCTGCGTGAGACTTCCCTCCGAGCTTCCTTTGCCAGTGGCCGGAGCTTCCGGGTCGTGTGACGGTTGCAATGCGGTCTTGCGCGAAGGTCGCGTCGGTGGAACTGGGGGCGCCTCGCCAACACTCTCGGGCAATGCCGGCACCTCCTGCGGCGCCATCGCTGCCGGCGCTACAACTTCGGGAAGCGGGCGCACTTTCACCGGCGCGGCTCTGCGATGCGAAGCGCTCGCGACTACCACCGGCTTGGCGGACATCTGCTGGCGTCGAACAATTTGCGCCGCGGTTCCGGCCACGCCTACCGACACGACCACGATCGTCAGCTTGATCCCGAGCGCGATCCCACCCACCTTGGCCGATGCGCCGGCCGCAGTGGCAGCCACGGCCGAGGATGTCGCGAGCGACGCCGTGCCCGCCGCGGTCGCAGCCAGGGTAACAGCCACGCGCCCGAGCACCCGGCGCTCGGCTTCGAGCGAAGGGCGTGGCGCCTGGCGTTCGGACTCGAAGAGGTCCGCGATGTTGGCAGGGAGCTCATCCAACGGTGCCTTCATGTCTCACCTCTTCGCAGGTTGGCTCGCCGGACCGCGGCGGCGAACTTGCGACGGGCCGCGCGCAGTCGTGAATAGACGGTGGGTAAGGGAACATTCATGGCAACGGCCACACTGGCGGCTGCCTCGCCGTCGATGTCGAGCAGAATCAGCACCGCTCGCTGCTCGATGCTGAGCGATTGCAGACACTCCAAAACCAACCGCCGTCGCTCGTCGGTTTCGATCAAGTCGTCGGCAGCTGACGCAAGGGCGAGGCCATCAGGGGCGGGCGTGGCCAGCTCGAAGCGGCGGTGCGCGCGCCGGCGGTCCTCGGAGGCGAGGCGGTAGGCGATGCCGAAGAGCCACGGCCTGACCGGCCTCTGCCGGTCGAAGTCGGCAAACCGTCGGTGGACCACCACGAAGACCTCGTGGGTCACGTCCTCGAGGTTGGCCGGCGCGACCCCCAGCCGGCGCAAGGTGCGCCAGACGTAGGGAAAGTGCTCGCGGTAGATCTGGTCAAAATTGGCCACCGGCCGGACGGCCTCGTCCGGCAAGTCTTGCGGGCTTTCGCGCTTCGGCTGCACCACCACTCTCTATATTGGCGGCGGGAGCCGCGCTCTATCAGAAAAAGGCGCCTTGTACCCCGACCCCGAGCGACGCCGCGACCGGTGGCGTGGTCCAGGTGTCGCTGCTGCCCAATCTGAAGTGGTTGCGCGTCAGGGCCGCCAACAAATCCAAGCTGACGGCAAGCCGCAGCCAGTCCCCGAAGATCGCGTGCTCCCACGCGCCGCGCGCACCAGCGGCCGCGAACGGACTTTGCGACTGTCCGTTGACGGCGAAGCCTTCACTACGACCGTACAGCATTCCGGCCGAGCCGACCAGGCATGCCGCCCATCCACCGCGGTGCCCGCAGGGGACGAGGAGCACGTCCCATTGCCAGACGTGCAAAGAGCCTGGGCCGACCTTAACCGCCGACGGCGCGAGAAACTGAAGCTCAAGGGCGCCCGACAACCAGCCCCGCCTAAACCCGAGGGAAAACGTGCCGCCGTAGCTGAAGCCGAGATCGAGCCCAGCCGCTGCGTCCGCACGCACGCTCCAGCGCAGCTCGTAGTTGCGCGAACGCGAGACGGGCGGCGCCGAGACCACGGTGGGCGGAGCTGGCGAAAGCGAGGATGACGCCGGACGGGCGGATCGGACTGGGGCCGCTGCTGCCGACGTGTCAGAGGTCGCCTCCGCAGGCGGGTCCGGGCTCGGCCGGGGCGCGACCAGCAGCGGATGGATAGCGATGCTGAGGGCGAGCTCGATCGCCTGTGCCAGCTCTTGGCAGTCGCCGCTCATGGACACCAGCTCGCGTCCAGGACCCGCGTCCCGCGCTCCTTGCCCGACCTCGATATGTGCACGGAAGGCGCGTCCAATCCTCTGCACGCGACACGAGATCACCCTCGCCGCACGGTCATCGAAGGGGTTGAACCCCAACCGTTCGGTCAGTGCCGTCTGAAGAGTGCTCTTGTCGGGACAGCTCTCGGCAGCAGGCTCCAGCTCGTACCGAAGCCGCACCGAGGCCGCCACGCCGCTCGGCGAACCATCCGCCATGGCGGCCGTGCTCCCCAAGAGCACCGACAAGGCGATCAACCAATTGCCGCGCGCCACGCCACCACGATACACGCGATCGGTGTTGTATGCATGCCCGGAACACGTCGCCGCTCGCGTGCCAAAACCAGGACAAGAACCGCTGGCCCGCGCGCGGTGTGAACCGAAAACAACCCCCAGCTGGAACTGTATGGCAGCGGTTCGACTCGCCCGTCGCGAGTAGACTACCTCGACGGTTGCTGCCAGGAGGCTCACAAATGAAAATGATTCTGCGTGGAATTGTCGTGTCTGGTGTCGCGGTCGTCCTCGCGTCCTGCGGGGGAAACGGTACCCCAGCCGCAAGCAGCGGCGGAGCGGGCGGTGGGACGGGGGGAATTCCTTCCACGGGCGGCGCCTTGGGCAGCGGAGGGAAGAGTGGATCTGGAGGGCTCTCAGCCACGGGCGGCAACTCGGCCACCGGCGGCAACTCGGCCACCGGCGGGATGTCGACAACCGGCGGGCGATCTGGTACGGGCGGCAGCTCGGCCACCGGCGGCACGTCGACAACCGGCGGGCGGTCTGGTACGGGCGGCAGCTCGGCCACCGGCGGCGCCCCGGCAACCGGAGGTCAATCGAGCGCGGGCGGAATCTCAGCCGCCGGCGGCGTATCGGCAAGCGGTGGGAAGCCAGGCACGGGCGGAATCTCCGCCGCAGGGGGCGCACCGGCAACCGGTGGGAGCTCGGCTGGCGGGACCGGCGGTACGCAAGACGCTGGCACGCAAGACGCGGGATCGACGGGCGGACGCGGTGGCAGCGGGGCCGCTGGCGGCAGCGCTGGCGGAGGCTCCGGAACCGGCGGAGTCCCGTCGGTGGACGGCGGACTCGGCTCCCTTGGCTGCGGCAAGGCCATCACGCGACCTGATCCAAAGACCCAGCAAACCATGGATATGCAAGGGACGACCCGCTACTACCTGCTCGACGTTCCAACCGCCGCCGACAACAAGACGCCGCTCATGCTGATCTTCGCCTTGCACGGCCACAACATGAACAACGTCTCGGTGGTGGGCATGTACAACTTCACCTCGCGATCGGGCGGCAAGGCCATCACCGTTTATCCGCAGGGCGACGGCGACGCGCCCGGCACCACCTCCAAATGGGGCAGCGGAATCACCTCGAACTGGACGAGCAACGACGCGAACTACGCGTACATTCAGGCGTTGAAGACGGATCTCGAGAACCGATTCTGCATCGACACCAGTCGGGAGTTCTTCACCGGGTTCAGCATGGGCGGGATGTTCACCAACTCCATCGCCTGTGCGCACAACAGCTGGTTCCGCGGCTATGCACCCGTCGAAGGCATGGGGCCCGGCACCTGCGCGGACAAAAACGCCAAGCCCGCCATCATGATCCATCAGGGGACCGCCGACACCACGGTCACGCCAACCGCGGGCGGCGAGCCGACGCGTGACTTCTGGATTGGTCAAAATGGATGCAATCAAACGACCACCTCGGCCTTCACAGGTTGCCAGAGTTATGCCGGCTGCGCCGAGCCGGTCGTCTATTGCGTCGGCAATTGGACTCACACCGTCGACGCAATCGCCACGGCCAACATCTGGAGCTTCTTCAACGGTCTGCAGTAGGGATAGGTCGCCCTGCGGACGTCCCGGGGACGGCTCCCGTCGCGGGAGCTCCCGCGTGACGGGAGCACCGCGGATCTCCGACCGATTTACGGAAAGGTCAGGCCGTCGCCCACGGCGAACAGCGGCGTCTGGCCATCGCCTGCGTGGATCGGGATTTGCGCCAGGCTGGCGGGCCAGGTGAAGCTGAGCTTGCCGGTAGGCTTGTAGTCGCCGAATAGTACGTCGGCAATGCCGTCGCCTTCGGTGCCGGGCAGCCATGCCGCAATGAAGGCGTTGGCCGAATCGAGGGCCGAGACGCCATTGCCGTCGGTGAGGATCAGCGGCCGACCCGAGAAAAGCACAACCACGAACGGCACATTGGCAGCCTTCACTTTGGCGATTGTCGCAAAATCGGCGGCGGTGAGGGTCGGGTCCTGGCTGTCGCCCTGGCCCTCGGCATAGGGGGCTTCGCCCACAACCACGATCACGCGATCTGCGCCGGCGGCATTGCTGCCGTCGCTGGACGTGGTGACAATCGTGCTGCTGCCGCTGGGGAACAGGTTCTTGACCGCGCCCAGGACCGTGGTGCCGGTTGTCGTGTTTGTCGCCGGGCCCCCGGTGCCAAGCCCCTGCCAGCCGATGGTCCAGCCCCCGCACTGCTTGGCCAGCGAATCCGCCCCGCTGCCCGTCACGTGAATCCGCGATACGGTCTTCGACAAGGGCAGGATGCCGTCGTTCTTGAGCAGGACCAGCGACTCGCGAACCGCTTCGCGCGCCACCGCCCGATGCGCCGCCGAGCCGATGTCCGCCGTCAGGGCCGGATCGACGACCGTGTCGCCATCGAGCAGGCCCATCTCGCACTTGACGGTCAGGATGCGACGAACGGCGTCCTTGATACGGTCGATGGAGATGTCACCCGAGGTGACAAGCGACGACAGAGTGTTGGCCAGATCGGCCGCGGTGTGGACGCCCTTGATGTGGGACAACATGGCCATGTCCAGTCCGGCGTTGAAGGCTGCCTTCACTTGCTCGTTCCAGGTGCCGGGCAACTGGCTGATGGCGTCCCAGTCGGAAACCAAGAAGCCCTGGAAGCCCATCTCGCCCTTCAACACGTCGGTCAGCCACTTCTTCGAGCCGGTCATCTTGGCGCCCTGGTAGCTGCTGTAGCTGACCATGATCGAGCCGACTCCGGCTTCGATCGAGGCACGGTAGGGCTCAATCGCCAGCGCGCGGAACGCAGTCTCGTCCAGGGTCGTGACGTCTCCTGCGTTCTTGCCCCCGTCGGTGGCGCCGTCGCCCGCGTAGTGCTTGGCCGCGGCCAGCACGCCCTGCGCGCTGCCCAGCTTGCCGTTCTGCAACCCCTTGACCATGGCCGCGCCCAGCTGGCCAGTCAGGTCGGGCGATTCGCCGAAACATTCGTAGGTGCGGCCCCAGCGTTCGTCGCGGGCCGCAGCCACCGTGGGTCCAAAGGCCCAGTTCATGCCCACGCCCAGCATCTCTTGCGCCGTAATGCGGCCGACTTGCTCGACCAGGGTCGGATTGCGGGTCGCCCCCAGCCCGATGTCGTGGGGAAACATTGTCGAGTCTTCCACGTTGTTGTTACCGTGAACCGCGTCCACGCCGTACAGCAGGCCGATGTGCGGATTCGACGCCTTGGCCACGTTGACGTAGGACGAGACCAGGCTAAGCCAATCCGCAATCATGTTGCCTGTCGCGGGATCCGAGCCGCCGCCGCTGAGCACCGAGCCCAGCTGCGCCGAGGTCGCCTCGGCGACGGTGAGTCCGTTGCTATCGACCTGGGTCATCTGGCCGCAGGCCTGGGCAGGCGTCAGGATCTCGACCAGGGCGACGGCCTTGTCGTAGCAGGCTTGCGAAGGCACCCAGGCCCCGCCGTCCACGCTGGTCTGACCGGGCGAGCCCCCGGTTCCGGACGGACCGCTATCCGAGCCCGAGCTTCCCCAATGCCCGCCCCAATTCCCCGCCACGCCCGAGTCGGCCGGCATGGAGGTCGAATCTCCTCCACAGGCCACGGCGTTTGTCAGAAGTAGCAGTGCCGAAATTCGCAAGACCGAGATTCGCAAGTTGATATGGAAATCCTGGGAGGGTTTCCATGCCTTCCCGCGTTTCGGCTCCGCCGGGCAAAGCCCGGCTTTGCCATCGCGACTGGTCACGTAATCCTCCATGCACGCGCTCGCATTTTTTCACGTCCTGGCGGGCCTGGATGACGCGCACCTGGATCGCCTCCGTCTCGGCCAGACTCGCAGCCACGGCCAAGCCGCAACCATAAGGATTGAAAGCAGTCCAAGCCCGACTCTTCTCGAACCGGGTTCCACGTTGCAGCCACCGGAGCTACTTCCGCTGCCGGCGCCCGAAGAACCTCCCGTCGAGCTCACCGACCCGCCCGCGCCGCCGGTGGAGCTGGTGCCGTCGTCGGCTGGCGGGGTTCCTGGGTCACCCGTCGCACTGTCTGCAGTCAGAGACAATACGGCGATGCCATCGACGAAGCCAACGTTCTGCGGGTTATGGGTCGAAAGGTTGTACGCGGAGGCCCAGTTGCCGACTGCCCAGCCGGTCGGGACCGCCGAATCCTGGAACTCCTGGCGCCACTGCACTTGGAAGGTCCCGTTGTCGTACGACGAGTACTGCACCCAGCTGATGTACTCGCGTACCGGCAAAGTCGTGTTGTTGATGTTTCCCCCGAAGCTGGAGTTGCCGGGCCAGATGTTGAAGTGAATCGTCATGCCGGCCGACGCGTTCTCGGCGAAGGCCGTGGCCGTGTCGCCCGTGTCGCGACGGAATTCGCTGCCGTCGACCGACCACGCGATGTAGCTTGGCGTCCAGTCGATTCCGTAGGTGTGATATTCCGCGCAGCTGTTGCCTGGCATGGTGTTGTTCTGCGAGTGATTCGAAGCCGTGGTGCCGTATCGGGCGTTGGTGGTCATGCCGCAGTTGGCCCCGACCTTTTCGAAATCGATCTCGTTCCAGTACGCCCCGGCGACCTCGGAGCCGTTTTTCCACAAGAAGAAGGAGCTGACGACGCCGTCTCCGGGCGCGTGCTGGATACGAGCCTCGAAACGCCCGTACGTGTAGGACTGCGTGGCGTACAGCTCGGCACTGGCCATGCCCATCGCACGCGCGGAAATGATGGTGGATAGGCACAACAGTGCGAGAATCGTTCCTCTGCGGATCATGCTTTCGCCTCCTTGGTCTTTGGTGGAAGAACACACGAACCCTGATGGTTTGCCTACGGCCTTCGCGTAGCGGCTTCGAGGAATCCCAAGAAATGCAAACAACGCGTGCGAACGACGCCCCAGCCCCTGCTGCCGACGCGGCGAGCATCCTCGGTGTCAGGCGGGGAAATTTTCGCCACGGACCGGCATCATCACGGACATCTACCCATGGAGCTATCCAATGACCCATCGGAGGGCGTGATGTTTCGGCCAAACTGGATACTGACTGCCTGCATGATCTTCGCCGTCGGACTGCTATCCGCCCCAGCCCGTGCCACCATCGTGTGGCAAGGCAAGCAGGTCCCAGCATGGCCGGACCTGCAACCTCCGGCCAACGCTTCGGTGCTCTACGACCAGGTCTTGCCAAGCCATCTCTTCCCCCATCCGTCCGGCGTGGTAGCGGGGCTGGTGATTCTCGTCGACTTCAGCGACACACCGGCCACCTTGTCGAAAGACGAGATAGATGCGTGGCTGAATACCAAGGGTTACAACAAGTACGGCCTGACCGGCTCGATCCGCGACTACTACCTCGGGCAGTCCAACAACATCGTTGACTACCAGAACGAGGTACACGGCTACTACCGGGCAACACAGCCGAAGAGCTACTACGACGGTGGAACCAGCTACGAGCGCGCAGATGAGCTGTGGTCGGAGGTCATCGCTGCGATGGACAGCGAGATTGACTTCTCGCTCTTCGACCACGACAAGGACGGAAAGACCGAGGCCATCAGCCTGCTCTACGCGGGCGACGAAGGCACCTTCGGCGTCGGTCTTTGGCCGCACGCCTCGAGCTCGACCATCAAGAAGGACGGCGTGGTGCTGAACCGCTACATGATGACGGCCCTGCACACGAAACCGACCAACTACGTCTTCGCTCACGAAAGCGGCCATATGCTATTCGGATGGCCGGATCTCTACGGTGTGGGCGACTACTGCATTATGGCCAATCGGGATGCCGACACCAATCCGGTCGGCATCAACGACGTCTTCCGGGTCGATCAGGGCTGGCTGGACGTCGTCGATATCGACAAGAGCACCAACGCGAGCTACACGACGGCACCCGACGCTCCCGCCTATCGCTACGTGAACCCCGCCAAGAGCGGCGAATACTTTCTCTGGTCGAACGTGCAGCCCGCCCAAGAATGGGTGTCTTTAAAGGGAGGTGGGATTCTTCTCTGGCACTTCGACCATTCCATCCCGGACAATTCCCCCCCGGCGACACTCGAGCTCGCAGTGGTCCAGGGCGGGGGCTCGCGCATTCTGTCGGAAACGACCTGGCCAAGCCCGGGTAGCGCCGCAACGGACTTCTTCTACAAGGGCAACAACAGCGAGCTTGGCGACACGACCAAGCCGGCAAGCGCCTGGAACAACGGTACTGCCTCGGGGCTTCGCATCTACAACATCAGCGCCAACGCCCCGCAGATGACCTTCTCGGTGGGAACCGGCACCATTCCCGATGGGGGAGCTGACGTCGGCCCCGATGCGGGCCAGAACAGCTCGCCCGATTCGGGCCAGGACAGCTCGCCCGATTCGGCCAAGGACACGAATGGAATGCGCGACGCGAAGGACGGCACGGGGGAAACCGGAGGATTCCTTGCGACCGGAGGCATGCTGGGAACCGGAGGATCTCTCGCGACCGGAGGCGCGCTGGGAATCGGAGGATTCCTTGCGACCGGAGGCGCGCTGGGAACTGGAGGCATGGCAGGAATGAGCGGTTCGGTTGCGACGGGTGGCGCGACGTCCGGGGGCGGCACAGGCGCTTCGGGCGGCGCCCTATCCAGGGGTGGCAGCGCGGCTGGCGACAACGGGAGCACGGCAGGAGCGACGAGCGGGAGAGGCGGACAGCAGGCGACGGGTGGAAGTGCAGCAGGCGGCGCCTCCGGCAGAGGAGCGGGCGGTAGCACGACGGTGGCAACCTCGGCCCGCTCCGGCTGCTCGTGCTCGCTGGGCCGGCCGACCAACCCGATACCGTTCGCAGGACTCATCCTGATCGGCGCCGTGTTGCTTCGCCTGGGTATAGGTCGTGGTCGCTGGAAAGGTCGATCGCCAGGATGAGGCAGGTGCCAGCACTGCCGTCCAACCGTATCGGTTACGGGCTTGCAAGCGGCTGCGGCGATTGTCCGGCTTGGTGCTGGGTTTCGCTGTAGCTGACGGCCGACGCCGCGCCCACGTCGGGAATCTCGACGGCGGCAAACGAAACCGCGGGCAGCGTAAATGTTGTCGCCGCGGGTACCATCGCCAAACCATCAATCTGGAACGTGAGATTCGCCGCGGCCTGGTTCCAGTTCACGACGACCAGCTGCGTGGCATCGTCCGCCTGGTTGCGACTGGCGTAAACCCGAACGCCGTCTGGCGTCGAAGTCACGGAAAGCAGCGTTGGTCCAAAGTGGCTCGCGTAGAGGTCCAACGCCCAGTACGATGGCTGAGGAGTCATGCCCGATGACGGGAAGAGGCCCAGCGTCCAGCCTTCACGCGTACTCCAATAAAGCATCGTCCAAAGCCCGTTCTGCATGCCCATGCCGAACGTGTCGGCAGCCCACAGACCAGCCGGCACAGTTCCGGGTGACGCCGGCATCGTGCTCTTCGCCGGATCGCCGTCCCAGGTGATGTTCGCCTCCGTGATAGCGAGCGGCTTATCGCCGACGCCTGCCTGCTGCATGATCGAGCGCAGGTGCGCGATCGTGCCGTTCAAGTTCGTCGCATCCGCAGCGGCTGCCGCCACAGTCGTCTTCGCCGGATCGATGGGATAGCGGTGCACGGTAACGACATCGATGCTCGATCCGCACGTCTGAAGAATGGTTGTCAGCCAATCGTTTGCACCGGATTGATACTTCCAGGAAAGCTCGGGACCCAGGATTTTGATGCTTGGGTCCACGGCTTTCATGGCGGCAGTGTACGCCGAGAGCGACGTACAGAAGCCGCTAGCCGTATAGCCAGCGATGCCTTTGGTCGAGCCCGTCGCATCCGGATAAAGGTCGGGCTCGTTTCCAATGGAAAAGTA
>CAZBIU010000164.1:0-14347 GCA_964491625.1 uncultured Myxococcales bacterium
CTCGAGCACCACCACGATGGGCTGATTCGGGTGGGCCTTGAACTGCGCGGTGATTGGATCGATGAATTACTTCATGTAGCGGAAATCGCCGTTTTCCGCGTCCTTGAGCTCGCCGGCCGATGACGCCGCCGAGCAGTCGCGATTCGGCAGGTCGTAGACGATCACCACGCTTAGAGTGGGCTTACCGGACGCGTCCTGCTGCTTCTTCGCCTCGTCGAGCCAGCCCGGCAGGTTGTCGATGGCTTTGATGGAATCGAGCCACACGGCCGTCGGATACTGGGCCACCTTGCGGATGGCGGCGGCCTCGTCAGGGTGGCGCTTCGCCGTGGCTTCCACGTTCGCCGTGTATTCGGGATTGAGGAAGAAGGCGACGTCCTTGAACGGGTTGTGCGTCGAACCTTCGGGGGTCGGCCCCACCTCGCCGATGCCTCCCGCGCAGCCGGAGGCTGCAAGAATCACGAACAGGGTCGATTTCTTGAGGATAGCTTTGTGCATACCGGAATCTCCTACTGATGCGGCAAATCCCTACGACAGGCGCGTCCTGACGTGGTCCGTCGCTTCGGCAGTCGCGATACTACACGATCTCATCCTCGATCAAACAACCGGGTTCGCCCGAGCCGGGCAGCGCTTCAGCAGACTCGATTCCGGCCGGCTCGCTTGGCCTCGTAAAGCCTCGCGTCGGTTCGGTTCAAGAGGTCGAACATCGACTCGCCTGGGCCGGGTTGGTACACGCCACCCGAGATCGTGACCGAGAATCCCAGGCGCTGCCCGAGCGCCTCCACTCTGGCTCTGACTCTTTCGGCGCAGATGAGCGCGCCCGAATAGGACGTCTCGGGCAAGACCACCAGGAACTCTTCTCCGCCCCAGCGTGACACGAGGTCGGTCTCGCGCACCGAAGCCGACAGCGCCTTCGCCACTTGCCGCAGGACCTCGTCGCCGGCCCCGTGACCGTGGACGTCGTTGATGTTCTTGAAATGGTCCAAGTCGAACATGATGAACGATACCGGGGTTTGGTAGCGTCGCAGGCGAAGCAGCTCTTGCTGAACCTGGCCCTCGACGGCGCGGCGGTTGGCGAGCCCGGTCAGTCGATCGGTAAGTGCCATTCTCTCGTAAGCCCTGGTCAAATCGACGTCGGCGGTGATATCGGTGGCGACCGCGACGAAGGCATACGCCCGGCATCGCACCTTGCGCGCGATCCAGCGCGCGACCGTGCGGGAGGGCCGGGCCAGCTCAAATTCCTCGCACAAGACCGCCCCGCCGGAAGGAAACAAGCCGTTGTCTTTGATTAGCTTGGGCGGATCGTCCATCAGCGGAAGTACGAGCGCGTTGAAGTCCTGCATGGTCAACCCCAGCAAGTCGTTCGGCGTCTTGCCGACCATCACGCCCATGGCCAGGCTGCACAGGGCGATCTTTCCATCGTGACCGATCACGAGAATGCCGGACTCCAGGGTTTCGCACAGCGGTTCCAACGCCTCGCACAGGGGCGAGAGGTTGGGACCCTGGCTTCTGTCGAGAATGTCCGAGTCTGGTTCAGCCTTCGTGGTCACAGCTAGGCTTGGATGGAGATGATTTCGTTGGCCAGACAGGCCAGCGCGTTGAGACTCCTGCGTTGCCAGTAGACCGACGGGCTGGACACGAAGACGATGCGGTACTTGCCGGCGTCTGCCTGCTCTTGCACGGTGCTGATCCACCAAACGAACGACTTCAGGCATGACGAATTCATGAATTCAAGTCGGCGTACGTCGACGGTTACTTCCTCCGCCGAGCAACGCTTTGCCTCGCTGTGAACCTCGCGCAGGAATTGGTCGAGCTGCGTCCTCACGGTAAGGTCGGCAGTCCCGGTGAGGCTCACCTGGATGCGCCGGTCACTCGCGGTCGCCTGCGCGGCGAAGTCGTTCTCATTCACCGCTTCCGCCCAGCCGTTGCTCATGTCGGCATTCTCCTTCGGGGTGAGCAACTTGCGACGATGGTCACCGTGTTTCCTTCGATTTCCAGCGAAAGGTTCAGCTCGCCTTCGGCGCGGATGCGCGCCAGGCCGAGGCCCGATTCCTCTTGGATACCGAACGACCTGCGCATCATCTTTTGATAAAGAGCGAACGGTTCCTCGCTGGCCTGGATCTCCGAGATGCACGCCCGCAGGCGCTCGATGTGCTTGGGCGTGGTCTGGTTGGTCAGCGTGATGCTCGCGCCCGCGTCGCTCGATTCGAAATGAACCGAGAGGCCGGTCTTGTCTCCGACCGCGTACTTTGCTGCATTTTCAAGCAGCTCGTGAACCGCGAGGGACACGCGAAACACGGCTTCGGGATCGCCAACGATCTTCTCGAAACTCTCCTCGACGAAGCGCCGGACGATCGACACCATGCGCGACTGGGGCTGGAGCTGCAGGCCGAAGCTTAGCGTCTGACTTTCAGGCATTGTCATCCACTCAACGCACATCGGCCGAGCCTGCCATCAAGTTTAGCTTTGGCCGAGAGAATACGGCAACCCCCACGCTGGACTCGGCGACCGGTGCTGGAGGATAGTTCCTGCCAGTGACCATGCGAGGCGATTATGCGCGGTGTGGCTAGCCCTCGGGTAAGCGGGCCCATATCGCTTATCCTGGCGCTGGTCTTTCCCGCCATGATTGCGGCGGCCGTGGCACTTGCCTACTACGGATTCAAGCACGCCGAGGACGTCTCGCGCCCGGTCGAGCAACTCTTTCGCCAGGAGTGTCAGGACTATGCCGAAGGACTGGCGAAGGGGGTGGAGGCGCGGCTCGATCGCGAGGCGCTTTCGCTCTTCGCCAAGGTCTCCGCCGAGGAGGACGGTCCCGAGTCTACCGATCCGTGCGACCTTGATCCCGGTCAAGGCATCGACTCGTTCGCCGTGCTCGGCGAAACCCGCCGTGTTGAATGCAGCTGGCCGCGGGGACGCGAGCCCGATCCGAAGCGGCGCAAAACCGCCGAGCCGCCCCAGCCCAAGATCATTTGGCTGGGCAAGATCAAGAATCTCGCGTGGGCTCAGGTGGACGTGGACAACTTCGCCTACCACCACGAAGTCCTGGACGGCGGCGGTTCCGCGCTGCTTGCCTACACGGTTCGTCGCGCGGCCGATGGGGACCTTTACCACGTGGTCGCACGGCTCAAGCTGGATTTCGTAAGCAAGCTTTGGTCTGACAACGAGCTGGGGCCGGCGCGCAAGAACCGTCGCGTGGCGATCCTCGACGAGGCCAACAATCTGGTCGCTGGCGTGCGGCCAAGCGGTCCCGAGGCACGCCCCGGCGGGCGGCTCTTCTACGAGGGCCCGTTCGGCAAGGCGCTGTATCGCTGGCGGGTGCAGATGGTTCCACAGAACGCCGAGGAGTTTCAGGCCCAGCGTGAGCGGACCAAGAGCGTGCGGCGCGTACTGATCCTGCTCTCCACGGTCATCATCGTGGTGGGCTTGGTGCTGGTGTGGCTGGCGGTGCTCGCGGAAAGGCGCGCGTCGCGCATGAAAAGCGACTTCATCGCCAACGTTTCGCACGAGCTCAAGACGCCGCTTTCGCTGATTCGCATGTTCGGTGAAATGGTCGCCACCGGCCGGCACAAGGGCGAAGAGGCGGCGCGGGAATACGGCGGCATCATCACCCGCGAGTCGGAACGACTTTCGCACCTGATCGACAACGTGCTCGATTTCGCCCGCCTGGAGCGCGGCAAGGCCAGCTACCATTTCGCCGAGGGCAACCTGGCCGAGGTGGTCGAGCGCGCCCTCGACGTGTGCCGGTATCGGCTCGAACGCGAGAAGATGAAGTTACTGGTCGAGATCGAGCCGGGCTTGCCAGCCGTGCGCATGGATGAAAACGAGATGACGCTGGCGGTGCTCAATCTGGTCGACAACGCCATCAAACATGCGTCCGACGGCGGTAAGGTGGACGTGACGGTCGCGCGCGCCCCGGGATTTGTCACTGTGGCGGTGCGGGATTGCGGGCCCGGGATTTCGCGGGTGGACCATGCACACGTTTTCGAGCGCTTCTACCGATCGCAGAGCACGCGCGAGCGCAACGTGCGCGGGAGTGGTATAGGTTTGGCTCTCGTGAAGCACATAGCCGAAGCCCACGGCGGCCGAGTCACGGTGCAAAGCCCCGTCCCCGGCGTCCCCGAAGAAGGTCCGGGATCGGTGTTCACCGTGTTCATTCCGGCGCCGGTCGCCGCGGGTGCCAGCGCGGAGGCTCACGCCCCGGTGGAAGGGGTGGAACGCGCATGAGCAACGCGCAGGTTCAAGGCGGATCCGCGGCGAAGCGCCGCATTCTGGTGGTCGAGGACGAGCCCGACATCGCGCGCGGGTTGCGGGACGCGTTGGAATTCGAGCAGTTCGACGTGACGACCACCGGGCATGGCCGAGAAGGGATCCGCATGCTGCGCGAGCGCGGCAGCGACCTGGTCATCCTCGATCTCATGCTTCCGGACATCAACGGCTTTACCGTATGCGAGGAGATCCGGCAAAGCCATCCGGTTGTGCCCATCATTATGCTCACCGCGCGTTCGCAGGAGGTCGATAAGATCCGGGGCCTCGAGGTGGGGGCCGACGACTACGTCACCAAGCCCTTCTCAATCGGCGAGCTCGTGGCTCGCATCAATGCGATGTTCAGGCGGCTTCACCGAAACAGCGGGAGCGACGAGAGTATCACCATCGGCCAAGTGACCTTCCACCCGCGTCGACACGAGCTGGTGCGCAATCGCAGGCCCATCCCGCTGTCCTTCTACGAGGTCGAGATCCTGCGCCTGCTTTTTGAACGCGCGGGGGAACCCGTCACGCGCGACGAGATTCTTGAGAAGATCTGGGGCGTGTCCGGGTATGGCAGCAGCCGGTCGGTCGACAATTTCGTGGTGAAGCTGCGAAAGAAGATTGAAGACGACGCTTCAAGTCCGCGTCACATTGTGACGATATACGGAACCGGCTACAAATTGGTCATGTGATTGGTCCGATGGCGCGAGGTGGATAGTCATTTCCCGAGGCATTAAATGAGAATCGACCCAGTTTCTCCGGATGGTGGACGTGCATCGCTGCAGGTGGATGGCAACCTGGTCACCCTGCGAGGCGATATCGACCAGCCCAGCCCGAAAACCTTCCTGGGACCGTTTTTCGAGCAGATCCACGTCGCTGCCGAAGCTGAGGGCCTCGCCGAAGTGAAGGTAGACATCGTCGGGCTGCGTTTCCTCAGCTCGTCCGCGGTAAAGGAAATCATCGGCTGGTTGCTCAGGCGCAACCGCTCGCCTGAGGGCAAGAAGTACGTGGTCGAGTTCATCTACGATTCGTCGATTCTTTGGCAGCGAGTGACCATGCCGTCGCTCAGCCAGCTCGACCCGGATTTCGTCGTGCTCAGCGACCGCGCCAAGACATCCCGCATTCGTTGAGCGGGAATTTCCTTGACTCACGTGGCTTCCATGCTGACTTATCTCTGCCATGCCGGTCCGAGTTCGCATCGCGCCTTCGCCGACGGGTGATCCCCACGTGGGGACCGCCTACATCGCCCTTTTCAACTACGTCTTCGCCAAGAAAAGCGGCGGCCAGTTCATCCTCCGCATCGAGGACACCGACCGTACGCGCTCGACCCTCGATTCCGAGCAGGCCATCTTGCGGGCGTTGCGCTGGGTGGGCCTCCACTGGGACGAAGGCCCGGACGTGGGCGGACCGTGCGGGCCGTACCGACAGTCCGAGCGCACGGAAATCTACAAGGCCGAGGTTGCCAAGCTGGTGGAATCGGGCGCGGCCTACCGCTGTTTTTGCACGACCGAGCGCCTGGAGCAGATGCGCGTCGCCGCGAAGGGCAAGTCGTTCGTCGGCTACGACGGTCAGTGCCGAGGCATCGCACCCGCCGAATCGAAGCGCCGTGCGGATGCGGGCGAGCCTTTCGTGATTCGCCTGGCCATGCCCAAGACCGGCGAGACCGCGTTCACCGATCGGCTGCGCGGCGAGGTTCGCTTCGATAACACCCAGATCGACGACCAGATCCTGCTCAAGAGCGACGGCTTCCCGACCTATCACCTGGCCAACGTGGTCGACGATCACCTGATGGGCATCACCCACGTGATCCGCGCCGAGGAATGGCTTTCCTCGACCCCCAAGCACGTGGAGCTCTACCAGGCCTTCGGCTGGCAAGCGCCCGAGTGGATTCACATGCCGCTCTTGCGCAACGCCGACAAGTCGAAGATCTCCAAGCGCAAGAATCCGGTGTCGCTCGACTATTATCGAGCGGCCGGATTTCTGCCCGAGGCACTGCTCAACTACCTCGGCACCATGGGCTGGTCGATTTCGGGCGACCGGGAAAGGTTCACCCTGGCCGAGATGATCGACGTGTTCACCTTCGATCGCATGAGCCTGGGAGGTCCCGTGTTCGATCTGGTGAAGCTGTCCGCGATGAACGCGGACTATCTGCGCGCCCTGGACGACCCGGCCATCGTGGCGCGGTTGCGCGAATGGCGTCTGTCGGATTCGTTTCTGCAGCAACTGGTGCCCCTCGTGCGCCAGCGGGTTTCGCGTCTGGACGAGTTCGTGCCCATGACCGAGTTCTTCTTTTCGGGCGACCTCGACTACGCGCCGGTGGCCAAGGACCTTCTCGGCAAGCGCCCGGCCAAGGAAGTCGCCGAATGCCTGTTTGGCCTGGTCGAAGTCTTGGACGCCCAGCGCGACTTTTCCCATGCGGCGCTCGATGCGGCAACGCGCGCCTACGCGGAAAAGCTGGGCTGGGATGCGAAAGAGGTCTTCATGCTGGTTCGCATGGCCGCGAGCGCCCGCAAGGCCACCCCGCCGCTGTTCGAAACCCTCGCAGTCCTCGGTCGAGATCTGGTTCGGCGACGGCTGCGTCTGTGCGGCGAATACCTGAAGCGTCTCCCGCCGCCGACAAAGAATCACGAATGATTACAATCCGGTGACAATTGTCGCGATAGCTTGCGCGGCATGGACGTCTCCACCGCGCTCACCGCGCTCTACCTTGTCATCCTAGTCGCCCTGGCCGTCTACGGGTTTCACCGGTCCTCGCTGGTGTTCCTCTACTACCGGCACCGCGACAAAGCCCCGGTCTTGAACGGCAAGTTCGCCGAGTTGCCAGCGGTCACCGTACAGTTGCCGCTGTTCAACGAGATGTACGTGGCTGAACGGCTCCTCGACGCGGTGGCGGATATCCGCTACCCGCGCGACCGTTTCCAGATCCAGGTGCTCGATGATTCCACCGACGAAACCCGCGAGATCTGCCGGAACAAGCTCGCCGAGTTGTCCCGACGCTTCCCCGACCTCGACATGGAATATGTGCACCGCAAGGATCGCACCGGCTTCAAGGCCGGCGCGCTGGAAAATGGCCTGCGTACTGCCAAGGGTGAGCTGGTCCTGATTTTCGACGCGGACTTCGTCCCAAACCCGGACATCCTGGAACGCACCGTGCACCACTTCCTCGACCCGAAGGTCGCGGTGGTGCAGTGCCGCTGGGAACACATCAACCGCGACTTTTCGGCCCTGACCGAAGCGCAGGCCCTGATGCTAAACGGGCACTTCGTGATGGAGCACGCCGGACGTAACCGCTCCGGCCGCTTCTTCAATTTCAACGGCACCGCCGGGCTCTGGCGTCGCGCCGCGATCGTGGACGCCGGCGGCTGGCACCACGATACGCTCACCGAGGACATGGATCTTTCCTACCGCGCCCAGCTTCGCGGTTGGCGCTTCGTCTACCTGCCCGAAATCGCCGCCCCCGCCGAGTTGCCGGTGGAAATGTCGGCCTTCAAGGCGCAGCAGTTCCGCTGGGCCAAGGGCTCGATTCAAGTGGCGCGCAAGATGCTCCCGCGCATCCTCGCGTCGAATGCCACCTTCGCGCAGAAGTCCGAAGCCTTCTTCCACCTGACCAACAACTTCGCGTATCCACTCTTGCTTCTGCTTTCGCTGCTGCTTCTGCCCAACCTCGTCTTCCGCACCACGCACGGCGTGCGCGAAGTGCTGATGATCGATTTGCCGCTTTTCTTCGGCACTACGCTCAGCATTGCGTCGTTCTACCTGGCGTCGGAGCGCGAGGTCGCGCGTATGACCGGGGACAAGGCGAGCTCCAGTTGGCACACGCTGGCGCAACTGCCGCTCGTGCTGTCGCTTGGCATCGGCCTTTGCGTCAATCAAACCCGCGCGGTTCTGGAAGCGGTCTTCGGCCGCGAGACCGAGTTCGTGCGCACGCCGAAGCACGGCATCCGCGGCAAGCTGGAAACCTGGTCCGGCAAGAAGTACCGCGCCGCCAAGTCGCTGACGCCATTCTTCGAGCTCCTCATGGCCGGCTACTTCGTGGTTGCGGTCCAGATCGCGTTCGCGAACGGCCACTACGTGTCGCTGCCATTCCTGATGCTCTTCCTGTTCGGCTTCGCCTACGTCGGCGCGGTCTCCGCCTGGCAAGGCGGCTTCGGCCAGGCACTTCGCAGACTGTGGGGACGGCGCGACGAGGCCGTGCCGATGCTCTCGTCGTCTCTCGTCGTCGCGGTGGGCGATTCAGAGATGGCTACCCCGGCGCCGATCCTGCTGCCGACGACGGTGCGGCCTTCTCCTCGGCCGGTTCGGGCACGAGAGGGAACCGATCACCACGAACACGTCGCTGTTTGATCATCATCCAGCGGCCGCTGCGCTGTTCCCAGCGCTGCTGCAGGGTCGCCTGGCGGACCGTAGGATCGCTCTTCTTGAACCATTGTAGGGTCACCTCTACCGTCGCTGCGTGGGATCCCGCGATGAAACGCACGGACGTCACTTCGTAATCGGCGAGCGTGAGGTCGTCGGCCACCAGGTTCTTGCGTTGCTGGAAGAGCGCGCTTTCCTCCGGCGTCATCGATTGCCCGACGATATCCCAGCGCGCCCACCTGAAGTCGTCGTTCCACATGCGCGCATCGTGGATCAGGTCGTCCTCGCGCCGTTGGGTCGGCGTCATGCAGCCGAGCACGCAGGCGCAAAGCAGTGCCAGGGGAGCGAGCGTCCGAATCATGTGGGGCTCCTTTCGTCGTCCGTTCCGTTCTGGCCGAAGACCACCCGTTCGATGCCGCCGAGGTCCTTTCGACCGCCGACGGCACGGTAGCCGGCGTCGCCCAGCATCGCCCTGGCAGCGTCAGCCTGGCCGAGACCGATCTCGATCGCCAGCCAGCCTGCGGGCGCAAGCAGGTCGCGCGCGCCCGCCACCAGGCGCCTCACGAGGGCTAGCCCGTCTGCTCCGCCGTCGAGCGCCACCCGTGGCTCGTTGCGAACCTCGGGCGACAGGCCGTCGATATCGCCGCTTCGAATGTAGGGCGGATTGCTAACGATGAGGTCGAACCGGCCAGCCAACGGCGCCAGCAGATCGCCCTGCCCAAACTGGATCTCCAGCCCCAGCCGTGCGGCATTGTCTCGCGCGAGCGCGAGCGCGTCGGACGATAGATCCACCGCGAAGACCTCGTCGCCCGGGCGTTCCTTCTTGAGCGCAATTGCCAGCGCGCCCGAGCCCGTGCCGATGTCCGCCACGCGTGCCGGCGCCGAGCCGCGGCTCGCTAGGCCTTCCAATGCCTGCTCGACTAGCGTTTCTGTGTCGGGGCGGGGAATCAGCACCCGCGCGTCGACCGAAAGCTCGATGCCCCAGAACTCCTTGCGCCCTAGAATGTACGCCACCGGCTCGCCCGCCAGCCGCCGCTGCACCAGCGCCCGGTAGCCCGCCAGCTCGGCCTCGGCGAGCGGCTGGTCGAAGTGGGTGTAAAGCTCGACCCGCGAGCGAGCGAAGGCGCGCGCGGCCAAGAGCTCCGCATCGAGCCTCGCCGTCTCGATGCCCAGGCGCTCGAACCGGCCGATGGTCCAGCGCAGAACCTCAAGGATGGTCCAGGTCTGCGTGGCCTTCGGCGCGGGCGTGGTTGGAGCGGTAAGCACGTGCTGATTGTGCCGGAAGGCTGCTCGCATTGCGAGATTCGTTGCTTTGCCGCTGCCGCCCTGCTGCTACTATCGGGTGCGATGACACGAGCTTGTCGCGCAGGCCTGGGCTTGTTGGCGGTCTACTTTTTCGCGGACCAGGCTCAGGCCACCACCACGCGCCTGTTTCGCCAGACCACGGTGAAGGATTTCGAAGAGGGCGAGGCCACGTCGAGCGCCATTTCACCGCCGGGCGAGGTGCTGCCTGGCATGAAGGTCACGCGGGTTTCCATCGAGGCAGCGTTCGCTTGGTGCGCGGCGCTTTCGCCCGACAAGAGCACGGCCTTCTTCGGAACCGGCGACAGCGGGCAGATCTTCGCCGTGCCTACCGTGGCGGGCGGGCCTGCCAGAAAGCTCGCCGACATCGATGCGCCATGGGTGACCGCGCTTGCCGTGAAGCCCGACGGAAATCTGCTGGCCGGCTCAACCCCGGGCGCGGGCCTGTTTTCCGTCGACGCGAAGTCCGGCAAGAGCAAGCTGGTCGCCAAGCTTCCTGCCGAGCACATCTGGGCGCTCGAATACGACGCCGCCCATGCGACCACCTACGCCGCCACCGGCGACGGCGGCAAGATCTTTGCCGTCGATGGCAAGGGCGAGGTGCGCTTGCTGTGGGATTCGGGCGACAAGCACGTGATGGCGTTGGCTCGCGACGGCGCCTCGCTGCTCGCCGGCACGGCGGACAAGGCCATTCTCTACCGCGTCCACGCCGACGGCCACGCCGAGGCGCTACACGACTTCGACGCCGACGAGGTGCGCTCCATCGTGCGCGGCAAGGGGGCGATCTATCTGGCGGTGAACGACTTCGAGCAGCCTGCCGACCCCAACCAGCCCGTGGCTGCGGGTCCGAAGGTGGCGAAGGGGACGAGCATCGTGGCGGTCACGCCGGCACCTGCATCGGGCTCGATTCCGCGCAGCGACGCCGTGAAGGCGAAGGCGGCTGTGTATCGATTGGCCGACGACGGCGGCATCGAGCAGCTCTTCGCGCTGGCCGACGGTTACTTCACCGCGCTCTTCCTCGACGGGAGGGGCAACCTGTTCGCGGCCTCTGGCAGCCAGGGCAAGCTGTACCGGATCGCGCCCGACCACACCGTCGCCCTGGCCGCCGACGTGCCGGAACGCCAGGTTCTGTCCATCGTGCCCACGGGCGACGGCTTTCTGCTCGGTAGCGGCGACGTGGGGGCCGTCTACCGCGTGCAACCGGCGAAAGGCAACGAGGCCAGCTACCTCAGCAAGGTTTTCGATGCCGAAGCCCCGGCGCTGTGGGGCCAGATGTGGTGGACCGGCTCGCAAGACTTGGTCCTCGAAACCCGTAGCGGCAACACCGGCAAGCCAGACGAAAGCTGGTCGCCGTTCCACCGCGTGGAATCCGCCCAGCAGCATCCGGGCGAAAGCGCCGCGCGTATCGTCAGCCCGGGCGCGCGCTACCTGCAATACCGGGTCGGGCTGCCCAGCCCGAAGTCCGTCTTGCGGGACATCTCCATCTACTATTTGCCGCACAACCAGCGCGCTCGCATCACCGAGGTCTACCTGGCCGACGCGGCCGGCGCCGCTGCGGGCGGAACCGGCGGCACAAGCGCAGCAGGGGGCGCCGGGACCACCCGGGTCCATTCCGCCACGCTGAAGCTGCGCTGGAAAGTGGAAAACCCCGACGGCGACGAGCTTATCTACAAGCTTGGGTTCCGCCAGCCGGGCGATGCCGTGTGGCGACCGCTCGGCGGTCCCGACCCGCTTGGCAAGGCGGAATACGACTGGAACACCGATTCGGTAGCCGACGGGCGCTACTTGATTCGCGTGTGGGCCTCCGACGAAAAAGTCACGCCGGCCGACCGGGCGCTGGAGCACGAGATCGAGTCGCCGCCCTTTCTGGTCGACAACACGCGGCCGGAGATCCTCGGGCTTGCGTTCAAGGACGGCAAGGTCACCGGCCGCGCGCACGACGCAACCTCGGTGATCTCGGCCATCGAGTTCGTGGTCGACGGAGGCGAATGGCGTCCCGCCAGCCCCGACGACAATCTGCTCGATGAACGCGACGAAGCCTTCACGGTCCGGCTGCCCAAGCCGCTTGCGCCCGGGCCCCACATCGTGAACGTACGGGCCTGGGATCAGGCCGACAACGTCGGGTCGGCGCGCATCGAAATCAAGGCCGGCAGGTAACGGGCGCTACTTCGCCGACTTCGCGGGCTTCTTCGCCTTGGCCTTCGAGGCCTTCTTCTCGCGGCGCTCGCTGGCCTTCGCCAGATCGACCAGGCGCGCGTCGGCATAGGCGGCCAAGCGCTCCACGAATGGCTTGTCTTTGCTGCGGCCGAGCGACTTGGCAACCTGGGCTACCAGCGCGTCGTGCGAGCCGTACTTGTCCTTGACGGTCGTGGCGACCGAATGCAGGTGAAGCAGCTTCAGGTTCGCGGCGCTGGACAAGCGCTTGCGCAGATCATCCTTCGACTCATCACCGCGATCCAAAAGGCCAACCAACTTGTCGACCAGCTTATCTTTGGCGCCAAAGGTTTCGTTCACGATTGCGAGTGGGGATTTCTGCGACATGGTCTCTCTCCGTTCCTTAACGGCAAGGGCGCTTCTCTTACCTCAAAACCCCGACGGCCGCCAGAGTCTCTTGCGTCGCTGACGCAAAAGAATCGATGTCAACTTCTTTGTGGGCCAGAGAAATGAATGCCGCTTCGAGCTGAGCAGGCGGTAGATAGAAGCCAAGGCCCAGCATTCCTTGGAAAAACGCCGCGTAACGCCCGGTGTCTGCAGTCTTCGCAGTTGTGAAGTCTGTCACAGGACCCGGGTAGAAAAAGATTGTGAACGCGGACCCGACTCGTTGGATGCACGCCTTGGCGCCGGTGCTGGAAATCGCTTTGCGGACGCCCGCCTCGAGCCGCGCTCCCAATTCCTCAAGCCGGTGATACGCGGCCGCGTCGAGCTGCCCCAGCATGGCCAAGCCGGCCGCCATGGCCAGCGGATTTCCCGACAAGGTGCCCGCCTGATACACCGGACCGTCGGGCGCCACCACCTTCATAATGTCCGCCCGCCCGCCATACACGCCGAGCGGAAGCCCGCCGCCCACGATCTTGCCCAAGCAGGTCATGTCGGGACGAATGCCGTAAAGCTCCTGGGCGCCGCCGCGGCCAACCCGCAGGCCGGAAATGACCTCGTCGAAGATCAGAACCGTACCGTTTTCGTCGCAAAGTCGCCGCAGCGATTGCAAATATCCGGGCTTGGGCGGAACCAGGCCCATGTTGCCCGGAATCGGCTCGACGATGAGGGCCGCGAGCTGGCCGGGGTTGGCCGTGAAGGCCGCCCGCATCGCCGACTCATCGTTGAAAGGCACCAGAATCGTGTCGGCCACCGCCGCCGCGGTCACGCCCGCCGAGCCGGGAATCCCCAGCGTCGCGGCGCCCGACCCCGCGCTGGCCAGCAGCATGTCCGCGTGGCCGTGGTAGCCGCCGTCGATCTTGATGAGCTTGTTCCGACCGGTGAACCCGCGCGCGACCCGCAAGGCCGACATGGTCGCTTCCGTGCCTGACGACACGAAGCGCATCTTCTCCATGGAAGGAAACGATGCTCGGAGGGCATCGCCAAGGAGAACCTCCTTTTCAGTGCACGCGCCGAAGGTGGTGCCTTCCCTGGCGGCTTCGCCGATGGCGGCCACCACGGTCGGGTTGGCGTGGCCGAGAATCAATGGGCCCCAGGAACCCAAGAAATCCGTGTAGCGATTTCCATCCGCGTCCCAAACTGTCGCGCCCTCACCTTTGGCCAGAAAGACTGGCGTGCCGCCCACCGCCTTGAACGCCCGGACCGGCGAATTCACGCCGCCCGGGAACAGGTCGCAGGCCCGCTCGAACAATTGTTGGGACCTTTTGTAGTCCATTTGTGTAGTTAATTCTTTCCCTTGTCGCCGCCCTCGTCCTCGGTCCCATCCTCGTCGCCGGCGTCGGTTTCCTCACCTTCCCCGAGGTCGTCCTCCTCGCCCTCATCATCGTCGCCTGCCTCCTCGCCCAAATCCTCCTCCGCCAAGGTCTGCTCCTCGGCGCGCGCAGCAGCCACCTCGGGCGAAACCTCGTGCTCGCCTTCTTCCTTGTCGGCCATGCGCTCCATCGCCACCACCACCTCGTCTTCTTCCAGGCGGATAAGGCGCACGCCCTGGGTGTTGCGTCCGATGGTGGGGATGCCGTCCACCGGCATGCGGATGAGCTTGCCGCTGGTGGTGATGAGCATCAGGTCGTCGTCGTCGGTCACCAGGCGCAGCCCGACCACCTTGCCATTGCGCTCCGTAGTCTTGATGGTGATGACGCCCTTGCCGCCGCGGTTCTTGGTCGGGTAGTCGGTGCTCACGGTGCGCTTACCGAAGCCACGTTCGCAGACGGTGAGCAGGGTCGCCGGCGCGTCTCTCGGAACCGCCGCGATGCCGATGACGAAGTCGTCCTTGTCGCGCAGGCGAATGCCG
>CAZBIU010000165.1:0-14346 GCA_964491625.1 uncultured Myxococcales bacterium
CTACTACGTAGGGCATGTTTACGCCGGGCACGTCGTTGTACCACTGATTGAAATCGGCCGCGCCGTGCGTGGTCTTCGTCCCTTGCGGGTGATCGCCATAAACCGGTTTCCCGTCGGAACCCAGGGTGTCGGTCACGATGCCGAGGTCGTCAGCAACAACGGTTGGCTGCTGCTCGAAATCGGGGTTGGTACCGCCTTGGGTGCTCATCTTGAAGTCGCGGACGACGCCGAACAGGATGTTGGTGCACTTGGCCTGTCCGGTGGTGGTGCCCGAGCTGCCGCCGGAGCCGCTCATGCTGGTTATCGGGTCTTGCGACGTCGCGTAGTCACCAACGGAGGTGGGCGTAACGTTTACGAACCCGGGCGGAGGCCAGGGAATGGTCGTCTCCGAGGACGTGCCGCCCTGGCCACCATAGTCTGGTGGCGGCGGAAGGGTGATGCTGCTGCCAACCGTGCCACCGGCACCGGAGTTACCGCTGTCGCCGCCCACGCTGGTGGTGGTGGTGATGCCGCCCTGTCCACCACCCCCAACCGCCGGGACGCTGGAGCATCCCCATGCGATGATCCCGGCGCAGAAAACCCAACCCGTGGCCAGGACCAGATGAACAGCCTTCGTTGCGTGCATTGTGTATCCCCCTGTGAGGCTCTCCTCACTCGTCGGCCCTTGAACGCCCGCGTGTTAGACGTGGGCTAAGGTATTAGATGCAGCCAACAGGCCTTTCCGATCACACGGACTTGGCCACGGCAATTCGTAATTCGACTGACTTTGTTCCTACCACGACACGCGGTGTCCGCAACAGGGCGTTCGTGACCGACATCCGATCGGCTAAAGAGGATGGAGGTTTCGAGCCGAACGACCGCGCGGGCGGTTGGGAACCTCTCGATATCACGGCGATTTGAGCAATTCCGCAGCGGGCCGCGGAGCACGGGCCGACCGCTGGTGTGGTCACGGACACAGGCATCAGGCCCCATGATCAGCCCAGGCGGGTGGACAGCTTTCTCCAGCCTCCGGGTTTCAGGACTTTTTCGGCCAGGCGCTTGACCTTGTCGAACACCTCGGGAGCGGCGGTCGCCTTGGCCTTCGACATGAACAGAAGCCGGTCAGAAGGATTCATCGCGGGAATCATGTAAGTCAGCATCACGCTCATGTCCTGGGGCGAGGTGCGCGCGACGATCTGCTTGAACGTGTCGTCGATCTCGCTGTCGGAGCAGTGTCGATAGAAGGCCTCGGTCAGCTCCCGTTCTTCCCGATCCATGTGATCGAGGTAGCTCGACAAGAACTTATTGTACTCCAGGTAGAACTGGTAGCCCGGTTCTTCCCGTTGCTTCTCGCGCAGGAGCTGGTACCAGTGCTTCTCCAAGAGATCCAGTCGATACTCGAGCTCGCGATGCTCCTCCTGTTCCTTTCGCGTAGTACCCGGGGCGCGCTGCTCCAGGAAGGAAAACTGGATCTCGTCTTCGTTGGCCGAATGCTCTCGCAAGAAGAGGAGCATGTTCTCGAATTCTTGCCCCGCGGATTGCACTTCCTCATCGTCGTCCCAATCCAGCTCGCCGATTCTCATCGCCAGGCTCCAGAGCCCTCGGCGCAGTCCCTTGTGCACGTTGATGAAGATTTCCGCCCGTTGTTTCGCGTTCATGGCGCCCCTCGTTATCGCATTCTCGAAGTAGTCGGTCCCTTGGATGTCGGCGCCTTGCCTGGGATGCGAGGCGGCTCACGACCACCGCGTGGTGACGCAGCCGTCCGCCTACTCGCGCAACGTGGGCTCCACCTGCAGACTCTGCTTTTTGAGGTCGCGGAGGATCGCGATGGTTGCCCCGACACCGGCTTGTTCTTCGGTCAGCAGGCGGTGCAGGTCGTCGACGCTGGCAACCGGACGATCGCCGTAGGCGATGAGCAAGTCACCGTCCTGCAGCCCGGCGCGCGCGGCGGTACTGTCGGGCTCGACCGACACCACCAGCACGGCGCTCTCCCTGGGCAAGCTGTGAAAACGTACCACGCGGCGATGCAGGGGCACGTTCTGGCCGGCCACGCCCAGGTAGGAGCGACGGATGCGGCCTTCGTGAATCAGCTTGCCCATCACGAAGGCGGCGGTGTTCGCCGCGATGGCGAAGCAAATTCCTTGCGCGGGCATGATCATGGCCGTGTTCATGCCCATCACCCGTCCCTGCGAATCGACCAGCGGGCCGCCTGAGTTGCCCGGATTCAAGGCGGCGTCGGTTTGAATCACGTCGTCGACGAGGCGGCCGGTTTTCGTGCGCAAGGATCGGCCGAGTGCGCTGACCACGCCTGCCGTCACCGTGCAGTCGAAGCCGTAGGGATTGCCCACCGCAATGGCCAATTGGCCAACCCGCAGTGCCGATGAATCCGCGAAGGTCAGCGCGACCAGCCTGGGCGCGTCGATGCGCACCAGCGCGATGTCGGTGTGGGGATCGTCGCCCATCACCTGGCCGGCGGTCCGTTGGCCGTCCTGCAGGGTGACCGCAACCTGCTTCGTTCCACTCACCACGTGGCTGTTGGTCAAGAGGTATCCGTCGGGCGTCATGACGAAGCCCGAGCCGCTACCAGCAGCCTCGATCCGAACGACCGCAGGACTGACCTGTTCCGCCACCGCCGTGACGGCTTGCGAGTAGGCGTCGAGCAACGCGCGGTCATCCTTCTCGATACGCGTGACAGTCATCGACATGGAAAGCTCCTGGCCGGGAGGGGATGGCTCCCCTCCCAGCCCAAACCACCGAGCAACCGCGACGGGTCACCCCGTCGTCGTTCGGTGGCAACTACAGGGTGAGGACGCCGGTGCGGATCAGATAAGCAAGCCGTTCGCGCTGTTCGTTCTTGAGCAACCCGTGGATGCGGGCGAGCGCCTTGGTCACGGCCTCGCGCAGACGCTCCGCGGTGGCGACCCGCAAGTCGGCCGCCTCCTTGGCCCGCGCTTGATCGAAGCTTTCGCCTGCGACGGCGTCGGCAAAGGCCGACAGCGTGCGACGGCGATCCACCTCGGCCTGGGCGCGCTCGGTCTTGAGCTCGTCGAGAATCCGCGCCAACTCGGCCACTTGATGCTCGTCCAATTCCAGCTTGTAGGCCAAGAAGCGCAGCGGTCGCCGTACGCCGAATCCGCCAAAGCCCTCCCCATCGCCACCGCCGGCCGGGCCGTCACCGCTTCCTGACCAGTCATGGCCGTGGTGGTGGCCCGGACCGCAACTCCAGGCCGAGTGACTGCCGCAAACCCCGTGCCGCGAACGCCACCATGAAACAATTCCAGTGTGCATGTTGCCTTCTCCTTTCGCCGAGGCCATCAGCTCCCGGCGGGACTTTTCTCCGTCCGTGGGCACCATGCCTCACGGACTTATAAAATCTAAGCGCCCAAACCCAATCGTCAACCACGCCCTGCAACGAACCAGGCGCCCAACGCGCCGGCAATTCGTCCTCAACGCCCGAGCCAATCGCGGCACCAACAGGGTACGAGGAGCGTGGTATGCGCGATCACATAGTCGTCATTCTTGCTATCCTATCCTTCACATCGCTCGCCGGTGCACCGGGCTGCCAGAGCCCGGCCCAGGTGGACACCGTCGCCGATGCCGCCCGAGACACCGCGACCGACGGCGTCGCCGTGGTGCTCCCCGACACCCGTTCTTCCGACGACGCCTCAAGTTGCGCACCCAGCACCACCTGCAGCAAGAAGGAATGGCAATACTGCGGAGACATCGGCAACGGATGCGATGGTGTCTTGCACTGCGGTGGGTGTCCCGCTGGACTTTCGTGCGCCAACAACGTCTGCCAAAGCGGCGACGCCATCGACGCGGGACCGCTCACGACATGCACCGTCCCGGGTGGAACCTATTGCGGCGACATTGGCAATGGGGCCGGTGGAAAGCTGGCCTGCGGGTCTTGTCCCGCAGGCTGGACCTGCACCGACAACCTCTGCACGGCGGACCCGTCGGTGTGTACGCCGATCGAATGCGGCACCGGACCCAGCAAATTCTGCGGCAAGATAGGCGACGAGTGCGGCCATCTGATTGACTGCGGCGGCTGCGGCGCCGACCAAGAGTGCAAAGGCAACCAATGCGTCCCGGCCAGCGGATGCCAGCCCACGAGCTGCAATCCACCCGGTGGGCAATACTGTGGAGGGGAAATCGGCGACGGGTGCGGCGCGTCGATTGTCTGCGGCGACTGCTCGACCGCGGGTTGGAGCTGCGTCGACCACCTTTGCAAAGGGGGCTCGTCGTGTGCTCCCGCGGTTTGCGGCTCGGGTGCCGGCAAGTATTGCGGAACCATCGGCGATGGTTGTGGCGCAGGTCTCGACTGCGGTCCCTGCATCGCTGGCGAGACGTGCGCCAACGGTCAGTGTGTGCCCAATGATTGCACCCCACTGACCTGCACCCCGGCGGGTGGACAGTACTGCGGAGGCACGATAGGCGACGGCTGCGGCGGCCAATTGACCTGCGATGCTCCTTGTCCGTCCGGTTGGGACTGCTCCAAACACTTGTGCGTCGGCGACCCCAACTGCGATCGCCTCACCTCATGCCAAACCAACACGCCGTACGCCTATTGCGGGGAGATCGGCGACCAATGCGGCGGGTCCCTTCAGTGTCCGGATGACTGTGCGGCAGGACAGGTCTGCGACAAACCAAGCAGACTTTGCATCGGCGATCCAGCCACCTGCAAACCGGGAGACTGCAGCAACGGAACTGCCTTCAACTATTGTGGGACGATCGGTGATGGATGTGGCGGCCGCGTGAACTGCCCGACCGATTGCGGGTCCGGCCAGGTTTGTGATTCCGTCGCCGGGCTCTGCAAAGGCGATCCGCAGACCTGCACACCCATTGGGTGCAAGGCCGCCAATGGCGGACTCTATTGCGGCGGCCCGATCGGCGACGGTTGCGGCGGAGCCATCACCTGCGCCGCAAGCTGCCCAACCGGGTTTGTCTGTGAACAGAATGCCTGTGTCTGTCAAAGCAGCCAATGTGGTGCTTGCAGTGGCCTTGGGTGCCAGATCGCGACCTGCGACGCCGGCAGCACTACGTTGAGCGGCAAGGTGTTCACCCCTGCTGGCGCCACCGGAGATCCAGTTTACAACGCCCTGATCTTCATCCCGAACGGCACCCTACCCACCCTACCCCCGGACGGTCCTTCCTGCGACCAGTGTACGCCCCTGACCTCCGACCAAGCAGTTGCCGGCGCTCTTAGCGGGCCCGACGGCAGCTTCGTGATGACCAACGTTCCCACCGGCGACAACATTCCGCTGGTGGTCCAGTTGGGCAAGTGGCGCCGGCAGATAACCATCAGCATCTCCAATTCCTGCGCAGACAATCCTCTTCCCGACGGGACGGTACGCTTGCCGCGCAATCAAAGCGAAGGCAACATTCCATTGACCGCGGTTACCACGGGTGCGTCCGATGCGCTCGAATGCGTGCTGCGCAAGATGGGCGTCGATGCGAGCGAGTTCACCGCCCCGACCGATAGCGGGCGCATCCGCATCTACAAGGAAACTGGAGCAAGCCTGGCGACCGGCACCACGCCGGACGCGGCCACGCTTTGGGGAGGAACCGGGCCCAACGGCGGAACAGGCACGGACGGCCAGCCCGGCCTGGCCAGCTACGATGTGGTCCTCTTGCCGTGCCCGGGCGATGTCCCGTCCGGAATGGCGAACCCGAGCACGCCCGGACAGCCTCCTTCGCGCGCGACGACCGATGCGCCCGGCTACCCGAACCTACTTAGTTACACGACCGCCGGGGGGCGCGCCTTCGTTACCCATTACAGTTGGAAGTGGATCGCGCCGTCGCGCAGCCCGTTCCCCGCAACCGCGAATTGGAGCCTTGCCGGAACCCCACAAGAGGTTCAGGAAACCCGCTACTATCCTGGTGCCGGAGGCGACCAAACCATTCCGCCCCCGGTCATTGCCGAGGTCAACACGACCTTCACCAAGGGAGCGGGCTTCGCCCAATGGCTGCTCGCCATTGGCGCCGCAACCCAGACCGCGGGCGTGACCACGATCCCAATCCATAACGTGGCCCACGTCGCGGACAGCGTGCTGCCCGGAACGGACGCTGCTCCCATTAGTCAATTGTGGCTCAGCTCGCCGCTTGCCTGGCGACAGTTCGCTGGCAACACCGCCGTGGATTGCAGCACCAACCCACAATCCAAGGCCAATTGCATCCAGCACCAGTTTGCCCACGAGTTTTCGTTCAATACCCCGGTCGGCTCGCCCGCGGACCAACAATGCGGACGCGTCGTATTCAGCGGCTTCCACGTCAACCAACCCGCCAATGGCACGACCCCCGAATACTGTACCGGTCCGATGACGGCGCAAGAGAAAGTGCTCGAGTTCATGATGCTGGACCTCGCGTCGTGCATCGGCGTCGGGACGCCACCACCGGCCATCCCGCCACCGGCCGCACCGCCGCCGCCGCCACCTCCGGCCCCGCCGAGCCCGTCCCCGCCACCACCCGTTACCATCCCACCGGTCATTCCGCCGACACTGGTGCCGCCGCCGCCACCACCGCCGCCCCCTGTCCTTCCGCCACCGCCGCCACCGCCGCCCCCACCTCCGATTCCGTAGCGAGAGCGCCCTGGACTTGTTGCCGTGGGGCCACGCAAGTCACGTGCGGGACGACGCGACCGTCGTGGCGAAGCGATCGCGAGCCCGCGCCCGCGCTTTCGCGGCTTCGACCGCTCGGTCCCGCGGTGCCGCATGGGCGACCAACGAATCGACGAGGCGGCGGGCGACGCGGAAGGTGTCGTCCACGCCCTTCTCGAATGCCGCCGCGTTCTCGCGCGACGGGCGGGCAAAGCCGCTCAGCTTGCGCACGAACTGCAGACACGCGGCACGGATCTCCTCATCCGTGGCCGGCGGGTCGAAGTTGAATAGGGTCTTGATGCTCCTACACATGATGAAAGGCTAGCACGAGGTCACACGCGCACCCTCTTCCAGGTGCCGCGCCTGAAGAGAAGGATGGATACAAGTGCCGAGGCGGAAAATGCGAGGGCGATGGCGACGTACACCCCGCGCGTGCCGAGGCCGGTCGCGCGGCACAGAAGATACGCGAGCGGCAGCTCGCCCAGCCAGAAGCAGCCCAGGTTAACCCAGGTCTGGGTGCGGGTGTCGCCCGCGCCATTGAAGGCCTGCAGCACCACCATGCCGTAGGCATAGAACCCGAACCCGGCCGCGACGATGCGCAGGCATGGCCCTCCCTGAGCGACGATGCCGGCGTCCTGGGTAAACAGCCTGATCACGGCCGGCGCAAACAGAACCAGCGCCGCCCCTACCGCGCCCAAGAAAATCAGGTTGTAGCGGGCCGCGCGCCAGACCGCCTGCTCGGCCCGCTCGGGCGAGCCCGCGCCCAGGTTCTGCCCGACGAGAGTGGCGGCAGCGTTACCCAGCCCCCACGATGGCAAGAGAGCGAACATAACCACGCGCATAGCGATGGTGTAGCCCGCCAAGGCAGCGCTGCCGAAAAGTGCCAGGATGCGCACGAGACCGATCCAACTTGTCATCCCGATGAGCATCTGCACCATGCCGCTGCGGGAGATCCGCACGATGGTTCGCAGCGAATCCGGGTCGACGCGAAGGTGCCGGCGCAGGATGCGGAGGCGTCCCGCGCCTTTGCGGAGCTTCCACAACTGATACAGCACGCCGATTCCGCGACCGATTGTGGTCGCGACGGCGGCGCCCGTGACGCCGAGGCGGGGCGCCGGACCCAAGCCAAAGACGAACACCGGCCCAAGTAGGATGTTGAGGCCGTTGGCCAGCCACAGCGTCCGCAAGGTGATGGCGGCGTCGCCGGCCCCGCGAAAGGCTGCGTTGATAACGAAAAGAAGAACGATACTGGCGCTGCCCCCGAGCATCACACGCGCAAACGTGGCGCCGGTCTTAACGACCGAAGAGGATGCGCCCAGAATTGCGAGCATGCGCGGCGCCAAGAGCGCGCCAACCGTCCCTACCACGACCGAAAAGGCGAGCCCGAGCGCGATAGCCTGAACCGCGGCTCGGCTGGCGCCTTCAGGATCCTTGCCGCCTATTCGCCGCGCAACGACCGCGCCCGCGCCCATCGCCAGTCCCATGGACGCCGCGTAAAGGACGGTGAGGAGGCTCTCGGTCAACCCCACGGTCGCCACTGCATCCGCGCCCAGTTTCGACACCCAGAAGATGTCGGCGATGGCGAAGATCGATTCCATCGACATTTCCAGGACCATGGGCACGGCCAGCAGAAGGATGGCGCGAGCGAGCGGCATGGCGGTCAGATCGCGGCGCGAACCGGCCAGCGCCTCGCGCACGACGGTCCAAAAGGAATCGCCGCCGTTCGGGCGGGCGACCTCACCTTGACCGGCTGACAGTACAAGCTCTTCGGGCGGCGGCGTCATCGCAGACCAAAATAGTCCTTCTTTGATGACCGACGCCCGTCCACGATGCAACCTTCGGCCGAACGCAAGGGCCACCACGCGCCCGTCGCCGCAGATGACAGGCCGGTTCCGTGGCTGGGGATGGGCTTGCGGGCGGTTGCCGGGATCCCTTCGCAAAGCCGAGATTAGGTAAACCGGGGCAAGATAAGGTAGGAAAGAGCTTGTCGGGACATCGTTCGGCCGACACCGCGGAAAGACCAACCCATGAAGAATCAAAGACCGCTCGGGCTCTCGCGAAGCATCCTGCTCGTTGCTACGCTGGCGATCACAGGCGCGTGCTCGAAGAAGCCCACCTCGGCCCAGCCCGCGTCAGCGCTATCCGCCGCAGTCGCAGGCAAGGTCGGCAATCTTGCGCCGGAGCGCGATTCCCTTCCCGCGGGCATCGACCTTGGCAAGCTTGACGAGCACCAGCGCAAAGTCTTCGACCAGGCGGTGAACCGCGAGCCCTCGGCGTGCGGCAAGGGTCACAGCCTGCTCTACTCTGTGAACAACGATCACGCGTGCCGGGCTTCATTCTACGCGGTCCGCTACGTCGCGCGTCTGGTTGATTCGGGACTCTCGGAGTCTGAAATTGTCGACAAGGTGGAGCAACGCTTCCGTGCCCCTCGGGTCCCCAACATCGACGTGTCGCAGGCCCCCAGCAAGGGCGCTGCGTCCGGGCGGGTGACCCTGGTGGAATTCGCCGACTACGAGTGCGCCCACTGCAAAGAGGCCCAGGGGGTGATGCACACCCTTCTGGCGGACTACCCGAACGACCTGACCCTATACTTCAAACACTTCCCGCTGGGCGGACATGTCGGCGCACTCAACGGGGCCATGGGCGCGGTGGCGGCACAGAAGCAGGGCAAGTTCTGGCAGTTCAGCGACAAGGTTTGGGAAAACTCGGAACACCTGATGCCAGCCGTGCTGGAGGACATCGCCAAGGAGATTGGCCTCGACTTTCCGCGCTGGTACGGCGATGTCGGATCGGAAGAAACCAGGACCCACGTGCAATCCGACAGAGCTGAGGGTCGGGCCCTGCAGATCCACCGTACGCCCGCCATCTTCATCAACGGCCGCGTCTTCAGCGACGAACCAACCCTTCCTAACTTGAAGGATTGGATCGACGAGGCGCTCGGCCGCTGAGCAGACCGGTCTTCGCCGGGACGGTCGCGACGGAGGTGCGCCCTCGCCGGGCTCGCACGGGTTGGAGGAATCCAAGCGCGAGGCCATCGTAGAAGATGATGTTGGCTGCGGGGACGCGAACCCGCTTGGCACCCGGCATAGCTTGTTTGGAGTCCTTTCGTGCTAGTCTTGATTTCGGCCGGCCAGATTGGAGGATGATCCATGAGCACGCTGAAGGCTTTACTGAGGCTGATCGTGTGGGCCTCCCTCACGACCCTTGCGTCGGTTGGCTGCGGAGGAACTGCGACCCGGCCCACCAGCGACAGCGCGACCGTAGTTGGCGCTGACGTCGGCGGCGGGACCGGCGAGGACCTGGCCGCAAGCGACGCCAAGACTCCGCGCCTGCCCAACGTGCTTATCCTGCTCACCGATGATCAGCGCTACGACACTGTCCACGCCCTGGGCAACGAATTGATTCAGACCCCCAATATGGATCGATTGGCGTATGCCGGTACCTCCTTTAGCCAGGCAAGCTGTCAGGGCGGAATCAACGGCGCACTCTGCATCACCAGCCGCGCATCGCTGATGACAGGGCGAACCATCAATCACCTGCTCGGGGCCGGTGACGTGATTCCGCCGGAGCACACGACATTGCCTGAGCTCTTGCGCCAAGCTGGATACGTCACTTTTGCCACGGGCAAATGGCACAGCGACCGTGCCTCGTGGGCACGCATCTTTGATCGCGGCGACAACATCTTCTTCGGTGGTATGCATGCCCCCGAAGATGGCGGGCACGAGCACCCGCTGCTCTACCACTTCGACCCCACCGGCACCTATCCACCCGAAGCCCAGTTTCACGGGGACAAGTTCTCGAGCGTGATGTACGCGGACGCCGCCGTCGAATTTCTCCAGAGCCTTCCCGGCGATGGGCCACCATTCTTCGCCTACGTTGCCTTCACCTCGCCGCACGACCCTCGTACTCCCCCGCCTCCATTTGACGGCATGTACGACCCAAGCCAGACGCCGCTGCCCGACAATTTTCTACCTGAGCACCCATTTGACAATGGCGAGCTCCACAACCGGGATGAAGACTTGCTGCCCATTCCGCGCGATCCCGATCAGGTCAGGCACGAGATCGCGGCCTACTACGGGATGATTTCCGAGGTGGACGCCGAGATGGGAAGGATCCTCGACACCCTGGATCAACGGCGCCTGTCAGACAACACCGTGATCATCTTCGCTGGCGACAACGGCTTGGCCTTGGGCCAGCATGGACTTCTTGGCAAACAGAACCTCTACGAGTGCAGCCTGCGCGTGCCCATGATCATCGTGGGGCCAGGCATCGCCGCGAATTCCACCAACGCCGATTACGTCTACCTGTCCGACCTCTTGCCGACGGTGGCATCACTGCTCGGGCTCGGTCCACCGACGACATCGGAAGGCAGCGTGATCTTGGGAGCCGGCGCAACCCTTCACCGCGAGAACGGCTATCATCAGTATCGCGATCTGCACCGGGCGATCCGGACCGAAGACCACTGGAAGCTTATCGGCTACCGCCTGACCGGTGGCCCGCAATTCGATCGCATCCAGCTCTTCAATCTCAATACCGATCCGGACGAGATGGACGACCTCGCGACAGTGGACGCATACCAAAGCAAGCTCGGCGAGCTGCAGTCGTTGCTCGCCAACGAGCGGGCCGCCTACGACGATCCGCTGCTACAGTAATGGCGGGCTACGGAGCCCTCCCGCCGCCCGCGCCGAATCGCGCGCGATCGGCCGCGGAAATCCGCGCATCCGTCGCGGCGCGCCCGAAGACGGCTTTGGCCTCGGCCGTCTTGCCAGTCTCCCCGAGGAGCTTGGCCAGCAGGGCGTAGCTCTCCCCGCTCACCGCCTGTTTTGCGAGGGCCCGGCGAAGCACGGCTATGGCCGCCCGCTTGTCTCTCCTTGCGGCAAGGTAGAACGCAAAGGTGTAGGCGTACTTTGGGGACGCGGGATTGATCTCGGCGGCGCGCCGGCTCCAGGTCACGGCTTCATCGGGACGATCGCGGGACACAACCACGGCCAAATTGTAGGCGGCCGCGGCCGAGTTGGGATCTTCTCGAAGGGCGGCCCGTAACGCAGCTTCGGCCTCAGCAAAGCGGCCAAGCTCGCCCAACAGCATTCCCAGGTTGAGATGCGCGGCCGAGTTGCCAGGCTCGATGCCAAGCGCCCGTCGCAAGGCAGCCTCGGCCTCACTGTTTCTACCAGCCGAATTGTAGAGCAGCGATACATTCACCAACGCGGCCACCATGTCCGGCCGCAGACGAATGGCCGTTTCGTACGCCGTGATGGCGCGGGCGGTGTCGCTCCGGCTCGCATACAACCTGCCCAGGTCGTACTGCATAGCAGGGTCGTCGGGACGCGAGGACAGCGATGCCTCCAACTCGCGCATCGCTGAATCGAACACGCCGCGAAGCTCTCGTGGCACTTCGCCCCTCGGCAGGCTTGCCAGGGCGTTGGCCGCACGCACGCGGGGCAAGCGCACAGGATCGCGAGTCAGATTCAGCAAAGGTCCCACCGCCTCAGGCGTCAGGTGTTGTCCGACCGTCTCAGCCGCCGCTGCCCGAACCCACGGCGATGGATCGGACAGCGCCCGAAGCACGGTCGGCCCTTTGTCATCCGAAGGACACGCGCCCAAGAGGCGCAGCAGAGCCACCCTAAAGACCTCGTCCGGTTCAGCCGCGTTCAACTGCGCAAGCATGGCCGGAAGCTTGGACCAGTCGCCCTTACGCGCCGCCGCGATGAGCGCGCCCTTCGCCAACACGGGCGCCTGGTAGTCCCGCGCGTGCCAGGTTCTGACCAACCGGTCACTCCAGGAGGCATCCTTGTCCCGGTGGCAGAGGTTGCAGGCGTTCGGCGAGCCGAAGGCGATCGTTGCCGCGGGCGCGGGCGGTCGCATCGAGTGGTCGCTGCGTCCCATGCGCGCGAACTCAGTCTTCGGCATGTGACAATCGAGGCACGTCGCGCTGCCCCCTGGATGATGGCTATGGGCGAGCACATCGTCGACCTTCCCCTTGTGGCAGGGCAGGCACGCCTGGTTGGCAGACGCCCGCTCGGTCCAGCGAAAGCGGCCACTTGAGCTGTGACAGTGGAGGCAATCGAGCTGGTCCGACCTCGCGCACGGGCTCTGCCGCCACGAGGTGAAGGTGTACGCCTCGCCTAAATCTCGGCCGTCCGGGTAGAAATCGCGGTTTTCGATGCCAACCAGATCGAACGAATCGAAGTAGCGATGGCCGGGGAGGAAGCCGTCTCTAATGGCCAATAGTCTCGCGTGGCAGGACGCGCACAGTTCGTTCTTCCGCTGGTGCGCGAGACGCTTGGCCACAATCAGCTTCGCATCGGCCAGGCTCTTACCGGGACCGGCTGCCTTCGCGGCGCGGATGTGCTCCTCGCCGGGACCGTGACAGGTCTCGCAATTGATGCCCGGTTCGGTCCAGGTGCTCTGGTACGCGTCGGTGACAGGATTGTAGTTGGTGTGCAATTGACTGACGTGACAGCCGTGGCAGGAGGTGTTGAAGGTGAGCTCCCGATCGGTCCAATGCACGGCTCGTTCGCTGACGTCGGCGAAGTGGCGCAGGCCGCTTGCGGCGACGTCGTACCATTCCTTGCGCCGCACATCGTAGGCCACGGGAAGCACCTGCAGGCGGCCTCTGTCCTGTGGCGTAAGAAAATAGCACACGTTCTTGCCGCCCATGACGTATGCGATGGGGAGATCGCCAATCGCCGCCCCGGTGACGTCGAGGATCGTCCCACGCTCGACGTCGGCCCGAAATCGGTGGCCGTCGACAACGATGTCCTGTTGCTGCGGGGTCAACTGCTCGCGCGCGAACGCGACCGTGAACGGCCGCATGGCCCGGCCGTGATGCGAGGTGGACCACAATTGGTAGAAGTGTTCGTGGCATTCGCGGCAGGAAGCCGAGCCGGAATAGCCGGCCGCCTGCAACGCAGACGCAGGCGCCCGGTTGCGCCGGGCATGGCGGAACAGAAGCGCCGATGCCGCCAGCACCAGCAAGGTCACCCACCCCGCCCGACGGAGGCCATTCGGCGACCATGGATGCCCTGCTGCCCGCATGCCTTGGGCGCGATGTTATCGCCTTGCGCGGGTCGGTTGCAATCCGCGCGCTGGCGCCGCCATCTGCTACGACAGGATCTCCGGTCCCCCGGTCTTCACCGTCGCCAGGTCCTCGATGGCGGCGCGGACGCCCTTGAGGCTCTGACCGAACTCGCCGACCTCGTCCTTGCCGGCGATGTCGATAGCCAAGCCAGCGAGCTCCCCTTGGGCAAGCTTGTCCGAGATTAGCTTCAGACATGCGAGGCGCGACGATATGTTCAGAACCACGATCAGACTGCCCACGGTCAGCAGCAACAGGCACGCTCCCGTGATCGCGAGCGCGAGCATCTGTTTGTGCGCCGCGAGCGCCTTCTGCTCCTTGGCCGAGCGCTCGACGTTGGCCGCAAGTCGCGCCACCACTTGGTCGAAGAGATCGGTCGGCTGCCGGTCCATGCCGCGCACGATCTTGTCGGCCGCCTTGAAATCGAAACCGCTACCGACGTAGGTGTCGTAGGCCTCCTGGTATCGCTTGCCCAAGGCATCGTGCCGGGCGATGAACTCGCCCAGCAACGCAGCCGCGGCCGGGTCCCGAACCTGCCCGGTGAGCGCCAGAGAGCTCTCGCGAACTCTTGCCTCGGCCTCCCGGAACTGCCTGGTGTATTTGGCAAGATCCTCCGGATTGTGGCCGCGCAGGAGGACGTCCTTCCACTCTTGCACCTGCTTCTTGAAGTCGACCTGCGTGACGCGAGCCAAG
>CAZBIU010000166.1:0-14336 GCA_964491625.1 uncultured Myxococcales bacterium
GTTTCAAGTCGGGCCGGAAGGCAGGCTCACTCTCTTCGCCGGAGGCATGTTGGCGAAGATGTCGATGATCGACGCGGCGGCGCCGAACGATTCGCAAACCAGCGGGCCTCGCCCGGCCGGTGATCAGACGTTCGTCGTGATCGACGCCGGCGAAACGCTGGCTTCTCCGATCGGTGGGTCCTGGCGAGTGGACCAAGATCTCGATGGCAGTTTGTATCGGCCCCTTGGCAGTCAGTCCGGCACCATCGAGAACAAGAGCGCCACTCTGCACGCCGACCTAAATCACACGTGGGCTCGCGATTGGGCGGGGTTGCGAACTCGACTGGGAGCGGTGACCTCGAGTGGTAGCTCGGCCCAGGCGGGGCAAGCCACGCCGGTGAACTTCTCGGGCGAGTTCGCCGAGTTGACCCTTAGTTGGCAGCACGATTGGACGCCAGACTTCAGACACGTCGTCGCTGCTGGCGCTGTCGTCCTGTGGACCGATTCAGCACATTTGTCGCCGGCCGGGTTGGCGAGTCTGCTTTGGCACCGCACCGGGTACGAAATCGAGCTGCGAGCGACGAGCAGCGCGGACGCCAACGTCCTCCTCGGCGCTGCGTTGAAACGCGATTTGGTGGGCCTACGGGGCACGCTCCCCATCGATCGACTCGAGTTGCTGCGGGTAAATGTCGCCGCCGACCTTGAGCACGATTCCACGGAGGGCGCGCCGGCCGGGACCGGTGGCTCGGCCAACGTCCTCTATGTTCACGGCGGAATTCAGTGGAGGCCTGGCGACATGTTTGTGTTCAGCCTCGACTATAGCTTCCGCGACCAACGTGCCTCGGCCAATGCCGCCAACAGCTCGGCCAACGGAACGGCTGGCGCCTCGCCATTCTTCACGTTTCGGCGACAGGCGGTCATGTTGACCGTGGGGATGCAGTATCCGCCGACCCAAGCGCTCCGATGACCTGGCACTCGAATATCGCCGGCCGTGGGCCGGGAAGCCGACCGAGCGATAGGCGGCGGGCCTAAAAAGTATCGAGGTGGTGGGGTGAAGCGCGTCGGTCGACGTGGTAAAAGCTGGCTTGCCCCACGATGAGCTTCCGATCTCATTTTTCTTGTCACCCATGGACCCGGTCGGCCGAGCTACCGTATTGCTCGCCGACCCCGCAGGGACGGCGCCGAGCTTCGCAGTGGTCGGAGCTCCGACCAGGCGGACCAGAATGGACCGCGAGGTAACTCTATGAGCGATGCACGACGATATTGCTGGGAAGTCACGGTCGATGGATTCGGCGGGAAGCCGTCCACGAATGTACGGGTGAAGGAACGCGCCGCCGTCGGACGCGACGACGACAACGACATCAGCTTCCGCGACACGATGATGTCTCGCCGTCATGCGGAGTTCCAGGAAAGGGGTTCTTCCCTCTACCTGACGGATTTGAGCAGCACCAACGGAACCTACGTGAACGATGTTCGCATCCAGAAAGAGACCGCGATCCATGACGGCGATATCGTATGCGTGGGCCAAACGTCGCTGATTTGCCATAGGATCGAGGTTTCTCAGGCGACCGAGGACGAGATGGCCCACGGCGTGGTGAGAAGCGTCGTCAAACGCGAGCTGACCATGCGGGTCATGCAAACAGTGGTGGATGTCTCCGACCTGGCCCAAGAGGACCGCGGACTCGGCGTGCTTTGTCGAGCCACGAGCGCGCTGGTCCCGCATCAGCCGCTCCCGGAGCTGTTCGAGAAGGTGCTGGATGCGATTCTCGACTCGATCCCAGCCCAAAGGGCAACCATCATGTTGCTCGAGGGCGATCGTTCGACGCCGATTCCCAAGGCCACCCGAACGCGCGACGGGGCCGATCTAGGCGAGATCCAGCAGGAGATCGTCCAACGGGTCCTGGAGGGGCGGGAGGCCGTCCTTGTTCAGCGTCCCGTATTCGTGAACAACCTCGATGATGAGCCCGATGCCGAGAGCGAGGCGACTCACTCGGTGATGTGTGCACCACTATGGTCCGCCTCGGATGGCCCGAAGGGAACGGGCCGCGTGTTGGGGCTCATCTACCTCGACAGCCCAAAGGACCGCCCGCCATTGACCGACCGCGATCTTCACGTGCTGATCATGCTGGCGAACATCACGGCCACCAAGGTCGAAAATGCCGGTCTTGTCGAGGAAACCCAGGAAAGGCGCCGTATTGAGGAAGACATGCGTCTGGCCGCATCCATTCAGGCCGACCTGCTGCCGCGGACCTCACCCGTCCTTCCGGGCTACCGTGTGTGCGGAATGACAGAGCCATGCCGCTTCGTGGGCGGTGACTACTTCGATTTCGAATACGACGGCCAAACCTTTTACCTGGCGCTGGCAGACGTGTCGGGAAAGGGCTCCGGCGCGGCGATGTTGATGGTGGCGTTACGGGCGACAGTTCGGGCGCATTGGCGCGACGGCTCGCTCACCGAAGCCACGGCTCGAATCAACCGGACCTTTCATCAGACCGTACCGCCGGACAAGTACGCCACTCTCTTCCTCGCTCGCCTCGACCCGGCGAGCGGGCGACTTGACTATGTCAACGCCGGACACAATCTACCCCTGCTCGTCCGCCCCGACGGGCAGTGGCATCAGCTGAAAACCGGGGGCACGATGGTCGGAGCATTTCCAGACGCGACGTACCAACAAGAAAGTGTCGTGTTGGAACCGAGAGACTGCTTGCTCGTGTTCTCCGATGGAATCAGCGATGCGTGGGACAACCACGAAGTCGCTGACCAGCATCTGGTGCGACTCGCGCTTGAGCGTCGCAGCGGCGACGTGACCACGCTACGTTCGGAGATATTCAAAGCCGCCGAGAAGTCCAGCGATGATCGAACGCTAATCGTGGTGGAGCGCCTGCCGGAAAGCACTGGCAGTCGGACGACGCGACTGGCGACGGTCGCTCGGAGATAGCCCGTGGATCCCACGGCGTCGCCGGATTCGCGGTGGTCTGGCTCGCTGGGGTCAAGCTCTACCTCATGTCGAAAGGACTCTAGGTTTTCCAGGTGACCCTCTGCGTGCCGGTGATAAACCGCCAAAGTCCCGCCACGGCAGCTGCGTTGAGCACCACAAAAGTCCGTGCGAGGCTTCCTGCACGACCGACCCGGCTACCAAACAGAGCCGCCACGTAAAACGCGATCTGCGCTCCCAGCAGAGCACCGACCCGATGCCCAGGCTGTCCCGTCGCGGTTCCCAATACGCACACAACCGGCAGGGTCACGAGCAGCCAAGGACAGATAAGCCGAGCAACCTTGTGAGAGATGGTCTCGAACCACGACGGATTCACCACGGGCAGAAGCAGCCGAGGCATCCACCAGAACAGCTGATAATTGCCCGCCAGGGTCCTGACCTTGCGACTGAACTCGCGCTCGTCTGAAAATGCTCGATCGCGCGCGATGGCATCCTCGGCCAATAGCACGCGCAACCTGCGAAGGCGCAGCTGCATGGGAATCCACAAATCGTCGAGAATCAGGTCCGTCGGCAACAGACCGAGGTCGATCTTACGAAGCGCGGACAGGGGTCCGGTCATGCCGGTCACGCTACCGAGCCGTGATTCCTGTTTGCGAATCCAGTTCTCGTATCGCCAGTACATGCCGCTGCCGGCCGCACCCTCGAGAACGAGGTTCCCAGTCACGCACCCAACGCCTGGAGCGGACAACAGACGGAGCAGCGCGCGGAGGGATCCTCGATCGACGAGCTGGCGGGCATCGGTGATCACGAGGACCTCACCGAGGGCCTCCTCGCGCATACGATTGAGTCCGGTCGGCTTGCCCTTACGAACCTCGCACCGCAACAGGCGAACCCTCGCATCGCGCTCGGACCAGCCCGACACCACACCATCTGTGCCATCGGTGCAACCGTCCGAGTAAACCAGTATTTCCATCTTCTCGGCCGGGTAGTCCAGTGCCGCCAGGCTGCCCAGCTTCGCGTCGATGTAGGGTTCGCAGTTGTAGGCGGCCACGCAGATACTTACCGTCGGCTCCCATCTGGCGTCGGGCTCTGGACGCCACGGCCAACGTCGTGCCAGAAGAACAAGCAACGCGGGATAGCCGAAGTAGGTGTAGGCCAAGAAGGCGACCGACGCCCACGCCACCCAAAGTGTAAGGCTCAACGCCCCGTCCTCCTCAGGACTGCTAAGGGAGTCTGCACCAGGATCCAAAGCTCAAGTCGCAGGAAGGAGAAGAAGTCCTCTATTGCAGCAACGTAGGCAAAGTCGTAAAGCGCTTTGATACGCATGTCGTCGGCAAGCGCGCCCTCCGCTTCGTCGAGCTTGAACGGATTCGTGAGCGAGCTTACGAAGGTCTCAATCTTGCTCCCGGGAAGCGGCCGACCCGTGTATCCCAGCGTCACTTGGGCCAAGCCGGTGAGCCCCGGTCTAACGCCACGCATTCTCTCCTCGAAGAAGGGAATTGCCAGTGCGAGGTTGGAGATCAGCTCCGGCCGTTCCGGGCGGGGACCGACGAAGCTCATGTCCCCCCGCAATATATTCCACAGCTGAGGAATCTCGTCCAGCCTCGTGCGTCGAAGGAACCCTCCGATCCGCGTTACACGCGTGTCGCCCACTGACGCCACGACGGCCCCGATGCCCGCCTCCGCGTTGGGTCGCATGGTGCGGAACTTGTACATTTCGAACTCTTCGAACCGGAAGCGGTTATTCGAGTCGGGGTCACGGCCGATCAATCGGCCGGCACGGCGCTGCCGAAAGAAGACATCACCAGGGGAATCCAAGTAGATCGCAGCGGCGATTACGGGGTATACTGGGAGAGTTAGAGCAAGACCAACGCTTGCGGCAACAAGGTCAAATGCCCGCTTGGCAATACGAACTGACGTCCTCACGGTGGAGTAAGTCCTCTGGCGGAGTTCGCCAGTGCTTCGGCAGCAATGATTGAGTACACGCGCACGAAAGGCTGCAACGTGATCTGCCTGGAGGTGCCTGGCAAGCTCGAGTGCAGAGACATGGCTCTGCGAACAATCTCTGCCGCCTGCAAGTTAGTCATGCCCAAGGCCAGTGCACGTGGATCCCGCCAGGCCGACGCCATCTCGCACATCGTGTCGGCGGTGGGCGAAGCATACAACAACATCGTCTTGCATGGCTACGCAGGCCGAGAGCCGGGTACGATCCAAATTCATATCGAGAACTGTCGCGAGTGGATGCGGGTGATGATTAAGGATACGGGAACGAGCTTTGACCCGGCGCAGGCAAAGCCGCCTGATTTGGAGGCACTTCCCGAGTCGGGCCTGGGCATATTTATCATGCGTTCCTTCGTGGATGAAATGACTTATGTTCCCGGGACTGATGGTTCTCCCAACGTTCTGATGTTATTCAAACGCCTTGACGAAATCCCTCCCAGCGCTATCAATACGCATCGCCCTGCGTGATAGCTAGCCGGGCGAAAGCTTAGCCGGCGGCTGGCCTGCGAGTATCATGTTCTTCAATCTCAACACACAAGGGCTGGTGTGCACTCTCCGCATCGAGGGCGAGCTCGACGCCGTATCCGTCGTGGAGCTCAGACCGGTGATTGACCGAATTGGCGCCGAGCGTCCGCCCAGAGTCGAGGTCGATCTGGCCCGGCTGCGCCTAATCGACAGCTCGGGGGTGGGCGCGATCGTTGCGCTATTCAAGGCTGTCCGATCCTACGATGGATCGATGACGGTCGTGGGTGTCCGCGACCAGCCACTGGCCATCTTCAAGCTGTTGCGGCTGGATCGTGTCTTTGTCCGCGACGTGGCTTGACGCAGAGCCTAGCCTCTATTCCTCCGTCCGTCGGCAGGTAAGGCACATGGCGTTGCACGTTCGCTGCCACCCTGTCGTCACTTTGGGCCTGGCGTTGATGGTGGCGTTGGGAGTGTTCGGCCTTCAGGCACGACGACGCCCGATGTACGAGGCGGAAGTCGGTTTGCTCATCACAGAGGGAACCTTCGCGGCTGACGGCAGACCTCGGCCACGCGGAGAGCTGCGAGCCTTCCTGACTCGAGAAATATTCACACCGGAGCATCTGGATTCTCTGATCGACAAGCACCGGTTGGTGCAAATGCTTCGGACCGGCGGCCGGGATGGCGCGCGCGCGCGGCTGCGCAAACTTATCGAGGTCGACACCTCGCACGACTACTTCGAAGGCTACCGCGATCAGGCTGACCCGCCCCGCTCGGCCCGAGTGCACATTTCATTTTCTGCGCCAGATCCCGAGCTCGCGCTCGAGGTCGCTGAGGATATCGGTAAAATCGTGGCCAAGACACAAACCCAACACGTGACGGAGATTGCGAACGCCCGCGTCGATGCGATGCGCATCCTGGCTGAGAAGGCCGCTGGACGGGCGCTCGATCTTGAGGAACAGCTGCTCCGCGCCAGACAAGACGTGGGGGATCAACGGGACATAAGGTCCCGCGACCTGCTTGAGCAGCTCGCGGCAATCGTCGAATCGGCGCAGGCAGCAGCTAGGCAGAGCGAGGCAAACCTGGTGGACGCGCAGCTGCGAGTACACGCCATCCGCGAACTAGACGATTTGGTCCAGGTGGTTAGTTCCAGCGCGCCGCTGTGGCAGAGGATGACCCGCGCTGAGCGAATGCTGCGTCAGGCTATCTTGGCGATGGTGGTGGGAATCCTGGCGGCGGTTGTCTTGGTCGGCGCCTTTGATCCCACGGTTGTCGATGAACAGGACATTCGACGCTCCGGGATGGTTCTGGTCGGCAGAGTGCCGATCCTCCGCGGGCAACTGCCGCACGCTGATGTATAGTTGGCAGTCGTGCCCTCGGTTCAGCCAGCATCCCCGTTTGATCTCGGCCTCTTCGGGCATCTGATCAGCCGAGCCCTGAGGACAATTACCTTCTACCTCCTTCTGCTGGTCGGGGGCGGCATCACCGGTGCGTTGGCGTTGCGCAGCGTTCCCGTCTACCAATCTGAAGCGGTGCTGCTTTACCAAGACCGGGCCACAGCCAATCCTGTGGCGCTGCAGCGAGGTGACGTCCCATCGCCTCGGAGGATCGGTCTCGCACTGCAGGAAATGCTATTTTCCCACACGCTGCTCGAAAAACTGATCAAGGAATTCAATCTATACGGGAAGGCGGTGGAGCGCTTTGGACTGGTCGCGGCCGTCGACCAGATGCAAAAGAAGGATCTCCATTTCGCCACCCGTGAGGGCTATACATTTCGCATATCGTACGATTCCACGTCTCCGGAAACCGCTCAGAAGGTGACGGCGCGAGCTACCGAGCTTCTGATCGAAACCCACGTCGGAGCCCGCGTCGACGAGGTCAAAGACACGGAACGCTTCCTCAGTGATGAGAAGCAACGAGTCGAGAAGGAGCTACGAGAGCGCGAATCTGAGCTCTCGCTGTTCCTGACCAAGAATCCCGAGGTGGTCGACGTCGGCACCGGTCGGAGTGCGGCGACCGATATGGACGACGGATCCGCGGGCGACACGGCATCACTCGGCTTCGAGATGCAGGCGCTTCAGTTGCGGGAGCGACTGGCCCAACTCCGTGAGCAGCCTGCGACGGCGACGCTGGGGCAGCCGGGATCGCCCACGCATAGGCTGAGCGATGCTCAAGTCCAGGCCGAGATTGAGCTCGCCTCTGCCCAGCGCGAGTTGGCCGAGAAGCGAATGCAGTTCACCGAGGAGTATCCCGACGTCAAGCGCGCCTTGCTGAGAGCGGAGAGTGCGAAGGCTCGACTGCGGCATCTCGAAAGCGGGGGCTCGGCTCCGACACCCACCCCGGTGGCCGGGGCACAAGCCGCCGAGGCCCCGGCAGCGGCAGGAAGGGCTTTCCCCGCTGAGACCGAAAATGGTGAAGCCCGCATGCTTCAGCAGCAAATCGAGCTGCTCGAGAAACAGATGCGCGCCTCCCGTTCCCATGGTCGCCGGCCTCAACCCCGCTCGGCCGCCGCGGCAGATCCGAACCAGCTCGGTCGACTCCGCGCCCAGTACGTCGAGTTGGATCGGCAGGCCCGTGAGAGCCGTGAGCACCTCGCGCTGCTGGGGGACCGCAAGTTCCAGGCCGAAATGCAGGCGCTGTTTGCGAGTCAGGCCAAGCGCTCCGATCTGGTCGTGGTGGACCCGGCCTTCAAGCCGGTTACCCCGTTGCGCTCGGCTCGCACCAAGGTGATAGGAATTGGCGCGGTGATTTCGGTCTTGCTCGCCTTGTCGGTTGGATTGCTTATCGCGATCCGCGACGACCGGATCCGGCGCCCGGCAGATCTGCGACGCTTCGATCTCCCACCGCTGCTTTGCGAAGTGCCACCGCCCTAGTCCATCAGCACTAAGCCTGCCACCATCTCAGCGGAAATCTGGGCCAGCGCGCGCTTGATGGTGCGACTGTGCGTGACTCCGGAACGGGCCACCATCACCACGGCATCCACCGCGTCGTGGATAACAGGGACGTCGCAGCCGGTGAGAATGGCGGGGCCGTCGATCACCACGTAGTCATAGGCCAGTCGCCAGCGGGCAACAGAGGCTGAGAAACTTGGGCCGTGCAGGGCAGCGTGTTCCCGATCGGCGCTGGGAGAAACCGCAAGGAGGTGTAGTCCGGCGGCCTTGATCTCGGTGGTTGCCCAGGGTGCATCAAGCTGCTCCCTGTGGGCGGCCAGCTGAGAAATGAGGCAGGTCGTTGGCTCGAAACCAAACATCTCTGCCAGACTTGGATGGCGCAGGTTGGCTTCGACCAACAGCACCTTGTGGCGTCCTGATTCGGCCATGGCCAACGCCAGATTGCTGGCGCAGGTGCTCTTCCCTTCCGAGTCCTCCGCGCTCGTTACTAGAATCACCGCTGGATTGCGCTGCTCGGCCAGGCGCCGCCGAAGCGCCCGAAAGGCGGCCGCGCGGGCACCGCTGTCTCTGTCCAACAGCGGAAGTTGCGAGATGTCTCCGTCCGGATGAATGGACTGCTCCACCCTGGCCTGCGCGGGAACCAACGCGGCATAGCCGGCTCCGGTCGGACGTCGCACCAGCTCGGTGCCTTCGGCGGGTCGGGGCACGCCGCTGGCGGGTGTCGCAAAATGCACGACGAGGGCCGCGCTCGACGACTGGACACTCGAGCCCGGGCCCGCGAACGAACCTCGCTCCGAAGGCGACCTCCACTTCTGGACATCCGCTCCCAGCTGTGCGGCAGACGGTGTCCGCTGCGATGCCACGCCCCTCTCGTGTGTTACTCGTCGTGACGTCGCAGCGTTGCCCATGGACACCGCGGGTGGCATGCCGGCTGCAACTACGATAGTCCGTACCTCCGACGAAGCCTTGACCCCATCGGGTGAATCTCGTCGCGCCGGGCCAGCGGGCGTGCGTGCCGGAGCCACGATCGCTAGCTCGGCCGCTGCAGCTCGAACCGCGGCTAGCCCTGATGCAGGTGTCCCCGGCGTCAGGACCAGGGTAGGAGCCGCGCCGGGCGCAGAAGGCGCCGCCCCCAACGGAGGGGACACTGGGAGCGTGGTCAACAGCATGGTCTGCTGCACGTTCACCGTGCGCCTCGCCGGCGTGGACGGCGGGGATGCCGATGACTGGGAAGTCCTAACCGCCGTGGTCCTTTGGCTGTCCCCGGATCCAGGGACCTGCGAACCGGTCCGGACCTTGCCACCCGAGGTCGAGTCCTCTGAGGCGTCCGCTGGTACAAGGATGTCTGGTGTTCTGGGATCAGCCATGATGCGATATGCCGTCTTTCTGGGTCTTCTCGGGGTGGTGCCTCCCTTGCCTTCCTTTCGGCGAGCGCGATTGGCTAGACTGACGTTCCACGTGCCGGCTAGTATACCCTGTTCCAGCCGTCCCTTGCTGCCAGAGCGCGGCGATTGGGTATGCGGCACCCGCTGTCCAACGCACGGTGCGATGGAATCGGCAATGGCAGAACTGGGAGGTCCATCGTTCGCCTCCGGCATCGTCTCTGGGGATGTCATAGCCTTCCTGCGGGTAGCCAACGAGTCCACCGAGAAAGGGTCTCGAACTGCAAGCCGGACCGACGAACATCGGCGATGATCGATGGCAGGGCAGCCGCCGTGTGGAGCTCATCGTCGTGCAGAAGAACCACATCGCCGCCCCGGAGTGGCCTGGCCTTGAACCAATCGGTCAGCCGCTCGCTCGAAGGCTGTTCAAAATCCCGCGGGTCCACGTTCCACAGCACGATTGACTGGCCCAAGACCCACAGGCCGACGAAGTCCAGCGCACGCAGTTTACCGTGAGGCGGCCGATAGAAACGGACTGGCTGGCCCAGAATCGACTTCAGGATTTGGTTTGATTTCCGCACCTCTTGCACCACCGCCCATGAGGTTTGGGGCCGATGCGAGTAGGAATGGTGCCCGACCGTGTGCCCCTCTGCCCCGATTCTCTTGACGACGTCCGGAAACCGCTCGGCATGGAGTCCGAGCACGAAAAACGTGGCGTGTACGCCCTCGTGCGCCAGGATGTCGAGAATTCTTGGCGTCCGTTCAGGATGGGGTCCGTCATCGAAAGTCAAACACACCGACTGCGCGGTACGTGGGCCTTCCGTCATGAACATCGATCGCGGCAACGCCGTCGCCAGAGCCCGTCGGGCCATCTGCCGGAGGATATTGGGCGAGCTTTCCGTATGTTCGGTGGAATTCACGGCTACGGCGAAGCTACTATACGACATGGTCCGCGAAGTACCATATTCCGGGCCTCTCGCCTGTTCCCCTGCGCCGGATTCGAGTATGGTTTCCGCGCGATGGTAATTGCTCACGTCGTTGCGTCCTTTCAGGTCGGTGGCCAAGAGGCCATGGTTCTGGAGTTGGCCACCCGGCAGCGCGTGAAGGGACACCGGGTGATCGCAGTCACTCTCGAAAAATCCCCGCCCGGACCGTTACAAGAGGCATTCACGCTGGCAGGAATCGAGACGCTGCAGATTTCGCGATTGGGGCCGAGGTTCGACTTCACACTGCCGATTCGGCTGGCGCTCGCTCTCCGCCGTCGCGCGGTTGAAGTGGTACACGTGCATAACCACAGTCCGTATGTGTATGGCACCGTGGCTGGGAGCCTGCTTCGCTGCACTGTGATTGCGACACGGCACGGTTCGAACGAGCGCTACGGATCGCCACTGTGGCTGCGTCGCCAACTCTCCCGTTGGGTGGATAGCTACGTCGCCGTCTCGACGGAGATCGCGGAAAATGCGCGTTCACACGGATTGGCTACGGAGCCCAAGCTCACGGTGATCGACAACGGAATCGATCTGGAGAAGTACACGCCTCGGCCGGAATGGCGTCGCGAGGTTCGCGCGGAATTCGGGGTCTCCGACACCGCCCGGGTGATCGGCATCGTTGGCCGCTTGGTGGAGGTGAAAAACGTGGGCCTCTTGCTGCGCAGTTGTCTCCCGCACCTCGGCGCCGAAACCCAACTTTTCATCGTCGGGGATGGGCCGGAGCGCAATGCTCTGGAGTCGGCGGCGACTCAGCACCCCAACGGAGGTTTCGCCCGGTTCTTGGGACAGCGAAAGGATGTTGCGCGACTACTCAATGGCATCGACCTGTTCGCCTTGTCGTCGAAAATCGAAGGGCATCCCCTCGCGGTGATCGAAGCAATGGCCACCGGGCTGCCGGTCCTTGCGCCGAAAGTCGGAGGTATTCCCGACATGGTGGAGGATGGCCGGACCGGCTTTCTGGCCGGGCTCGTGGGATCAGCCTATGCCGAGCGTCTAACAGACGCACTCAGCCAGTCCGCGTCCTGGCCGGCCATGGGTCAAGCCGGGCGCGCAGTGGCAGCCGAACGGTTCTCCTCGGAAACCATGGCCGAACGGTACCTCGCGCTGTATGAACAGGCTCGGCGGCATCGCCACGCGTCCTGATTTCTCGGACGGAAGCCTATTGACATGGATCTCTACCGGCGCATTTTTTCCCGATTCCTGTATCCGGCCTGGGAAACGGGCCTGCGGCGCAGACCGACCCTGCAGCACCTCGCCTATCTGGAAAAGACCCAGTGGTTGCCGCTGGCCGAGCTGGAGGCGATCCAGGCCAAGGGACTGACACGCCTGCTCCGGCACGCCTACACCAACGTGCCATACTACCGACGGAAATTTGACCAGGCAGGCATTGACCCTGGCGACATACGCTGTGCGGCGGATCTGGCGAAGTTGCCGCTCCTCGACCGCGAGGAAGCACGTGAAAGCTTCGCCGCTCGAACGGCCACCGCCGGACCGCAAGTCGAGGTGCGAAAGCAGACCAGCGGCAGCTCGGGCAGCCCTCTGATGTTCGGCTACGAGCGAGAATCCGAATACTGGCGCCACGCAGTCAAGATGCGAGGATACGGGTGGGCGGGATCGCACCTCGGTCAACGCACGCTCTACTATTGGGGAGCAGCGCCGCAGGTTGCCGGCAAGTCGACATCGTTGGCATCGCGATTCAACGCCGCCAAGGTCAATCTCGATCGTGCTCTCCGCCGGGAGCACTACGTCGATTGCGGCCGTCGTGGCCCAGAAGAGCTCGCCGCCGTCGTGCAAACGATTCGACGGGAAAAGCCCGAAGTGATCGTTTGCTATGCTCAGGCCGGCGCCGACTTGGCCCGCTATGTCGTCGAGCGCGGGCTGCGGGACTGGGGTACCATTCCGGTGATCTGCGGCGCAGAGCGCGTCCTACCGACCGACCGTGTGGTCTTGGAGCAAGCCTTCGGACCGGCTGTGTTCGAGACCTACGGATGCCGCGAGGTGATGCTAATCGCGACCGAGTGCCCCGCCCACCAGGGCCTTCACACTTCCATGGAAACGCTAGTGGTCGAGGTCGTGGTACGTGAGCGGGATGGCCGGACACGCGAGGCGAAAACCGGCGAGACTGGCGAGGTGGTCATCACCGATTTGACGAATCTGGCGATGCCGTTTATCCGCTACGCGAATGGAGATCTGGCGGTGGTCGGCGAAACAAGCACATGTTCTTGCGGCCGCGCCCACCCGCGACTGAAATCGATCGAAGGTCGCGTGGCCGAAACGCTCACCGACGCGAGCGGTGCGCGGGTGAATGGCCTGGTGTTCAACGTGGTCATCGCGTACCTCGCCCACGCGATCCGCGAGTTCCAAGTCGTACAGCATTGCGATCGCTCAGTGATCCTGCGCATCGTGCCCACGCCGAAGTACGACGGACAGGTTGAACAGACGCTACGCCAGACGTGGGAAAAGTATTTGGCGGGCGTGCCCATCACCCTCGAGCTGGTTCCCGAAATTCCGATTGCGGCCAGCGGCAAGCGAAAGGTCGTGGTGGTAGAACCCTAGCCTCCGCTCAAGCGGCGAGCAGCGTTCCCTCCGGCGACAATCACGAAGCCTTGAGCTCGGACATGAGTATGGTCATGCTTTCGTCGGTCACGAAACCATGCGAGGCATTCGGGATCACGGTTGTTCGGATTCTACAGCGGCTGAATTGCTCTTGCCAACCCCTGAACTCTTCGATTCCGGGGTCGCGATCGCCGTAGATGATCTTGACGTCGATTCGCCTGCCGGCAGAGGCCAAGCCGTCGAGGAGGGGCTTGTTCAGTCTTCCGTCGTCGGCCACGCCGCCTCCCCTCTTGCGGAACACCTTCGCCCTCACCATCCGAAGGATCTGACGGTAGTCGCTCTTGCCAGAAAACAGGCGTGACCAAGCGCTCACCGAAAACAACTTGTGCTTGTAAAGCGCGAGATATTCCTTCGATTGCGCCTTGGACATCCCCGTCGCTTCCGTGCTTTCCCCGACGAGGGGAGGCGAGATAAGTAGAAGCCGGGATATCTTCTTGCTCTTCTCGGTGGCGTAGACCGCGGTCAAAGCCCCGCCACAATGGCCGATGAGCACCACCTCCCGCAGGCCGCAACACTTTGCGAAGTAGTCAACAGCTTCGAGCGTATCGTCGACCAGACTACCTCGTTTGATGAAACTGACGAATTCGTCATAAGGCCCCGAAAACAGGTCGCCCTCACTCTCACCGATGCCACTGTGGTCAAAGAGAAAGACGGGATAACCGAGCTGCTGAAACTCTGTAGCAACCTGAACTGACAGCCGATGAACTGCCGTCAGCCCCAAGACAATTCCCGGCAGATAGAGAATGCCAGTCTTATGCCGAGGCGGGGCGTCCGATGCGGTTGGGGCGTCAGGTTCGAACAATATTCCCTTGACCCGCAGGCCCCTCTGGTTGGCGAACGACACTGTCTTGCGATTCATGGCTTCCTTGCCGCAATCACTGCCGAGCCAACAGGCCCAAGGTGGTATCCACGAGCTCTTTGGCTTCGTGCTCGAGGAATTTGATGTGATCCCAGGCCACCTTCACGTTGGTGCAGACGATGGGTTTCAGCTCGGCGAGAAACGGCGTCTTGACGACGGTGCTCCGGCGCCAGAACACCAAGGCCAACTTTTCGCAGTCGCCGCGCCCAAGGGCGCGAGCCT
>CAZBIU010000167.1:0-14314 GCA_964491625.1 uncultured Myxococcales bacterium
CTGCCGCTACGGCATAAGGCTTAACAACCCGTCCGGCGGATCGGATCAACTCCACTGTTTGCCCTTCTCGCCTTGGGGTCCTTCTTGGCGATTGGCCTTGCGACGCGAAGACTGAAGGCGCGTGCCTTTGCGCTCATCGGAATGTGTGCCCTGTGTTTATCGGCGCTCCTGCCGTATTTGTTCCTTCACAATTACCGCAGCACGGGCAAGCTCTTCCCTCACAACGTCGAGAATCCCGAGGCCATGGCGTTCTCCAGCCTGGAGCTTCACGGCGGACGCTTGCGTTTTCTGCTAACGCCCCCTCTGGTTACCGACGGAGAATGGGGCACACCCTGGGCTACCGGCGACGGACCGGGAGACCTGTGGTGGCCGAAGCGCAACGTTCTCGCTTCCGCGTTTGTTACCTCGCTCTATGATGAGTGGGACTTCAATCGCAGGGGGCGTCCCGATGGCGTCTTCCTCCTGTCCAAGAACACCTGGGGTTGGCTGGGCGTATGGGTACATGTCTTGTTCTTGCCTCTGGTCCTGGCGCTTCGCTCCTCCACAGCCAGGGCAGCGCTGCTGCTCGCCGGCTTGATCTTCTGTACCCACGTCGCGCACGTGATGGGCGTCATGCCCTTCTACAACGCGGCCAACTTCCGCTACTACGCGTGGATCCTGCTACCCATCGCAGTGGCAGCGATCGCGGGGATCCAACAGAGGGCGAGTAGGGGCGTTCACGGCGAGGTCGCGGGAATTGTGGTCTTGGGCCTCGGCACGTTCATTCACCTGGGCTTCGTGCTGTCAGCGTTGTGACCGCGCCCGCGCCTTCGCGGCGCTTGCCGCGGGATTTCGTTCGGGCCGCATTGCCATTTTCACGCGATCGTCGCTATTCTTGCGGACCTATGGCTTCGATTTCCGAAAACGCGAGCACGGCGGATGACTACCGCATGCTTCGCCTCGCCTTGCACGAGATGCGCACGCCCCTCACTTCGGTCCAGCTCAACGCCCAGCTCGTCGAGCGGTCGCTGACGAAGTTGGGTCTCGATAAGGAATGTCGCCTGGTTGCCATGATCGTGTCCTCGGCTCGCAAGCTGGATGCTTTGACCCAGGAGCTGTCCGATGTGGCTCGTCTGCGGTCGGGCGCGGCAAAGCTGGAGCTGCGCACACAGGATCTCTCGCGCCTCGTGACCGAGATCCTCGCTCGTCGTTCAGGCGAGCTCGACGTTGGTCGCATTCGCGTCGCGCTTCCTGCCGAACCGCTGCCGATCGCGGTGGATGCTGGGCGCTTCGAGCGAATCCTAATCGACCTGTTGGCCATCGCCTTGGGTCAGGACACGGACCGAACGGGAATTGACCTGCGTCTGAACGCGACCAATGACAAGGTCTACTTGACCTTCTCCGCAGCCTCGGGCGCTTCCGGCGGGGCCCGCGCGGCATTCAGCGACGAGTCTTTGGGCTTGGGGGTGTTGGTCGCGCGATTTCTCGTCGAGTGTCACGGCGGCGAGCTTGAAGTCAGCGCGGGAGCAACCAACGCCCTGGTCCTGCGCCTCTGGTTGCCTAAAGGCTAGGTCAGACCGTGCTTGCCCATCTTCTCCCAGAGGTTCTTTCGGGAGATGCCAAGCATCTCGGCTACCTTGCGGCGCTCGCCGCCGGCAAGCTGCAGTGTCCGCGCGATGTAGTCGCGCTCGAACTGCGCCATCACAGTGGCCAGCGGCTCGACCCGTTCACTTGCGAGCGTGCTCGCGCCGCCGCGAAACTCGGACGGCAGATGGTGGACCCGGATCTCCTGTCCCCGCGCCAAAATGGTGGCGTGCTGAATCGCATGCCTGAGCTCTCGCACGTTCCCGGGATAGTTGTATCCCTGCACCGCCGCCCATGCCGCCGGGGCCAGGCTGGGCGGGGCCTGGTCCGTGGGCGTGAACTCGCGCAAGAACTGCTCGACCAAAATAGGTAGGTCCGCAAGTCGGTCGCGCAACGGCGGAAGTTGCAAATCGAAAACCTTGATTCGATAGTAGAGATCCTGCCGAAAAGCGCCCTCGCCGGCCGGGCCCTTGAGCGCGCGATTGCTGGCCGAAATGAGCCTTACGTCCACCTTGACGGAGGTGTTGGTGCCGATGGGCTCGAAGGCCCCTTCCTGCAGCACGCGGAGCAGCTTGGCCTGCACGTCGAGCGACATCTCGCCGATTTCGTCCAGAAACAAGGTGCCACCGTCGGCCGCCTTGAAACGGCCCTCGCGCCGCTTGACCGCGCCCGTGAAGGCACCGCGCTCGTGGCCGAAGAGCTCGGCTTCCATCAGGGTGGCGGGGACGGCGGCGCAGTTCACAGCCACGAAGGGGGCGTCGCGCCGGTCGCTGGCCGCATGGATCATGCGTGCGGCAAGCTCCTTGCCAGTGCCGCTTTCCCCGGTTAGCAACACGGCAGCCGCGCTGGCCGCGATGGCGGCGATACGTTCGCGCAGTTGCACGATGGCGGGCGACGTTCCCTGGATCATGTGGCCGGGCTTCCGGGCGGCCAGCTCGGCGCGCGCGGCGGCCAGGTCGTGCATCAGGCGCCAACGTTCATCGATTCGTGCGACCATGGCCAAGACTTCGGGAAGCTCGAAGGGCTTGGTCAGGTATTCGATGGCGGTTTCCCGGACCGCGCTGACCGCCTCTTGAATGCTTCCATAGGCGGTCATCAGGATGACGTCGGTGTTGGGTTGCTGGTCGCGAACCCGGCGCAGGATGCTGAACCCGTCGCCCTTGGGCAACCGCACGTCGCTGACCACCAGGTTGAAGGTCTGGCGTTCCAAGCAGTGCATGGCCTCGTCTCCATCCGCGGCCAACGCCACGCGATGCCCGATCTCGCGCAGTGCCTCGCCGAGAGGCAGGCGAATCTCGGGCTCGTCGTCCACCAAGAGTATGTCGAGCATTTCGCGATGGTCCTGGTCTAGCGGCGGTCTAGCGGTCCTAGAGAGCAAGTGCGATGTTGGGATTGCGTCACCAGGAAAGCAAGGACATTTCGCCCGGCCTGCGGGGCAAAGATTCAACACTTGGCGCCGACTTTGCACGAGTGCGCCCCGACAACCATGGATAGCGGTAATCGTCGCCAAGACGGGCTTCTCGCCACGCTCTCGCACGAGCTGCGCAACCCGCTCACTTCCCTTCGTTCGAGCCTGTTCGTCCTGCAGCGCGCGACGCCAGGGGGCGAGCAGGCGAGACGCATGGTGGCTATCATGAATCGACAGGTCGACCTGCTGACCTCCATAGCCAATGACCTGCTGGACGTCGCTCGCGTCGACCGCGACAAGATGTTTCTGCGCCGTTCGGCTACCGATCTTTGCGCGCTCGGGCGCTGTGCGGCCGACGACAATCGGGCACTCTTCGAAGGTCGTTCGCTTCGCCTTGTGTTGCAGGTTCCGGACGAGCCTCTGTCGATTTTGGCTGATCCGGCCCGCTTGGCGCAGAGCCTTGGCAATCTTCTGCACAACGCGGCCAAGTTCACTCCGGCGGGCGGCATGGTCACGTTGATCGTCGAACGCGGTCCGGGAACCGCTCTCTCCCGCATCACGGTTCGAGACACCGGTATCGGCATCACCCCAGAGCTATTGCCCCATGTCTTCGAGCCCTTCGTCCAGGGCGACGATTCGCTGGCCCGTTCCCAGGGCGGGTTGGGGTTGGGATTGGCCGTGGTCAAGCGGCTGGTCGAGCTGCACGGGGGAAGCGTGGCGGCGGCGAGCGAAGGTTCCGGGCACGGCGCCACATTCACCATCGAGCTTCCGCTTCATCGGGCGGAAATCGAGAGCCCGCCCGTACCGGGGCCGCCCCTGCACACGCGTCGCCGCGTGCTCGTGATCGATGACAACCCGGAGGCGGCGGAGTCTCTGCGAGCGATGCTGGAGTCGCTTGGCCAAGTGGTCGAAACGGTGAATGACGCCGGCCTCGGCATCGTCCGGGCCTGCGAGCTTCGACCCGATATCGTGTTTTGCGACGTCAGTCTGCCCGGCCGAGGAGGCTACGCCATTGCGCGTGCCTTGCGCGAGAGTCCGCAGCTTCGAGGCGTCGTGACCGTGGCCTTAACTGGCTATGCCGAGTCCGATGAGAGACGCCGCGCGGCCGAGGCGGGCTTCCACGACCATTTGGCCAGGCCGCCAAGCATGGAGAGACTAGAAGAAGTTCTGACCCGAGCCGAGCTACACTCGGTCTGACACGCGCACGGGTCTCGACAAACGTTTGCAGGAGGTCGTCTGGAGCTCCTTCAGGAGATCGTGGCGATCGGCTCTTTCCAGCCACTCTTCGAGTATCTTGCTCACGAGAATGCCGGCGAGTAGTCGATTGCACGTCACTTGTCGGGACGCCCGGTAGGCTGCGGCCACCAGCTCTTCGACACTGTACCTGCGTCCAGGATTTGCGTGCTTCATGGTCGTGCTCCTCGCGCGACCCAACTGCATGAGCCAGGCCAGATGTCAGTCGTCTACCTTGTTCCGCTGCCTGCCTCGTAAGGAGGGGCTGTGCTCCGGGCGCAGCGTTACCGTTTCGAAACCCCCATCCTGATTGGGTAACGCCCGGACGTCTGCGAGCAGCCGTCACTTCCGCTGCTCGCGGGCGGTTCGAGCCGAAAATCCATCGCCGGGATGGAATGCTGTCCTGGTCCCACAATTGCTAACGACACGGTCAGCAAAATCGCAGACACAAGGGAGGCAGCCTTGACAACAGCGACCCAAACCCACGAGCATTGCGAGTCTGGAACAGTCGCGTTGGGGTCAGGACACGAAATTGAACCGGTCGACTGTTGGAATGTGGCCATCTTCGAGGAATCGGTGGCCCGATGCGAGGACAGGGCCTACCGCTTGGCCGTGCACCTGCTTCGCAGCCAGGACGCCGCACAGGAAGTTCTTCAAGAAACCTTCCTCTCGGCTTGGGAGAACACGTCGAGATTCAAGAACCGAGGTCAATTCAGCACTTGGGTCTACCGGGCAACGGTGCAGAACGCCCTTGGCCGACTCCGGTTCGCAGGCGCGCAGGATTCCCCGGGCGGCGCCGACCTTCTGCTCTCTTGGTCGACAATTCCCAGATTCTGGAAGCGGGCGAAGCAGGCGCCGGAATCCGATTGGTCGACCCTGCCCGCCCGCCAACTTTCCACGGACGCGCTCTTTCATCACATTCGAGAAGCAGTCAGCTTGCTACCCGTGGATCATCGCGTGGCCTTCATTCTTTGCGACTTGGAGGAGATTTCCGTCGAGGACGGTGCCGAGATCCTCGACCTACCGGTGGCGATCGCGAGGGAGAACCTACACACGGCGAGGCTGGCCATCTGTCGCTCCATCGGGCTCCACTTTTCTCGCGGCAATGGCCGATCCCGCGGCCACGCCTCTTAAGATCCGGGACGGGAGGCGACCTCGCGGAGCAGGTCCTCCAGCCTTTCCAAGCTCGGGGGTTTGGCGACGTGCCGATCGAAGCCCGCTTCCCACGCCCGTTGCAAGTCCTCGGGTAGGGCGTAGCCACTCAGGGCCACTAGAAAAAGGTCTTTCATCGCTTGGTCGGCTCGCAGCACGCGCGCGACGCCGTAGCCATCCATACCCGGCAACCCGATATCACAGAAGATCACTTCCGGCCTGAATTGCCTGGCCATCTCCAGGCCCTCGGGACCGCTGTGGGCGACCTCCACGACGTGTGCCCCGAATTCGAGCGCTTCGCGCAGACTCTGGGCTGCGTCGAGGTTGTCCTCGATAATCAGAACCCGTCGAGAGATGGCTGGTGGCCGCCCCGTTTCTGAGCTGCTCTCGCTGCCCGTGGTGTTGCCGAGCGGCAGCTCGACGATGAATTCTGCGCCTTTTCCAGGACCCTCGCTGTGGGCGCACACCTCCCCGCCGTGCAGCTCGACCAAGCCCTTGACCAGCGCCAGTCCGAGGCCGAGACCGCCTTGGCTGCGATCCAGCGTCGCGTCGACCTGCATGAAGGGCTGAAACAAGCGACCCAACACCGCGGGCTCGATGCCAACCCCGGTATCGCTGACCCGGATCCCGGCACGGCGTCGCGCGGGGATGGCCCTGGTCTCGACGCGTACCCGCTGGTTCGCAGGGGTGTACTTGGCTGCGTTGTGAAGAAGGTTCCCCACGACTTGGGCCAGGCGCGCTTGGTCGCCTTCGATGGGCAGTGGCTCACCCGCAAGGCTCACCTCGACCGTGATCCCTTTCCCTTCGAGCAAGGCGCGATGGTCCTCCACGGTCTTGCGGACGAGGTCGTTCAGATCGAGAGCAATGCGCTGTAGCTGGATCTTGTCGTGCGAGATTCGTGTGACGTCGAGCAGGTCGTCCACCAGACGGGCCATCTGGGCGGTTTGCCGGCCGATGATCTCCCGGGCGCGCTTCGCTTGCTCACTGCCGGGCTCAGCCCGATCTAGGACGAACAGGCTGTTGCGTATAGGCGCGAGGGGATTGCGCAGCTCATGGGAAAGCATGGCGAGAAACTCGTTCTTGTGTCGGTCGGCCTCGACCAGCCGCGCGTTGGCCGCTCGAAGGGCTTCCGCCGCCTGGGTTCGTTCCCGTTCGTGCTCCAACGCGGCGACGGCGTAGGAAAGATCCGCGCACAACGCCTCGAGAAGCCTTCTTTCCGCCGGGTCGAAGACGCCGGTTCGCCGCGCGTAGAGTGTGAGCGCGCCGATGGCCTTGCCATGCCTGTGCAGCGGGAAGGCAGCCGAGGCGCAAAACCCGTGGCCGAGCGCGGGGCTTCGCCAGGGCGTCGTGCTCGCGCTGGTGGCAAAGTCATCGTTCACGACGGGCCGGTTCTCCCGGATAGAGGTGCCGGTCGGTCCACCACCCAACTCGCCGTCGACTTCAACCCGGATCTCGGTGAGGTAGGCAGCCTCGACCCCGGCCGAGGCCGCGGGGACGACGGCTCGCCCTTCGACCAGCCCGATCCAGGCCAAGGGAAAGTCGCCTTCTTCGGCCACAATCCGACAGACCTCGCGAAACAAGGCCTTCTCGTCGCGGGTTCGGACGATGGCTTCATTGACCTGACTCAGGACCGTGTAGAGCCGCTCCAGACGTTTGCGCTCGCTGATGTCGCGCACCACGCTCATGAGCGTGCGTTCGCCATCGACCAGGGCGCCGCGCGAGCTGACCTCGACCGGGAAGGTTCGACCGTCCTTGTGGCGGTGGACGGTCTCGAAGAGGATGCCGCGATCGTCGGCTACGGCCATCTGCTCTTCGGTAAGGGGGAGGGTGGCGGGCGCGCGCAGGTTCTGGATCGAAAGCGAGAGGATCTCCTCGCGGCTGTAACCATACGCGCCGAGGGCGGCAGCGTTGGCCTCGAGGATGCGGCCGTCCGCCCGGCGCACGAAGAGCACGATGTCGCGGCTTTGGCTCGCCAGCACCTCGTAACGTCGCAGCGCCTCGGCGGCCAGCGTGGCCTCGGTGATGTCTTCGGTGAAAATGACGATGCCGCCAATGACGCCGGAAGGCTCGCGCCACGGACGTACCTCCCAGCGTACCCACTGCGCGCTGCCGTCGGCGCGAAGGAATCGCTCGCCGTCGGACCGCACCACCTCGCCTGCCAGCCCGCGTTGGTGAACCCGCTTCCAATCCTCGCCGATTTCCGGAAAGACCTCGTAGTGGCACAGCCCCCGCACGTCCCGGTCGGCGAGCCGGTAGTCGACGAGCCAGCGACTGCTGACGCTCAGGTAGCGCATGTCGCGGTCGAACATGGCCAACGAGGCCGGGGCGTGCTCGATGAAGAGCCGCAGCCGTTCCTCGCTCTCGCGCAGGGCAGCCTCGGTCCGACGGGTCTCGGTCACGTCGCGGCTGAAGATCGCGATTTTGTCCACGCCCCCGTCCGCGCCGAATACCGGATAGAACGTGTGCTCGAATCGAATACCGGCGCGCCAGTCCTCGAACTCGACCGGGCGCCCGCTGCGCGCCACCTCCTGGAAGCGCGCCAGACGAGAGTCGGCCAAGTCGCGGGAGAGAAACTTCCGCATGGGCTTGTCAATGACGGTCTCGGCAGGCCGTCCCCAGCGTTCGAGAGCGGTTCGGTTGGCCGACAGCGTGACCCCGTCGACGCTGAACAGCCAGATGGATTCGCTGACGGCGTTCAGGATGCCGCGCAGGGTAGCTTCGCTCTCGCGCAGGGCCTCCTCGGCGCGCTTGCGGTCGGTGATGTCGCGGGAAATGGCGAGCACGGTCTCGACCGAGCCCTCCCGGTCCTCTGGAATGATTTGCACGTCGTACCAGCAGCCTTCGACGCTTTGCCGGTCGAACCGTTGCGGCTTCCCGGTTTGGAAAGCCTCGCGCAGGCGTTCCTCCCACTTCTCGGCGCCGAGGTTTCGGCCTAGCCCTTCCGCGGTCTTACCGACGATTGCTTCCGCAGGCATTCCCATTCGATTGGCGACGAAGGGATTCACGTAGACGTAGCGGCCTTCGCGGTCGAAGCGCGCAATACTGTCATGGGCGTTGTCGGCGAGAGTGCGGAAGCGCTCCTCGCTCACCCTGACCGCGGCTTCCGCCTTCTTACGATCGTCGATGTCGCGCAGATAGACGTCGAGCCCGCCCGCGCGCGGAGACATGAACACCTCATACCAGCGACCGTTGAGTGGCGACGGCGCCTCGTAGTGCTCTTGCCTGCGCAGCTCGACCGCGTCGAGGTAGTGGCGGTGGATGCGGGTTCCCGGAAGTTGGGGAAACACGTCCCAGATGACCTTGCCTAAAAGCTCGCTCGCCGGACAGCCGAAGGGCGCGCGCTCCGCCGCGGGATTGACAGAGACGAAGCGCCATTCGCTGTCGAGCGAATAGAAGGCATCGGCGATGCTTTCCAGAATCGCGGAAGCTCTGCTGTCTGCCTCGCGCGCCGCCGCCTCGGCCTGCACGCGCTCGGTGATGTCGAGGCCGTAGATGCGAACGCCCGCTTCGGCGGGGATCAGGCACAGGGTTTGGTGGTAGGTGTGCCCGCCGACCAACACGATGCGCCGATGGGTGTTTCCATTCGAGGGCGCGCTTAGCTGCGCCATGGCTGCCGGCCAATCTGCGAGCCACGGGTGCCCTGAACCTTGCGCTGGAAGCTCGGGGAACAACGCCAGCGCGGCTCGATTCGCGTAGCGCACGCGGCCCTCAATGTCGGCCTCGACAATCGGGTTCGGATTATGCTCGGGAAAGGACGCGAGATGAGGGGCGACCGACCGCATGTGCGAACCGCATGATAGCCGGAATCCAAGCTTGTGGCGGCGCCAGCCACGTCCAATCGATGCACACAGCCCAAACGCCAGGAATTTCAATTCCGGGCAGGCTCTTTCGGGGGACAGTCGGTCTGCGCGGGATGAGCCGCATTCAAAGGTTGCGGACACTCTCCCCCATGGGTCGACACCAGAATCACGTCCTCGCGGTCACTTTGATTTCCCTCGGGCTGCTCGTGGCCCTGCCAGCGCGCGGCGCGTCGCTGACGGAGGTCAGCCGCTCCACCTGGACGGGCAGCGTGACACTCCCGAGCTACGTCCAGATGTACATCTATGTACCGGACAAGCTGGCTAGCAAGCCTCCCATCGTGGTTTCCGGCCACTCTTGCGGCTCGACCGCTACTGGGCAAATGGGCAACATACCGAAGATCAAGGCGGCGGCCGACACGAATGGGTTCATCCTCATCCTCCCGGACAACCCGGGGCAGAACTGCTGGGACGTCGGGTCGGCGCAGTCCCTCAAGCACGACGGCGGAGGCGACACGCAGGCAGTCGCCCAGATGGTGAAGTACGCGCTCTCGCAGTACAGCGGCGACGCATCCCGTGTCTACATTTTCGGTGGCTCATCGGGGGGAATGCTGACGCAGGCCATGCTCGCCGTGTACCCTGACGTGTTTCGGGCTGGCTCGGCGAGAGCGGGGGTTCCTGCCGGCTGTTGGGCCGATGGTTACGCCAGTAGCAACCAATGGAGCAACACCTGCGCAGCCGGCACCGTGAGCAAGACGGGGCAGCAGTGGGGAGATCTCGTTCGTGCCATGGATCCCAGCTACACCGGGCACCGCCCGCGCGTGCAGACCATGCAGGGTTAGGCGGATACGACGATCAGCTACAACAATACCGGCGAGGCGATCAAGGAATGGACGAATGTCCTCGGTCTCGCCACCACCCCGACTTCGAAGGATACCGGCTACAAGGCTGCGAATGCGACGTACGATAGGCAGTTCTGGGCCAACCCTTGTGGCTACAACGTTCTCGAGGTCTGGTCCTCGCCGGGCGGCACCCACTCGATGGCCTACGAAGAAGCCGACATCCTCAAGTTTTTCGGCCTCGACACCGCCGGTGGCTCCGATCCAGAGCCGGATTGTTCCGGTGACGCTGGTGTGGTCGGTGGCACGGGTGGCGCGAGCGGCTCGGGCGGAATCGCTGGGAGCGGCGGCGCTGGCGGGGGCAGGGACGGCGGAAGAGACGCCGGGAATGACGTGGGGATTCCGGGCAGCGGGGGCAGATCGGGCGGTGGCGCGGTCGGCACTGGCGGCGTCTCGGCTGGGACTGGCGGCAGCTCGGCTGGGACTGGCGGCAGCTCGGCTGGGACTGGCGGCAGCTCAGGAAATGGCGGCAGCTCAGGTAGTGGCGGCAGCGCAGGTGGAACTGGTGGCAGCTCGGGTAATGGCGGCGCCGGCAGCGGTGGTGCAGTCGGCAATGGTGGCAGCTCTGCCAGTGGTGGCACGAGCGCCAAGGGTGGAACCAGCGACAGCGGTGGCGCGGCCCAAACCGGTGGCGGCGTGGCAAGCGGCGGGAACTCCGGCAAAGGCGGCAGTGACTCGGGCGGGGCGCAGGGCAGCGGTGGATCCTCCGTGCAAGGCGGCAGCCCCGGCAATGGCGGTGCTTCGGCGGGCGCCACCACTGCCAATGGGTGTAGCTGTTCCATCGGCAACCACTCCGAGGTCTCGGTGACCCATCTCGCGGCGCTTTTGCTGGGCGCCCTCGGGCTCGTATTCCGTCGCCAGCGACGAGCCGCCCGCTGACCGCGGCCGATCCGCGGCGGTGCTCGGAGCAGCATCGTCGAGCTGGGTCTATGACGTGATATCCTGAGCCGAGCGTACCGCCAACCACCGACGAAGGACATCGCCATGGACGCCCAAGAGCTAAGAGAGCTGACCGCCATCTGCGGCATCGATTGCTTCAACTGCGAATTCTTCCACACCAACGTCGATGACTTCTTCGCCAAGATGCCGGCCGAAAGAAAGGCCGCCTTCGAGGCGCGCGGCATGACCATCGACAAGGTCCGCTGCCAGGGCTGCCGCAAGACCGGCTGCACTGCCATCGACGGCAAGTGCGAAACCCTCGCGTGCGCGAGCGAGCGCAAAGTCGAGTTTTGTTACGGGTGCAGTGACTTCCCGTGCTCGCGGCTTCAGCCCCTGGTCCAAGGCGCCGAGCGTGTGCCGCATAATCTCAAGGTCTATAACTTGAGCGCAATCAAGAATCGCGGCATCGAGGCCTGGGCCGCCGAGGCCAAGGAAATCCGCCAACGCTACTTCCGCGGCACCTTCAAAATCGGCGCCGGACCGCAGCTCGCGGGCGGAAAGTAGCCGCCCGGCGCCGCGTCGCCGGGAGAGGTCGCCTGCGCAGCGACGCGGGTGAGATGTCGACGGACAAGCTACCTGCGTCGCCGTCTCGCGAGCAGGAACGCGCAAGCTGCGAGCGCCGCCGCCCAGAGGGATGGAAGCTGTCGGCCGTGGCCGGCGAGGTCACAACCACAGCCGCCCGCGCTGCTACTGGCAGCCCTGGAGGCGTCGATCCCGCCGTCGGGCTTCCCGCCCGAGCGGACGGCATCCACCAACGTCGCCCCGGCTCCGTCGATAGCAGCGGCTGGCGCGGCGTCCGCCAAGCCGGCATCGACCATCGCAGCAGTATCGGCCGAGGGCGCCATCGCTCCGTCGATTCCGCTCGACGCTGTCGCAGGGCCGTCGATGGTGCTTCCAGCCGCATCCCTCACTGTCAGCGCGTCCATCGCCGTGGCGACCTCTCCGTCGACGGCGGCGCTTTGGCCCCCGTCTTCCGTCGCGCTTGCATCCAGGCCGGCGCCCGGGGGGCCCACCGTACCGGTCGAGCCGGCGCCTCCGGATCCGGCCGAATTGAGCGCGGTCCCGCCAGCGCCGCCCGAGCTGGTGGACTGACCGCCGCCGACACTTCCGTCGGGGCTCCCACCCGGGCTCCCGCCAGATCCGGTCGGGATGATCACCACGCCCGCGCCTCCCCCGTACACGCCGCCTTTGCCATTTGTGCCGCTTCCCGAGGCACCTCCGTTGCCCGATCCGCCCGAGGTCCCACCCGCGCCTGCTCCGTTGGCGCCGCCGGCCCCGCCGACTTCGGCGGCCGCGATCCCGAAGTTCCAGTTGCTGGCATGATCGGTAAGCACCACGAACCTGACGTCGTCCCCCGACATGCCTTGCTCGGACACGCAGGGGGCTGGATCTGCGATGCCAGAGGCGGGGTTCGAGCAAGGAAGCACTTGGAGGCCGTCGCGGAACATGTGGATGTCCGAGGCCTGTTCGCCGGGCCGCAAGCGCGAACCGTCGAGCAGGAACGTGAGCACGAGCGGACTATCGGCGGTTGCGGGGGGGGCATCGATGGTGACCTGCTGGGTGAGGAACACCCAGGCGGTGGGGTCGGCTGGCGGTTGGGTAATGAGCGACTCATCGATCACGACGGCGCCGCTGGTACCGCTCGGTGGAATCTGCACCGTGGTCGCGACGGGATCGGTGGGGGTTGCGCCGGTACCGGAGCGATCCGTGGTGAGTGATTCGCCCGGATCGACGACCGCGCTGGCCGAGTCGGAAACGAACTGAACCGCAATCACGATGCGAGTGTCTTCGGTGAAGTTGTTCACCGGGATGGTTGGGGGCACCAGCCAGGGACTTTGGGCCGGGTTGATGGTGATCGCACCGCTCCCCGGGAGGAGGGAGAGCTTGAAGCGCCCGTCGGCGCCGGTGGCGGTGGAGAAGTTCTGATTTCCGAAGGTTGGGTTCGTGCCGCCGTCGTGTCCGGCACCCGGTAGGAGGAGTGACCAGGTTGGTGCCATGGAGCTCATGACGGATGCGCCGGCGATCGGGGTTGTACCGTCGACGTCGACCACCTGGCCGGAGAGAATCTTTGGCGTGGGCACGGTGAGGTCGAAGGTGGTTGCGCCATCGACGTGTACGGAGTAGCCGCCCAAGCTGTAGGAGGTGTAAATGGACGTGGAGGACCCGGCGTCGATGCCGGCCGTTCCCGCGTCGGGGTTCGAGAAACTGGTGAACGAGTCGGACAGGGTTAGGCCGTAGTCACCCGGAAGAACGGCAACTTGGTAGAAGCCCGAGGAATCGGTGGTGGCGGATGCGTAGCCGAGTCCGGTGGTATTGCCGTTCAGACTGACCGAAGCCCCGGCCACAGGGGCGCCCAATTGGTCGAGCGCGTGACCACTGACCATGGCGGTGGAAAGAAACCGGATCGTGATTTCGGTGTCGTCGACCAGTGTGACGGAGGCGAATGCCGTGGGCTTGCCAGCAATCGACGCCTGCACCTGGCCGCTCCCCGGGAGGAGGGAGAGCTTGAAGCGCCCGTCGGCGCCGGTGGCGGTGGAGAAGTTCTGATTTCCGAAGGTTGGGTTCGTGCCGCCGTCGTGTCCGGCACCCGGTAGGAGGAGTGACCAGGTTGGTGCCATGGAGCTCATGACGGATGCGCCGGCGATCGGGGTTGTACCGTCGACGTCGACCACCTGGCCGGAGAGAATCTTTGGCGTGGGCACGGTGAGGTCGAAGGTGGTTGCGCCATCAACGTGTACGGAGTAGCCGCCCAAGCCGTAGGAGGTGTAAATGGACGTAGAGGACCCGGCGTCGATGCCGGCCGTGCCCGCGTCGGGGTTCGAGAGACTGGTGAACGAGTCGGACAGGGTTAGGCCGTAGTCGCCCGGAAGAACGACGACCTGGTAGAAGCCCGAGGAATCGGTGGTGGCGGATGCGTAGCCGAGTCCGGTGGTGTAGCCGTTCAGACTGACCGAAGCCCCAGCCGCAGGAGCGCCCACTTGGTCGAGCACGTGGCCTCTCAAGACCGCACTGCCTTCCGGAACCAGAACCACATCGAACCTCATGCTCGTGTCGAACTGTTGATTGGTCAGGGTCAGCGGCTGCAGAGCGCTTGACGACGGTGGCGTCACGATCACCGTGTAGGTCCCGGAGCCGATCTCGATGGAGTAGGTTCCGTCCAAACCGGCGTCCGACCCGGCGGCGGACTGGGCAATGGCGGCGTCGGTTCCACTTTGAAGGAAGGCGAGGGTCGCGCCAACGATCGGATGCCCCTGACCATCGGTGACCGAGCCGTGTACGGTCACGGAGCCGGTGATACTCCGGGAGCTGCTCGAAACCGAGCT
>CAZBIU010000168.1:0-14300 GCA_964491625.1 uncultured Myxococcales bacterium
CGGCGAGATCCGTTCCCACCTCGCCGTGGCCGTCGCCTGGGGTGACGTGGATCAAGCCACCGTCGCCCCTGCCCTGGCTCTCCTCGATTCCATCCTCGCCATCCTGTGGCGCTTAACCCATCCCTGAGCCCCTCCGAGCCAGGGCTCGAAAAGCCCTGGCCCACCGTTTCCGTCCCCGCCTCAGCCCCTGTCTCCGTCCCCGTCTCGGTCACCCACACCTACACTGCTCTCCGCTACTCCGAATCCCAGGGGGCTTCCGCTTGACTGGAAGGGCCGCCCCGTATCATGTAGGGCACCCAACGTGACCAATCCTTCCTTGCCGCGCGGCCCGCGTATCTTCGCCTCCCTGGCGGTGCTCAGCGTTGCCGCGACCTTTCTGGCGGCCCAGATCGACTTTGCAAGGCGAAACCACATCGGCATCGCGCCCGAACGTTACTGGGGTCCCCAGCTTCTCCAAATCTGGCTGCCCGGCCTCGGCGCAACGGTCGCCTCGGCGGTGGTTGCGTTCGTGCTTCACAGGCGCGGCCCTCGCGCATAGCATGCCGGTCGCCGACACCTGGTTCATTGAATGACCGACCCAACCGACAACAAAGTCTTCCCCGCCCCGGCCGCACCGGGCATCTTCGACCGCCTGAGCGAGCGGCAGATCATCTTGCTCGTGATGCTGTTCGGACTTGTGCTGTACCTGCCCTTCGCAGGCTCCTACGGGCTTTTCGACCCGTGGGAGACCCACTACGGCGAGGTGGGCCGGCAGATGACGCGCCGGAATGACTTCATCAGCCTGTTCTGGCCGGGCTCGCCGCTCGACACGGAGAACTTTTGGTCGAAGCCGGTGCTGACCTTCTGGCTGATGGCGTTGTCGATGAAGCTTTTCGGCATCGGTGGCGCAGGCCTGCCGGCCGGTGAATTCGCGCTTTCGTCGCGTCCGGAATGGGCGCTGCGCTTGCCCTTCTGCTTGATGGCGCTGCTTGCCCTAATCGGGGTCTACCTTCCGGTTTCCCGCTTCGTCAGCCGTCGCGCTGGTGTGCTGTCGGCGGTGGCGCTGGCCACGTTCCCCATGTTCAGCCTGATCGCCAGGCAGGCGATGACCGACATGGCGTTCATCGGACCCATGACACTGGGGCTTGGCCTGTGCGCCATGGCGCTTTTCGACGACCAGGACGAGATCTTGCCGCGCAAGCGATGGCGCCGTTTCTCGTGGCCGCACCATTCGCTGTACTACGCGACGGTGGGGCTGTTGGCCCTCACGGTGCTACCGCAGCTGGTGGTGAATTCCATCCAGCTCGTGTGGCCCATGCCGGGGCGGCTGCGCATCACGATCCCTGGCTTCGCCGCCATGCTGCCGTATGACCTCGGCTTCCTCGCCTTCGTCTGGTACACGGCCCGCACCCGGCACAAGGCGCCGTTTTACCTGCACATCGCTTCGATCCTGTGCGGGCTGGCCATGCTGGCCAAGGGGTTGGCCGGTCTCGGCCTGCCGGTCATCGTGTTTCTCGCGTACCTGCTGTTCACCTGGAATTGGCGGCGTCTGGCGCGCGCCGAGCTCCTCCGTAGCTTGCCTTGGGCCATCCTGGCCTGCGCGCTGGTGGCGGTACCATGGCACCACGCCATGCTGGTGCGGCACGGAATCCCGTTCTGGAACGAGCTTTACGGCGACAACCATTGGCGGCGCCTGGTCACCGGTCGACACGGCGACCGCGGCAGCTTCGAGTACTTCGTGCGCGAGCTCGGGTACGGACTCTATCCGTGGATTTTGCTAGCGCCGTCGGCGTTGGCCTGGGTCGCCATGCGCAGGTTCGGCGGGCGCAGCACCGGCGACGCCAAGACGGCAAGCGACGCGACGGACAAGCGCCGGGACATCCTGTGGTTCGGTGCGATCTGGTTCGTGTCGGGCTACGCCCTGGTCTCGTTCTCGATGACCAAGTTCCATCACTACATCCTGCCGGCGCTGCCCGGAATCGCCATCGCGATGGGGTGCTTCCTCGACGATGTCTTGCGCGAAGGGCGCGGACGCCTGATTGGGGCCGGGGCAATGCTCGGCGCGCCGCTTTTGGCGCTGGTGGCCCACGACCTGACCTCCTCGACCAAGAGCCAGCAACACTTCATCTGGCTCTTTTCGTACGACTACGTGAACTCGCCGCAGGGCCGGCCGTGGCCGCCGGACATGGACTACATCAAGGTTCTGTGGACCTTCGCGGGCCTGTTCACCGCTGGCGCGATGCTGATCGCCTGGAAGCGCGTGCGGGCTTGGGCCACCGTCGCCACCGCCCTGGTAGCGGTCGCCTTCACCTATTTCCTGCTCGACGTCTACATTCGCAAGGCGGCAGCGCACTGGTCGCAAAAGCCCCTCATCGCCCAGTACTACAAAGAACGGCGCTCGCCCGACGAGAAGCTGCTCGCGTGGCAGCTCTACTGGCGCGGCGAAAACTTCTACACCCAGAATCAGATCTACGAAGGCCCCATGAACGAACGGACGGTCTTCCTGGGTGATCGCAACGCGGAGAACCTGAAAGAGTATGTCGCCCACCATGCCGGCACGCGCGCCTTTTTCCTCATCGAACGCACGCGTATCGACGGCTTGCGCGGCCTGCTGCCCGAGGCGGTGCGCCCCAGCCTCAAGATCGTGAACGACGACAACAACAAGTTCTACCTCTTGATGGCGCAGCTTTAGCGACCGCCGACGTTTCGCTTCACCACAACGGCCGCGGGGTTTGGGAATTCGCAGACTTCGGCGGGCATACGTCGTACACTAACCGTCCATGCGCATAAGCTTTCTGCGTGTACTGGGTGGAACCTGTGGTCTTCTCCTGTCGGTTGTCGGATGCAGCAACTCGGCAGCGACATCGCACGACGGGAGCATAGGACACGGTGGCTCGAGCGCCGACGCGCGTGTGGCCAGCGGCGGTACACCGGGCACGACGTCGTCCGGAGGCGCGGCGGGGAGCAGTGGGCTGGGGCGGGGCGGCGCTGATGGCGCGGCGGGAAGTGGCGGTTCTGGGCTCGGGGACAGCGGGGCCGCAGGCGGCACCACCGGCATACCCCGTGATGCCGGTGCCGGCACCGGTGGCGGAGGGGCCGGAGGGGTCACGATAGACGGTAGCGCCACGGGCGGCACGGACGCCAGCATCGCGGGTGCGGGCGGTCGGGATGCGAGCGGCACGGACGCCAGCATCGCGGGTGCGGGCGGTCGGGACGCGAGCGGCACGGACGGAGGCGGGGGCAAGGGCGGCATCGATGCCGGCGGCACGGGCGGCATCCTCGGCACGGGCGGCATCCTCGGCACGGGCGGCACCCTCGGCACGGGCGGCATCCTCGGCACGGGCGGCATCCAACTGGACGGCGGCGGCTCGACTGGTATTGACGGTGGCTGTGGGCCTTCCGCGACAGCGCCGGCGGTCACCCGCGGCGGGCAGTACTTCGGCTTTCCCGAAAAGTTCAATCGCTACTACACCGACTGCAGCTGGCAGCCCTCGAGCACGGTCTACGTCAGTCCGACAGGCAGCGGCGATGGCAGCTCGAGCACGTCCCCGACCAGCGTGGCGACCGCGCTCGCGGCCGTTGTCCCCGGCCGCAAGGTCGTGTTTACGGCCGGCACTTACTCGGGCTGCTTCGAGCTCGGCTCCGATCAGAGCGGCACCTACGACAATCCCATCGTGCTCGTCGGCGAAAGAAAGGCGGACGGCTCGCCTGCGGCGACCATCAACTGCTGCAGCACAGGCCGCAAGACGTGCATCAACCTGGAAGCCGCCGACTACGTGGCCGTCGACGGCTTCGAGCTCGTGGGCGGAGACTACGGCTTGCGCTCGGTGGGGTCCGATTACCCCGCCGACCAGCACCAGAAGGGGGTTGCGGTGCTGAACAACGTCGACCACGGTCAGAACAAGGATCCCTTCTTCACTGGCCAGTCCGACTGGTTCGTGATCGAGCACTGCACCGGCTACGATTCGGGCCCGACCGACGGGCACGGGATCTACCTCTCCAACGGCAGCGACTGGAACATCGCCCGCTACAACGAGACGTACAACACGTCTTCGTCGGACTTCCAAATCAACGCAGATCCCTTATCCACCTGCGATGTGTACGACGATCCCGAGTGCGACGCGGTGGCGGGTAGTAGCACAACCGGGGGGCGCGGCGCCTCGGACTTCATGCTCGTGGATTCCAATTTCTTCCACCACAGCAAGGCGCAAGGACCGAACTTCACGTCGGTCAGGAACAGCCTAATCAAGAACAACATCTTCGCACTGCCTGCCACCCACGGCACCAGCTTCTGGCAGGAGACCGACAACCCCAAGCTGGGCTCGTCGAACAACGTCGTCGCCCACAATCTCTTTATCACCCAAGCCAACGGCGACCACGCCGTCCAGTTCATCGTCAACTCGACCGGCAACCAGTTCAAGAACAACGTGGTGGTGGCGGTCACCATCAGCGGCACCACGATCTCGGCCAATCCCCAGGGTCTGCTGCTTGACACCGACAGCACCACGGTCCAGGCCAACACCTTCGAGCACAACGCATGGATCTCCGGGTACTTCGACAGCGAGGATTCGTCGGCTCCCTACGCGCCCAACGCGAACGAGCTGAGGTTGACCACGTTCCAGGCTTCCTGGTTCGGCGCGTTCCCCACTGGAGTCGGGCATGACCCCGCAGCCTTCGCGCCGACCGCCACGGCGCCCTGGCTGGACCTCGGCAATCTGTTGCCCGAGGTGCCCACCGACCGCGACGGTGCCGCCCGCCACGCACCTGTCGACCTCGGGCCGTTCGAGCGGTAACTAATATGCGCCCGCTGCCGCTTCGTCGCAGCGGCGGGCTGCATCCATCAGGAGCAGCGTCGTCGGCGCGCCGATCTCGTCGACAACAGCGCCAAGATCCTCTTGCGTGAAGGCGAAGCATCCCGTGTCCCAAGCCAGAAGCTCGTAGACTGCCGCTCGGTTCACGCGACGGGAGCCCTCGATGCGCGCGGAGATGACCTGTCCACCGCGGAGCCAGACCCGGCCAATCCTGTGTCGGTCAATAATGAGGATCTGGCCTGAACGGCGTTCGAGGTCCAGGAAGCTTAGCACGGTCGCCAGACCAAACTCCTCAAGCCGGCCGCCCAGCCCCGCATTATTTCGGGGCCCTGCGGGGAATTGCCGAAGCCTTGCCTGTGCCATGCTGAGAGTTGACCCCATTCGCTCGCTCACGGCAAAAAACTGCATGCCCATCCCCGACCACGACGACCAGCGGCAAGGGTGCCCATGAGCGTCATCCGTTGACAGTAAGATACCCGGATGGCAATATTCGCGCCCTCTTACCGGGAAGACACGCCGGTTGGGAAAAACATCAAGTGACCAAGCCATTTGCCATATTCAGCGGCAACGCAAACCCGGAGCTGGCGCAGGCGGTTTGCAAGCACCTCGGCCAACCACTGGGCAGTGCCAAAGTCACCCGTTTCGCCGACGGTGAGGTCTACGTCGAGATCGACCAGAACGTGCGCGGCGTAAACTGTTTCGTCATCCAGCCCACTTGCACGCCGGTCAACGACAATCTGATGGAGCTTCTGGTCATGACCGACGCGCTCAAGCGCTCGTCAGCCAATCCCATCGTGGCGGTGATGCCGTACTTCGGCTATGCGCGCCAAGATCGCAAGACTCGCCCGCGCACGCCGATTTCAGCCCGACTGGCAGCGGATCTTATCACCGCGGCAGGTGTCCACCGCGTGTTGGCCATCGACTTGCACGCCGGCCAAATCCAGGGTTTCTTCAACATTCCGGTCGATCATATCTACGCCATGCCGGTGATGATGGAATACCTGCGCACCAAGTTTGGCAGCGGGGCGGTCATCGTTTCGCCCGACGCCGGCGGTGTGGAGCGCGCGCGGGCCTTCTCCAAGCGCCTCGATGCCAGCCTCGCCATCATCGACAAGCGCCGCCCTGCGCCCAACGTGGCCGAGTTGGTGCATATCATCGGCGACGTCAAGGATCGCGACGCCATCGTGATCGACGACATGGTCGACACGGCCGGCACGCTGTGTGCCGCCGCCAAGGGACTGACCGAAAAGGGCGCACGCGGCGTGTACGCCTGCATTACCCACGGCCTGCTGTCCGGCCCAGCCCTCGATCGCATCCACAAGAGCACCCTGAAAGAGCTCATCATCACCGATTCCATCCCACCTCGCCCCGAGGTGAAGGCTTCGCCCAAGGTTCGCGTCCTTTCGGTCGCGTCCTTGCTGGCTGAAGCCGTCAATCGTATTCACCAGGGGGACTCGCTAAGCTCCCTCTTCATCTGATAAAGATCCCGCCGCTGCAAAGGACGCCACCATGGACTTCGCCAAAGTTTCCGTCGAAATTCGCAACCAATCGGGCAAAGGCCCAGCCCGCCGCTCGCGCAGCGCCGGGAAACTGCCGGCCGTACTTTATGGACACAAGCTGGATCCGCTGTCGCTCACGCTGGATCCCGTCGAGCTTGTGCGCGCCCTGGACAAGGACCGCAAACGCAACACGGTTTTCACGCTCCAGGTGAAAGACGCCGCCAAGCCAGAGGACGTGACCGCGATGATTCGCGACGTCCAGATTGATCCCTTGTCCCGCCGTCCGGTGCACGTGGATTTCATCCGCGTCAGCATGGACGAGGAAGTCAAGGTTTCGGTCCCCATCGCCGTGGTCGGCATTGCGGTCGGCACTACCAACGGCGGCAACTTGCACCTTTCGCACCACACTCTTCCCATCGCTGCCAAGCCTGACGCGATTCCAACCAAGGTCGACGTCGACGTCACGGCGCTCGACATCGGTGACGCCCTTCACGCCAGCGACCTAAAGTTGCCGGCTGGCGTGCGCACCACGCTGGATCCGAAGGAAGCCGTCGCTTCTGTCGTGGCGCCGCACATCGAAAAGGTCGAAGAGGTCGCCGCCACGCCGGCCGAGGGCGCTGCTCCCGCCGAGGGTGCGGCCGCTCCCGCCGCTGGAGCCGCAGCCCCCGCCGCTGCCGCCGGCGCCAAAGGCGCAGCCCCCGCAGCTGCCGGCGCCAAGGGCGCAGCCCCCGCAGCTGCTGCACCTGCCGCCAAGAAGGAGGAGAAGAAGAAGTAACTCCCTCTGCTGGGCCGGGATCCTCCGATGTGGCTCGTTGCAGGGCTTGGAAATCCCGGCCGGCAGTACGCCGGGACCCGGCACAACGCCGGGTTCATGGTGCTCGATGAAATCCTGCGTCGGGCGGGCTCCGATTCGCCCCGTGCTCGGATGGGAGCGGAGATCGTCGAAGCCGCGCTTGGGAGAAACAAGGTCATCTTCTGCAAGCCCATGGAGTTCATGAACACCAGCGGAGCGCCTATCAGCCGCGCGGCGGGCTTTTGGAAGGTTCCGCCCGAAAGGATTCTGGTGGTGCATGACGACCTGGATCTGGACTTCGGCCGCATGAAGCTGGTGGAGGGCGGCGGAACCGGGGGCCACAACGGACTGCGTTCCATCGCGGCCGAGCTTGGTACCGAGGCTTTCTGTCGCCTGCGTTTTGGCATCGGGCGTCCGCCGGCCCAATGGGAAGGTGCCGACTACGTGCTGGCGAATTTTTCCGCTGAGGAGCGGAAGTTTCTGCCAGATCTGGTAGAAGAGGCGGCCCTGGCGGCCGAGACCATCGTCAAGGATGGGCTCACCGCAGCGATGAACAGGTTCAACCGACGTAAGAAAAATCAACCCGGAGGCGCGGCCTAGGCGGCGTTTCCATCAACTCCTTGCCCGCGGGCCACCGCGGGACGTAGGCCCAAAGGGAGAAACCAATGGCAGAGAGACGAACAGGATCGTGCCGGGACATACCCGGCAGAACGCGCCAGTACGAAACCATCTTCATTCTCAAGCCCGACGTCACCAACGATCAGATCGGGCAGGCCAACACCAAAATCCGCCACGTCATCGAGGCGGGTGGCGGCCGGTTGCTCAAGGTCGAGAACTGGGGCCGCCGCAAGCTGGCCTACGAGGTGAAGAAGCAGCTCAAGGGAATCTACGTCTTCTTCGACTACCTAGGGGCCGCAGGCCTGGTCGAGGAGGTCGAGCGCAACCTGCACCTCACCGACACCGTGATTCGTTACTACACGGTCAAGGCGGCGGAGAACGTCGATCCGGCCAGCAAGACCTCGAGCGTGACCGACGAGTCGTTCGCCAGCGCCTCGGTGCCCGGTCCTGACGAGGAAGCCATCGCCACCGGACAAGCGGGCGCGCGTCCGTTCGGCGACGAGGAAGAAGAAGGAGCCTTCGACTTCGAAGAGGCAGTTTTTGGAAAAGTCGACGAACCTGTCCTGAGGGAGCGCTAAGCCATGGCCCGTCCAGAAGAAAAAGACGCAGATCTCGAACAGGAAGGCGGCCGCAAGAAGACCTCTCGACGCAGGGCTTGCAAGTTCTGCACGGACGAGAACCTTGTGATCGACTGGAAGAACGCCTCCCTGCTCAAATACTTCATCACCGATCGCGGCAAGTTGGTTCCGCGGCGGCTCACCGGAAACTGCGCCAAGCATCAGCGTGCCATCGGCCGCGCGGTCTCTCGCGCGCGCATGATCGCTCTGATGCCGTTCGCGGTCACCGGCAAGTAAGGGGAGGAGCAAACCATGATGCGGGTCATTTTGAGAGAGAACCTGGACAACCTGGGCAAGGCCGGAGAAGTGGTCACGGTCCGCCCGGGCTACGGTCGCAACTACCTTTTGCCCAACGGCCTCGCCGTGCCAGCCACGGAGAAGGACGAAGCGCGGATGCAGCACGAGCAGCGAGTCATCGCCGCCCGCGTGGTCAAGCTCGGCAAGCAACTCCAGTCCGAGGCCGATCGCCTATCCCAGGTGTCGGTGTCGCTGGCGCGCGCCGTGGGTGAGGAAGACAAGCTGTACGGCTCGGTCACCAACCGCGACGTCGCGGAAGCCCTGGCGGAACAGGGCATCACGCTGGATGCCAGGAAGATCCAGCTCGAAGAGCCCATCAAGACCCTCGGCATGACCGAGGTTCAGGTCAAGCTCGGACACGACGTCACGACCAAGATCAAGGTCTGGGTCGTCAAGAAGGAATAGTCGAGTCCGCGACGGCGGTGGGCGCCCACCGGGCCCACCGCCCACATTCTCCTAGCACTGTCTTTGCTTGCGCCCTGTGGCTGGCTGTGGTTTCGCCGCCACGTGTGGCCTGCGCTTCCGGTTCGGCTCGCCTTTCCCTGTCGCGAAAGGTAGCTCCGCGGCTCGAAGCGTAAGCACATTGTCAATTTCGCCTCACCGTTCCGGCGTTACACTCGATGCCCATGGCCGAACTTCCAGCGCAAGTCGTTGCCCTTCCCTCCGGAAGACAGCCGCCCCATAACCTGGAGGCCGAGCGGTCCGCGTTGGGGGGCGTGCTGGTGAAGCCCTCGGCCTTCGACGAGATGGCGACCACCATCACCGCCGACGATTTCCTGCTGCCGGCCCACCGCGAAATCTTCGAGGCCATGCTCGCGCTCGACCGGCGGCGCCAGCCTATCGACGTGATCTCGCTCGGCGACGAGCTGAAGAACCGCGGATCGCTGGGGCGGCTGGAAAACGGCCTAGCCTACCTGATCGAGCTGGCCAACACGGTTCCCACCGCCGAAAACATCGCGCACTACGCGCGCCTGGTGCAGGAAAAGGCGACCCTGCGGCGGCTCATCGCCGCTTGCGCCGAGATCCAGTCGCGCGCCTACGGCGAATTCGGCGACTACGAGCAGTTTCTCGACGAATCCGAAAGCATGGTGTTCCAGGTCGCGCAGAAAAACCGACGCGAGAACGCGCGGCCCATCGGCGAGATCATGAGCGAAGTGCTGGAAAGCATCGACGCCCGCGCCCGCGAGAGCAAATCGGTCACCGGCGTGCCGACCGGCTTTACCAAGCTCGATGAAATCACCGCGGGCTTTCAGCCGGAAAACCTGATCATCGTCGCGGCCCGCCCGGGGGTGGGCAAGACCTCGTGGGCGCTCAACGTGGCGACCCACGCCGCCCTCAACCACAAGATTCCGGTCTTTGTCTTCTCGCTCGAAATGTCGAAAAACGAGCTCATCGAGCGCATCCTCTCCGCCGAGGCGCGCATCGACTCCAATCGCATGCGCCGGGGCATGATCGAGTACAGCGAGTGGAAGAACAAGATCTATCCCGCGGGCAATCGCATCTCGCAGGCGCCCATTCTGATCGACGATTCACCGGGTGTGAACATCCTTGAGATGCGCGCGAAGGCCCGCCGCTTCCGCAGCGATCCGCGCTTCTTCCCGCCCCAGGCCGGCCCGCGGCAGCTTGGTCTGGTGGTTATCGATTACCTGCAGCTCGCGCACGGTTTGGGCGGCCGCAAGGAAGAATCTCGCGAGCGTGAGATTGCGGAGATTTCGCGTGGCCTCAAGGCGCTGGCCAAGGAGCTGCACATCCCGATCATCGCGGTTTCGCAGCTCAACCGCAGCGTGGAGAAACGCGAGGACAAGACCCCGCAGCTGTCGGACTTGCGCGAATCCGGCGCCATCGAACAGGACGCCGACATCATCATGTTCATCCACCGCGACGAGATGTACAGTCCCGACGCGGCGAATCGCGGAGAGGCACTGCTCAAGATCGGCAAGAACCGGGCTGGTCCGACGGGCGAAGTGAAACTGACCTTCATCCGAGAGTACACGAAGTTCGAGAACTACGCCGCCGAGGACGAGGAGGTGCCGGCCTAGACATGGCGCCAACCACGGATCCCAAAGGTGTTCCCTACAAGCGTCGCCCGACGCCGATGCCGTTCCTTGTGCCGGGCTCGCGAGTGGGCCGCTATCGGATTGAGCGACGCCTGGGTATCGGTGCGATGAGTGAGGTCTACCTGGGCACTGACGATTCGCTCGGCCGGCGCGCCGCGATCAAGGTTCTTGGCAGCAACCAGGTCAACAACCCAACCATCACCGAACGCTTCTTGCGCGAGGCGCGTGCCCTGGCGCGCATGTCCCATCCGAACCTGATACCCGTATTCGAGGCGGGGCAGACCGGCGAGCCCTTGCGCCCCTACTACGCCATGGAGCTGCTTGAGGGCGGCGACACGCAGAAGCTGCTGGAAGAACGCGGCCCGCTGCCGAGCGCGGTGGTGGCGCTGATTGGCGCCGAGGCTTCCACCGGGCTCGGAGAGGCGGCCCGGGCAGGCATCATCCACCGCGACGTCAAGCCCGCGAATCTCGGCATCTCCCGCCATGGGGTTTTGAAGGTCACGGATTTCGGGCTGGCCAAGTCTTATGCTGCCGACAAGAGTCTGACCGCGCGGGGCATGGTGGTCGGCACGGCCGACTACATCGCGCCGGAACAGGCCAAGGGCGAGGAGTTGGACGAGCGGGCCGACGTGTATGCGCTGGGATGCACCCTGTTCCACTTGCTCACCGGCCACCCGCCCTATCGCGCAGCGCCCGGCTCGACGGTCAAGGAGTACCTCGAGGTGATGCGCATGCACCTGACTGCGCCGGTGCCGAATGTGAAGGACGAAGTCGCCGACGCCGACTCCGAGCTGGCCGAAGCCATCTTGACCATGATGACCAAGGACCGCAGCCGGCGCCCCACCTTCATCGAAGTGGCGCGCCAGCTCGCGCGCATCGGCGACCGCCTGGGCGGCGAGCTGCCGCGGGTCACGCGGCAGCTTTTCCTGGTGACGGCTGAGTCGATGACAGGTACGAGCAGTGGTGGCGCATCCGCCGACCGTGCGGTGAAGACGCGGTCTTGGGCCCGCATCCTTGCGTTCGGCGTGATCCTCGCTGCGGCGATTGGACTGGCCATCGCCTTCGGTCGCTAGCCATGCGCAAGGTGGCGCTCATCCCCGGCGGGGCACGCGGCATTGGTCGAGCGATCGCGCAGGCGCTCGCCGTGCGCGACTGGGACGTGGCGATCTGCTACCGCAAGAGCCACGAGGACGCACAAGTGGCGACGTCCGCCATCGAAGCGTCAGGCGGCGCCGCGCTCGCGCTTCCCTGCGATGTTTCCACGCCTGAGGCGTGCGCCCAGCTTTACGACCAGGTTCTCGCGTGGCGCGGAGGCGTGGATGCGCTGGTTCACTGCGCCGGGCCCTTTCACCGCGTGGATCTGCTGGGCGAAACGCCGGAAGGCTGGCGCGCGATGTTCGCCAACAACCTCGACAGCCTTTTCTACCTGTCCCGGCTGGTGGCGCCGGCGATGATCGAGAAGCGCTGGGGACGCATCGTCGCCTTTGCCATGGCCAACGCCGACCGCCTAATGGCGCAAACCCAGATCACCGCTCACTACCTGTCGAAGGTGGCGCTGCTCGGCCTTGTGCGCAGCCTGGCCAAGGCGCTGGCGCCGAGTGGAATCACCGCCAACGCGATCTCGCCCGGGTTCATCGACTCTGGCTCGGTAGAGCTGGCCGAGCTGACCCAGATGTCCAAGAACATCCCCGCGGGCAGCGTCGGCACCGTCGACGACGTCGTCTCGGCGACCTTGTACTTGCTTTCCCAAGAGGCCAACTACGTGAACGGAAGCAACATCCACGTAAGCGGTGGCTGGGGGATATAGCGTTCCACGGGCTCGGAAGCGACTGTAGGCTCATAACGGCTCAGTTGTGAGAGCTAGGAAGACAATTGGCGGAACGATGGGCTGCCCTGAGCTACAGGGCGTCCTTGCCACGTTCGCCGGTCCGGATGCGAACCACCTCATCTAGACTGCTGACCGTGATCTTTCCGTCGCCGATCTGGCCGGTTCTGGCGCCTGCGATGATGGCGTCAATGACGGGATTCACCAGGTCGTCATCAACGAAGCACTGAATTCTCACCTTGGGCACGAAGTCGACTGTATAGGCAGAGCCGCGGAAGACCTCCTTCTTGCCGCCGGTTCGACCGAATCCCTTCACTTCGGAGACTGTCATTCCCTTCCCACCCGCCGCATAGACACGGGCCTTAATGTCGTCGAGCTTGAATGGCTTCACAACGGCTTCGATCTTCTTCATCGCGCGATCCTTCCTAGCTGGGTTGGATACACAAGAGGTGTACCAGATCCGCGTGGCGTCGTGGTTTCGGCACAATCAAACGTTCGTAAATAGCGGTCGCTCCTTTGGGAACATCTAGATCGGAATTTGCCACGACGTATTCATGGATATGTTACGGAGCCGAAACAATATCCCCTGCCGAGCTTCGGCAAGCACGCCGCGATGACGGCGCTGACTGGTCTGCGCATTCACCGCGGTATTGTCGGCTGGTATCGATATTGAAGCGCTACTCCGGGCTGTAGCAAAGACAGTCGGTGTCGCTGGCGGCGCAGTCCGCGCCGAGGTCGTTGATGCAGGTAGTGTAGCCGCAGCACGGGATCGACAGCGAGCACGATTGGCCGTAGAAGGCACAAACCGGCGGGGCGTCGGGGACGTACCGTGATGCTCATATTGGCTCTCCTGGGCAGAACGTTGGGCGTCTCATCATACACCAATGCCGGCCGCCAGTTACGAGAGCACCTCCGCAACGACGACCGGCGAAACCGCCTCGGCGGGCCTCGCGGCGAGCAGCACGAACATCACTGGGACGAGGAAGAGCGAAAGCAGCGTGGATGACGTCAGCCCGCTCACCACCGCCAACGCCAGAGGACGGTTGGAAGCGGAACCGGCCTCGAGGCCGAGCGCGTAGCAGCCGGCATGAGCCACGCCGCCCGTCTTTGCACCACATCTGCGCTGAGCATTACCCCGATCCGGGCGAAATTCCGAGCGCCGCTGGGATAATCTCCCGAATGTCTCTCTCGGGGATCGCCCGCCGAATCGAGCGTGCCAGGCATCCACAGAGGTTGCATCGGGCGCGCTTCTTGCTTGACCCAGTTCCGGAGTATGCTTTCGCTGTTGCACGCGTCGTAGGGCGGACACCGTGGAAGCCCTGTCGATGCGGCCACCATTCATGAAGTTTTCTCCTATTACCTGGCTCATGCTCACCGCGATAGCCGCCATCGCCGGCCTCGCGTACCTCGACGAGGAACGTGAATCCAGAGCTGCCATGTCCGATTTCGCGCAGGAGCAGACCACCCTGGCCAGAAGCCTGGCCGCCGGCCTCAACGGACACATCGCTTCGGCGCATCAGGACGCGCTGACGGTCGCGCAAAATCACTTCGCCGGACGGCCGGTGCCCCCATCCATCGCCGAACGGTACCTTCACGTATCGATTCGCCGCGCGGCCGACCCGGCCCCGTCGGCGCCTACGCAGGACGACCGGGCGGTGAGGGCTTCCTATCCGGTCACGGACGACACCGTGGTCGATCTGGTGATCCCTCTCGCGAGTCTGCTTGCCGACTTCAAGACCACGGAGACTCCCAACCGCTTGCTGCTGCTGCTTAGGCCGCCTGGCAGCGCGGGCTTTCACACCAC
>CAZBIU010000169.1:0-14290 GCA_964491625.1 uncultured Myxococcales bacterium
GTCGGCGCCGGCGCGTGCGCACGACTGGCGACTCGCGCACGGACCGCCGACCCGCCGGCGGACGAGGTTTGGCTTTGGCAGGACCAAGTGACGGCGGCGAAATTGGCAGTCGAGCCCCTGGCCCCGCAGCCGGTCGGCGGTCTGGTCGTGACCAGCGGACGTGTGACCTTCGACGATCTCAAGGTCTCGCATGTCATGAGCCCGGTCACCGGCCGCGTGGTCAAGATCGAAGCGCAGCCCGGGCAGAGGGTCAAACGCGGCGACACCCTGGCCGTCATCGAATCGCCCGACGTGGGTAGCGCCTTTTCAGATTTGGAGAAGGCGCAGGCGGATTTCGTTTCTGCGGAAAAGGATTTCAAACGGCAGAAGGAATTGTTCGACGTCCACGCCGGATCGCAACGCGATCTTGAGGCTGCCCAGGGCAACTACGAAAAGGCGAAGGCCGAGCTACAACGGGCCAGCAAGAAGGCGCAGCTTCTGCGCGCGGGCGGCGCCAGCCAAGGCGGCCAAAGCTACACCTTGCGCGCACCCATCGGCGGCGAGGTCATCGCACGCAACGTGAACCCTGGCGCGGAGGTGCAGGGACAATACTCCGGCGGCACCGTGGTCGAGCTCTTCACCATCGGTGAATTGGACACGGTCTGGGTGATGGCCGATCTTTTCGAGATGGATCTCGGCCGGGTGAAGCAGGGGACCGACTGTTTTGTGAAAGTGGTTGCGTATCCGGGGCGGGTGTTCAAAGGCGTCGCGGACTGGGTTTCGGACACGCTGGATCCCGCTACCCGCACCGCCAAGGTCCGCTGCAAGCTGACCAACGAGGATCGTGCGCTCAAGCCCGAAATGTACGCCACCGCGGCCCTTGCGGTTGACCAGCAGCGGACACTGGCGCTTCCGCGCGGCGCGATCCTACACCTCGGCGATCAGACCATGGCCTTCGTCGAGGTGGGCAAGGCGGCGGACGGCAGAATTCGATTCGAGCGGCGGCCGGTGGCGGTCAATGAAGGGTTGGGCGGGGACCATCTGCCCGTGGTCCGTGGCATCGCCGCAGGTGAGCGGGTCGTGACCTCGGGTGCCATTCTTCTCTCTGGAATGCTCTAGCGATGATCGCCAGGCTGGTCGCCTTCGCAACCCGCGCACCGGTGGTCATCGCCGCCTTGGTGCTGGCGCTGGTGGTCGTCGGCTTGCGCGCGTACAAGGTGCTGGCCATCGAGGCCTATCCGAATCCGGTGGCGCCCATGATCGAAATCATCGCGCAACCGGAGGGTTGGAGCGCCGAGGAGGTCGAACGTTACGTTTCGGTGCCGCTGGAAACAGGCTTGGTGGGCATGCCCGGCCTGGATCACATTCGTTCGCAATCGCTGTTCGGCCTGGCCGATGTGAAGTGCTACTTCGATTGGGACACGTCCTACACTGCGGCACAGCAGCGGGTGCTCAATCAGCTCAATTTCGTGAATCTGCCGCAAGGGGTTTCGCCGGCTCTGTCACCGTGGAGCGCCATTGGCGAGCTGTATCGCTACAAAGTCGTCGGAAAGGGATATTCGCTTGCCGACTTGAAAACAGTGGAAGATTGGATTCTGGAAAAGCAGTTTCGCCAAGTCCCCGGCGTGATCGACGTGGTGGGATTCGGCGGGCTGACCAAACAATACCAAGTGGAGGTCGACCCCTACCGCCTGCGTGGCCGCGGCGTAGCGCTTTCGCAAGTACAGACCGCCATCGCCAACGCCAATCAGAACGTGGGTGGCCAGCGCATTACCCTGGGGGACCAGTCGTTCGACGTGCGCGGGGTCGGGCTCATTCGCTCGGTGCAGGACATCGGCGACATCACGGTCAGTGCGGTGAAGGGCGTGCCGGTGCGCGTGCGTGACGTTGCTACAGTCGGGGTCGGCGCGGCCCCGCGCCTCGGCATCGTCGGTCAGGACGGCGAGCCTGACATCGTCGAGGGCATCGTGCTCATGCGTTACGGTGGCGACTCGCTCAAGACCATCCGCGGTATTCACGATCGGGTCGACTACATCCACCGGAAACGCGTGTTGCCGCCCGGTATCGACATCGAGCCGGTCTATGACCGCGCCGACCTGGTGAAGCTCACCACCCACACCGTGATGGAAAACCTGCTGGTGGGCATGCTGCTGGTTTCCATCGTGCTATGGCTCTTCCTTGGCAACTTCCGCGCAGCGCTCATCACCGCCATCAACATCCCGTTGGCCCTGCTGTTTGCGTTTTCCGGCATGGTCGCCTCCAGCACTGCGGCGAATCTCATCTCTCTGGGCGCGGTCGACTTCGGCATCGTGGTCGATTCCACCGTCATCATGATGGAGAGCATCTTCGTGAACTTCGTCCGCAAGGGCGGCAGCGCCTTCGAGCGCGTAACCGCAGCTGCCCGCGAGGTCGGCCCGCCGATGTTTGCGTCGACCCTTATCATCGCGGTGGCCTTCATTCCTCTGTTTACCCTGACCGGCGTGGCCGGCGTGATCATGTCGCCCATGGCGCACACCTACGCCTTCGCCATCGGCGGCGCGATTCTGCTGGCGCTGACCTTCACGCCCATGCTGGCGTCGCGGCTTTTGCCCCTGCACGCGGATGCGCTGGAAGAGAAGAAGGGTGCGGTGATGCGGGTTGTCGACCGCTTCTATCGGCCGATATTTTCGTTTTCGTTGCGCCGCCCGCGCACTGCCATCGTGATTGGGGTCGTGCCAGTGGTGGCGGCGCTGGCGGCATCGGTGTTCCTGGGACGCGAATTCATGCCCAAGTTGGAGGAGGGCAACTTCTGGATTCGCGCCACTTTGCCGCTTTCCATTTCGCTGGAACAGTCTGCCCGCTACGTAGGCCGCATGCGCGACATCATTCGCGGCTGCCCGGGTGAAGAAGGCGTATCGTGCACCAAGGCCGAGCAGCGGCGGCCCGAGGTCGAGACCGTTATTTCGCAACTTGGACGGCCTGATGACGGTACGGATGTATCCGGCTTCTACAACATCGAAATTCTGGCTCCGCTCCGTCCCGCCAAGCAATGGCGTAAGGGGCTGACCAAAGAAAGCATGACCCGGGAAATCCAGCACGATCTCACGCAGGCATTTCCCGGCGTGGTGTTCAACTTCTCGCAGGTCATCTCCGACAATGTCGAGGAAGCCATGTCTGGCGTGAAGGGCGAAAACACGGTCAAGGTGGTCGGGCCCGACCTGCACGTGGACGAGTCGAAAGCCGATGAAATCGAAGACGTGCTGGCCAAGGTGTCGGGCGTCGAAGATCTGGGCGTCTTCCGTTCGCTCGGCCAGCCGGCCATCCGGATCACGCCGCAGCGGACGCAGATCGGTCGCTATGGCCTCAACACCGGCGACGTGGCCGCGGTGGTGCAGGCGGCCATCGGCGGACAGGTCATCACGCAGGTGTTCGAGGGCGAAAAGCACTTCGATCTTATCCTGCGCTTCGCCGAGCAATACCGGCGAGATGTGCGGTCGATCCGGAACATCCTGGTCGCGACGCCCGACGGATCGCAGATTCCCCTCGGGCAGTTGGCCGAGGTGGTCGAGGAGGAGGGCCCGTCGGTGATCTTCCGCGAGGATCTCAAGCGCTACGTGCCGGTGAAGTTCTCGGTGCGCGGTCGCGATCTCGGCTCGACCATTGCCGAGGCGCAGTCGCGCATCGATGCCCAGGTCAAGTTGCCCTACGACACGCATTTGGAGTGGGACGGCGAGATCAACCAGCTGCGCGAGACCACTGACCGCCTGCTCGTCATCATCCCGGTCACCCTGCTTCTGATCGCGTTTCTCGCCTTCAGCTCTGCCAAGAACTGGCGCGACACCCTCATCGTCTTGCTTGGTGTACCAGTGGCCTGCAGCGGCGGCGTAGTTGCCCTGTACGTGACGCAAACGGATTTTTCCATCTCGGCCGCGATGGGGTTCATCTCCATTCTCGGCGTCGCGGTGCAAGACGCCTTGCTGGTGGTGACCTACGCGCGCCAGTTACGCGAGACCGGGCAGAGTGCGGAAGACGCAGCCAGGTACGCGGCCGAGCGTCGCCTGCGCCCGGTCTTGATGTCGACCTTCGTCGCCATGCTGGGCTTGTTCCCAGCCGCGGTTTCGCGGGGCATCGGATCGGAGACGCAAAAGCCTCTTGCCATCGTGGTCATCGGTGGCGCCTTGGCGTTGGTCATCCTGCCCCGACTGTTGCAACCCGCGCTGGTCATGCTGGCGCACCGGCGAAATTCGCAGATAGGGGCCAGCGCGATCGTATCGTGACCCGCGACAAGCCGGGGTGTGTGTGCGAAAATCGCTCGCGCTCGCGCGGCATCCTTCGGGCCTGACTGCTGCGAAGCTCGCAGATCGATCCGATGCGATCGGTCGAGGAATCACAATGAAGAGACTTCTACTTCTGCTTCCATGCCTGGCGGGCCTTGCGGCTTGTCCGGGTCGTAACGAGCAGCGCCGATCCCAGGCCGAGCCGCCGCTCACCGAGCTCTGGCTGTGGCAAGACCAGATTCGCGCCGCCAAGCTGATTGTCGAGCCCCTGGCGCCGCAGCCGGTCGGCGGACTGGTGCTGACCAGTGGGCGCGTGACCTTCGACGATCTGAAGGTTGCGCATGTGATGAGCCCGGTTACCGGCCGCGTGGTCCGCATCGATGCGCAGCCGGGACAACGGGTGAAGAAGGGCGATACCCTGGCGGTCATCGAATCGCCGGATGTTGGCAGCGTGTTTTCCGATCTGCAAAAGGCGCACGCCGAGCTCACATCGACCGAGAAGGACTTCAGGCGGCAGAAGGAGCTCTTCGACGTTCACGCCGGGTCACAGCGCGATCTCGAAGCGGCGCAAGGCAACTACGCCAAGAGCAGGGCCGAGCTCCAGCGCGCCATGCGGAAAGCGCAACTCTTGAGCGGTGGCAGAGGCGGCAGCCAGAGCTACACCCTGCGAGCGCCCATCCCCGGCGAGGTGGTGGCGCGCAACGTGAATCCGGGCGCGGAGGTGCAAGGGCAGTATTCGGGCGGCGGTGTGGAATTGTTTACGGTTGGTGAGCTGGACACGGTCTGGGTGATGGCTGACTTGTTCGAGATGGATCTCGGGCGGGTGAAACAGGGTACCGAGTGCGTGGTCAAGGTCGTCGCGTATCCCAAGCGAGCTTTCAAGGGCATCGCAGATTGGGTCTCGGACACGCTGGATGCAACCACGCGCACCGCCAAGGTCCGATGCAAGCTGGACAACCCAGACCGTGACCTGAAGCCCGAGATGTACGCGACCGCTGCGCTGGCCGTCGACCGCCAGCGGGCCCTCGCCTTGCCTCGCAGCGCGGTCTTGCACCTTGGTGACCAAACCATGGCGTTCGTCGAGATCGGGACCTCTCCAGACGGCCGGGTTCGCTATGAGCGACGGCCGGTGTCGGTCAGCGAAGAGATGGGTGGGGAATACTTGCCTGTGATTCGAGGCATCTCTGCAGGCGAGCGGGTCGTCACCGTAGGCGCCGTTATCTTATCGGGGATGCTCTAGTGATTGCGAAGCTGGTCGCGGCGGCAGTTCGTGCTCCGCTCATTGTCCTGTGCCTGACCCTGACCTTAATTGTGGTCGGCGTCTATTCCTACTCACAGCTCGACATCGAAGCCTACCCGAACCCGGTGGCACCGATGATCGAGATCCTGGCGCAGCCCCAAGGCTGGAGCGCGGAAGAGGTCGAACGCTACGTGGCCATTCCCCTGGAAACCGGCCTGGTCGGCATGCCGGGGCTTCAGCACGTGCGCTCACAATCGCTGTTCGGCCTCGCCGACGTGAAGTGCTATTTCGGCTGGGACACCAGCTACGAAAAGGCGCAACAGCGGGTCATCAACAAGCTCGGATTCATTACCTTGCCTCCCGGCGTGGCGCCCGATCTGTCGCCGTGGAGCGCGATCGGCGAGCTGTACCGGTACAAGATGGTCGGCAAGGGTTACACGCTCAGCGATCTGAAGACGGCGCAAGACTGGATCCTTGAGAAACAGTTCCGCCAAGTGCCCGGCGTCATCGACGTGGTCGGCTTCGGCGGCCTGACCAAACAATACCAGGTGGAAGTCGACCCCTACCGCCTGCGCGGCCACAACGTCGGCCTGGCACAGATGCAAGCGGCCATTGCCAACGCCAACCAGAACGTTGGCGGGCAGCGCCTGGCGCTCGGCGAACAGTCGTTCGACGTGCGCGGCATCGGTCTGATTCGGTCGGTGCAGGACATCGGCGACATTACCATCGCCGCCACGAAGGGCGTCCCGGTGCGGGTTCGCGACGTAGCATCTGTGACGGTCGGCTCCGCGCCGCGCCTCGGTATCGTGGGGCAGGACGCCGATCCCGACATCGTCGAGGGCATCGTGCTCATGCGCTACGGCGGCGATTCGCTCAAGACCATCCAGGGAATCCACGAACGGGTGGACTACATCCGGCAGAACCGCGTGCTTCCGCCTGGGATGGACCTGGAACCCGTTTACGACCGTGCGGACTTGGTGCGACTCACGACCCACACGGTGATGGAGAACTTGCTGGTCGGGATGGTGCTGGTGTCGCTGGTGCTGTGGCTGTTCCTCGGCAGCGCGCGGGCCGCATTGATCACGGCACTCAATTTGCCGCTGGCGCTGCTGTTCGCGTTCACGGGCATGGTCGCCGGGGGAACCGCCGCGAACCTGATTTCGCTGGGCGCGGTCGACTTCGGCATCGTGGTCGATTCGACCGTGATCATGATGGAATCGATATTCCGCAACTTCGCCCGCAAAGGCGGCACCGCCATCGAGCGGATTGTGAGTGCCGCGCGCGAGGTGGGTCCGCCCATGTTTTCGTCGGCGCTTATCATCGCGACGGCCTTCATTCCGCTTTTCACGCTGACTGGCGTGGCGGGCGTGATCATGTCGCCGATGGAGCAGACCTATGCTTTCGCCATTGGCGGGTCGATTCTGCTTTCGCTCACGCTCACGCCGGTCCTTGCCGCGCGAACGTTGCCAATCGGATCGAGCGATCACGAACGCGAAAGTGCGCCGATGCGGTTTGTCGGCCGCCTCTACCAGCCGCTCTTCGCATTCTCGCTCCGGCGTCCGAGGTTGGCCATCTTCATCGGTACGGCACCGGTGGTCCTGGCGCTTTTGGCCTCGGTCTTTCTGGGACGCGAATTCATACCCAAGCTTGAGGAGGGCAACTTCTGGATTCGCGCAACCTTGCCGATTTCTATCTCTCTCGAACAATCGGCCCGCTACGTCGGGCGCATACGATCCATCGTGCGCGGCTGCCCCACTGACGAAGGCGCAACCTGTACCCGGGCCGAGCAACGTCGGCCGGAGATTCTCACCGTCATCTCGCAGCTTGGCCGTCCCGACGACGGCACCGACGTTTCGGGCTTCTACAACATCGAATTGCTCGCGCCGCTCGCGCCCTCGAGCGAATGGCGCAAAGGCGTAACCAAGGGCTCCATGACCGATGAGATGCAGACCGAGCTGATGGCCGCATTTCCAGGCGTGGTGTTCAGTTTCTCGCAAGTGATTTCCGACAACGTCGAGGAGGCGATGTCAGGCGTGAAGGGGGAGAACACGGTCAAAGTGGTGGGCCCGGACCTGCTGGTGAACGAAACCAAGGCGCAGGAAATCGTCAGTGTGCTCGGCAAGGTGCACGGCGTGGAGGACCTCGGGATCTTCCGATCCCTCGGCGAGCCCGCGATTCGCATCACGCCCGACCGCGGACAAATCGGACGCTACGGCCTCAACACCGGCGACGTGGCGGCGGTGGTGCAGGCCGCCATCGGCGGTCAAGTCATCACGCAAGTCTTCGAAGGGGAAAAGCACTTCGATCTGATCCTGCGCTGGGCGGAGCAATACCGGCGCGACGTGAGGTCCATACGCAACATCCTGGTCGCCACGCCGGACGGGGCGCAGGTGCCGCTCGGACAAATTGCGGAGATCGTGGAAGAGGAGGGTGCCTCGGTGATCTTCCGCGAGGATCTGAAACGCTACGTGCCGGTGAAGTTCTCGGTGCGAGGTCGCGACCTCGGTTCCACCATCGCCGAAGCCCAGGCGCGGGTAAAGGCCCAGGTCAAGCTGCCGTATGACACCCACCTGGAATGGGGCGGCGAAATGAATCAATTGCGCGAGACGACCAGCCGCCTGCTCCTTATCGTCCCGGTGACGTTGCTCATCATCGCTTTCCTGGTGTTCAGCTCCACCAAGAATGGGCGCGACACTCTGATTGTGCTGCTCGGGGTTCCGGTGGCCTCGAGCGGCGGCATTGTGGCGCTCTATCTGACCGGCACCGACTTTTCCATCTCGGCGGCCATGGGGTTCATCAGCATTCTCGGCGTCGCGGTCCAGGACGCCCTGCTGGTGGTGACCTACGCGCGCCGCCTGCGCGAGGAGGGAAAGTCCGCCCAGGAAAGTGCCCGCTTGGCAGCCGAACGCTGGCTGCGCCCGGTGTTGATGGCGACCTTCGTCGCGATGCTCGGCCTTCTGCCGGCGGCGGTGTCGCGCGGGATCGGCTCCGAAACCCAGAAGCCGCTCGCCATCGTGGTCATCGGCGGGGCGCTTGCGCTGGCGATTCTGCCGCGACTGCTGCAGCCCGCGTTCCTGATGTTGGCGCATCGGCGCAACGATGTTCAGGTGGCAGGTTCCGCGACCTGAAATCGAGCCGCTTCATCCCGAGGCGCTATCTGCCGATGCAATGCTCGGCAGCGAATATGTTCGGTCGAGCCCCAAAGCCCGATGCCGCGTCTTCGGCAGGCGGCGAGGAGAACCATGGCGACATGGCCCTCGACACGCTGGCGTCGATTCTGCGCAGCATGGCCGACTACGCCCTCGACCAAGAGGGCGTCGACATCCCGACGTTTCGCGCGACCGCCGAGGGATGGGCCAAGCATGTCACGCTGGCCACATCGCCGCCGGGCGTCCACGACGACGATGCCAAGGCGCGCGGTGGACGACGCGAGTGGGAGGGTGTCCGGCGTTTCGTGCGCGAATACCTTCGGTCGAGCGTCAAGCGGGTCAGCGAGGTCACCACCGACCTGCGCCAGGTGCTGTGGTTCTTCATTCGCAACCTCAGCCAGGCATTCTCGCAGGACGTGGAAGTCGACGGACGGCTGCGCATGCAGATGGAGCGATTGGGGTTGCTGGTCCAGGGAAGCACGACCACCGACCTCAAGCGTGAGGTGCTTGATGCGGTGGCGATGTTGAAGGGTATCCTGGAAGAGCGCGCCCAGCGCCATCAGCGCCAGATTCAAGTCCTCGGCGCGCAGGTTCGTTCGCTTGGGCAAGAGCTGGAATCGGCGCGGCGAGAAAGCGAAACCGACCCACTGACCCAGATCCCCAACCGCAAGGCCTTTGACGACTACCTGGCCCGCAGCGTGGAAATTTACCAGGCCTTCGGTAGCCGGATGTCCATGATGATCGTCGACGTCGACCACTTCAAGACCGTGAACGATTCAAGTGGCCACGTGACCGGGGATGAGGTGTTGCGGCAAGTTGCCGATGCGGTGGTGAAGGTCTTCCTTCGCAAGAACGACTTTGTGGCCCGCATCGGAGGCGACGAGTTCGCGGTGGTCTTGCGCGAGACCAAGCTGGACGATGCGCGCGCGCTGGCGGAACGCGTGGTGTGCCGAGTGCGCACTCTGCTTATCGCGACCTCGAATGGAGAAAGAAGGAACGTGACGGTCTCGATCGGCCTGTCCGAGATCGCGACGGGCGAGGACTCGAAGGCGTGGTTCGACCGAACCGACCGGTTCCTCTACACTGCCAAGGAGGCCGGCCGCGACCGGGTGTCGGCGGGTTGAGCTACCTGCAGGTGTAGTAGCGGTTGATCGCGTCGACCGCGCGATAGGCGACAACTTCCCGGCAATTGGCCAAAGCGAATTGTTCCGCGACTGCCTGGCCGACGGCGGGCGACCCGATTTCGATCACGGCCAATTCTGGGCGATAGCGGGTAAGGTCGAATCCTCGCAGCGCCTCCGGTTCTGCGCCCTCGATGTCCATGGACAAGAGATCGATGGCGGCTACCTTCTCGCGTTCGAGCAGATCGTCGAGAGCAATGGTCGCCACGGTTCGCTTGCGATACTGTCCGCCGCGCGGATCGGTGCCGCTGCCCGACGAGAATCTCCAGTCCTCGCTCACGAAGAAGCCGCGCTGCAGGTTGCTCTTTTCGCCGGCGTAGTAGGCGAAGAAGCGGGTTGCCGGTCGCTTCAAGCGGTAGTCGCCGGCGTGGTCCGCGTTGGCGTCGACGGCGATGCCGTGCCAGCCGAGGTGCTTTTCCAAGAAGTAGGTTGTGCTGTCCTGGATCGGATCGCCGGCGCCCACGTCCAGGAAGAATCCACCTCGGCGATCCGCGAAGAACGCACGAATCAGGGTTTCCTCGTCGTCTTGCGAGTAAAGCGCTTCGCCGTAGACTGCCTGCAAAGACCGCAGGTCCACCTTGCCGGGCAAAGGTCGTTGCCGGTTGCCCGCACGCGCACAGGCCATGGTTGCGATTGCGGCGAGGCTCAACGCGACGCCGATGCGTTGTGCGGCGCGGTCGTGGCGATTTGCGCGGCCCACGGATGCAGGTATTGCGCTTCGAGGGGGCGTGCGCCCGGCCGCCCGGGTGGTAACTTTGTATCTCATGTTGTCCAAGGATAAGGCTGGTCTCATGGTCCACGGGCGACTGACACTTGTGCTGGTTGCCTTCTTCGCCGTTGGATGTGGCGACAATCTGTACGACGGCCGCGATCGAGGATACTACGGCGGTAAAACCGTTGATGCGGGTGTGTGCGTCTACGCCAATGGTGGGCGCCGCTATGCATGCGGTTGCGCGGATCGCCCCTATGACGTCGCTGTGGCGATGAAGGTGGCTAACGGCACAACCCTCGAGTCGTTGGACACGGCTTTGCTGCCTTCCGATCGCGGCGGTCTACCGGCGCCAGTCACGCCGCCCGCGCAGGGTACGCCCGCGGCGGACGGGTATTGGGTGGCGACTCTGATGAGCGAAGACGGCGAACCCCTCGGCTCGTCGGTTTTTGGGGCTCGCCACTCGCCGGACGACGCCGGTTACCGTCACGGAACCCCGGTTGAGCTCGCGGTCCCGTTGGTGCCTGCCGCGGCAATTCTGCGTATCGAGAACTGGGATTCCGGGCAGGTGCTCATCGATCTGGATCTGCGCGGGCACCTGCAGGTGTTGTGCATCGATCGGCCTTGCCTCTCGATCTGTTCGGCCGCCCGCGGCAGCAGCGACGCCGGCGCGGGCGAGGATGGGCCCGAGGACGCACCTGCAGCAGTGGACGCGGCGGTCCCCGCGATGGACGCGGGCGCCGGCTGATGTGACGTGATGGGTGCGGCTATTCCCAGCGGGTGGGCTTGCTTCCCGACGAAGCCGGCGCAGCAGCGGGGGCCTGCGCTGCAGGGGCAGGCGCGGCCGCGGGCGCTGGTGGGGGAGGAGGTGCCGGCGCGACTGGACGTGGCTGCGGCGCAGGAGCCGCTGCCGGAGCGCGCGTCGTCGCAGGGGGCAACTCGGGCGCCGGGATATTCGCCGAGCCAGGCGCTCCCGGTGACGTTGTCGCTGCAGCAGGGACAGTCGCGGGTACGGGCGACTCAAGTGGCGGCAAGGTCGGCAACGTGTGGATTTCCACCGCAGAGCCCATGAAGATCGGGATCAGCACCGCGTTTCGCTTGCCGTCCAGACCGATGGCGGCGGGCGACGTGGCTCCAGAGATGAGCTCCTGGAACTCGCCGCCGGGCAGACCGCGATAGACGGCCGAGCCTTCCCAGCTAGAAATGAGCAGGGAGTTGTCGGGAAGCCTGACAATCCCGTCGAGGCTGCCCTTGGGGAGCTTGGTGACAGAGCCCATCTCGCCCATGTAGTTCACGTGGACGAGCTCGTTCCTGGCCAGCGTTACGACCCAGACGCCGGTATTGTCGGCCAGCACGCCGTTCGGCCAGAACAGGGTCTTGTCTTGAATCAGTGGCTTCACCGAGCGCTTCTTGATGTCGATGGCGTAGATGGCGTCCGCGCCGGTGCCAGAGAACTGCCCGTCCTTGATCTTGACAGCACTGTCCGACACGTAGAGAGTCTTGCCGTCGGGAGACACGGTAAGCGCATTCAGGAAGACTGCGTTCTTCACCGCGATCTTGCCCTTCGGCTTGCCGGTCTTGTGGTCGAACTTGCGAACGACGTCGATATCGGCGACGTAGAGAATACCGCCGGCAATGACCATGCCCTTGGGTGCGTTGAGCTCAGTCGCCCGCTTGCTGCCGTCGATCCACTTCAGATCGATGACCTTGCCGTCGGGGCCGATCTTCGAGATGAAGCCGTTCTTATCGAACGCGGTCGGATCGCCATTGATGTTGCTGACAAAATACACATCCTGATCCGCGTCCCAGAGCACACACTCGGGGGTCTGGAGACCGGCATCCTTGATGATGATGGGGGCAGGTATGGGCGGAGCGGGGGGCGCCTGAGGAATAGCCACGTGCACCGGTACTGGCGCCGGCGCGGGAGCGACCGCGACCGGCCGCGCGGGCTGAGGCGCGGCGACTGGCTGCCGTGAGTGGGCACACCCAGCAATGGCCACTGCGCTGGTGCTAAGAAGAACTAAAGCAGAACGACTGGAACGGTCCATCCTTCACCTCACCTGGTTGTTCGCGCGGGTTGCTCCTACCGCACACGGCTACAGTATTCCGGATGCCGGCAGATCCACAACCTTTTCGTCACAGCGAGGGCAAAGGATGCTGCGCATGGGACGTTGTCGCAGCAACGTGTTCTCGCCCACAAAGGAAGACTCGCCAGCAGGACGGTTGGCTTCCGCTCCGGCCAGCGCCCGGCGGCAACCGCTCGTGGAGCTCGCACCGAGCGCTCAGCGCGGGTCGTGTGGACACGAGGAGCGACCGTTCACAGCGCCATTCGCCTCTTTCGTGCGGCAAGCGCCGACATGTTGTCGGTTTGACAGTGTGAAATCTGCCACAGTTGTCCGTCGGACTCGGTTTGGGGCCAGGGAAATCGCCACTTCGGCGTTGGCATGTGCATTGCTGCTATTGACCGCATGACAATGACTCGAAAGAAGCCTTGTCTTCGTCCATTCTTCCGCTGGCTGGTTCCGCGACTCTTGATCGTTGTGACCGCCGCCACATTCATCGGGTGACCAGGCCCGAGTCCGTCCGACGGAATTGGTCTATCAGGCGTTTCGACGTCTGCGGGCGAACGCCAGGAGAATGAGACCCATCGCCATTGCAACGGTCGATGAATCGCCGTGGCTCTTGGACGCCACTCGACCCAGGGCGCAGTTGCAGCCGTTCGAGCCAGAGCCGCCGCCGGCCGAAGCTCCGCCGCTGCCCGAGTTGCCACCGATCCCGCCTGAGCTCGACTTTCCACCGGAGCCGTTGCTCGTGTTTCCGCCATTGGCAGAGCTGCCGCCGCCGGCCGCGCCACCCGCTCCAACCGATCCGCCGCTGCCATTGGTGCCTCCGTTGCTCGCGCCGCCGCTTCCCTGTACGCCTCCAGTCGTCTGCGACCCGCCTTTGCCGCTGCTGCCGCCGGCGCTGGTGGCTCCGCCAGTCGCGCTGTTGCCCCCGGTTCTGCTTCCCCCAGTGCCGGCGTTTCCGCCGCTGCCGGTGCCGCCACTTCCCTGGTTGCCACCGGTTCCCTGGGTTCCGCCCGTTCCGGTGTTTCCGCCGCTGCCGGTGTTTCCGCCGCTGGCGCTTCCGGCCGCGCCTGCAGTGCCACTGTCCCTTCCACTGTCAGCACCGCCATCTCTTGTCCCACTGGCGCCACCGCCGCCAGCCCCGCCCGCGCCGGTACCGCCGCCCGATCCGGAGGTGCCTCCGGTTCCTCCACCGCATTGTGCAATCTCCGGATCGACCGCTGCCGTGACTGCGGTCTGGCTGTCCAAACCCAGGAATGGCAGGACGTATTTGCCAACGAACAAGGCGTCCGACGGGCCGTGATCGCCGCCGATCGAGTCGAAAGCATCGAGCACCAGATACCCGCATGCGTTGTTCCACTGCTCCTCCGTCGCCCGATGACTCCCCAAGGTCAATCCCGTGTTCGTCTTCGTCGGATCGGTGCTGAGGTTCTGTAGATTGATGTACTGCTGTTCTGAATACCCCATGTTCTTGAAGCTGATGGTCGGATCTGCATCGCCATGGACGAGCTGCAGGCGGGGCCGATGTCCCGTGTACCCGGAATCCATGGTGCGCACGAGGTCTCCCCACTGCTGCGCAGTGTAGTTGACCGAACCGCCTGCGCACGTACCGTTATACCCGGTGGCGTTGCTTGAGTTGTCGTTCGGCCCGTGACACCCGGCCGGCATGCCGGCGAATGACGAGCCCGCCTTGAAGATGTCGGGGTAGAG
>CAZBIU010000170.1:0-14093 GCA_964491625.1 uncultured Myxococcales bacterium
TTCGATCTCGTCAAGCTGGTCGACTTTGGGATGGCCAGCTTTCTCGAGCTTGAGGCGAACCAGCAAGATCGCGTCGGAGCGGTGTACGACGCCGCCCAGTACGTCTCGCCGGAACAGGCCCAGGGGCGGTCCGCAGATCGGCGGAGCGACATCTATTCTTTGGGCGTCCTGTTCTTCCAGATGGTCACCGGAACCCCGCCGTTCGGTGGCGAATTGGTGGCCGACATTCTCAGCGCACACATCTCGGGATTGGCGATCGCACCTAGCCGTCGCGCGCCGAATGCCCCCATCGACGGACACATCGACGCTTTGATCCTGAGATGCCTGAGGAAGAGCTCGGTCCTCCGGTTCGCCAATACCGGCGAGCTGTGCGAGGCACTCGACGCCTGCGTGACCGATTGCATGTTCCTGAGGGATGCGCACCGACTGCCGGGAATCAATGAGTCGGAGATCGCTCTGTCGGAGCCCATGCCTCAAGCTCGGCTGGACTTGGCGCGGCCCCCGTCAGATGCGACGGCGAAGAAGCCGGACGCGGCGAGGGTGAGCCAGATGTTTGCGGCGACCTCCATCGAGGCAGCGACCAAGGCCGAGACCGCCACCCTCCGGAAGGGAGCTCCTTCGGTCGGAGCGAAGCCGCCCGCGCTACCGGCCGCGGAAAATCCCGCCGGAGTGACCGCGGGAGCAAAGCCGCCGATGCTGCCGGTCGAACAGCAGCCCGTTCCGCCGGCCATGCTGGCAGGCCAGACGGCACGGGGCATGGCAGCGCCACCACCTGTGCCAGCGACGGCGAAGCCCCCGTCTGTATCGGTCGGAGCGAAACCTCCGCCTGTGCCGGCCCCGGCCAAGCCTATGAGATTGGAGGTATCGGCTCAACCGGCCGTCGAGCCAGCCTCGGTCGGGGCTTCGCTGGACCCTGGTGCAGGATCAGAAACCACGTGGTCGGATCGCGGCGACGTCCAAGATCCGGACGCTGCGATCGCCGATCTCACGGAGTCTCTCGACGATGGCAGTCTGGAAAATGCCGTCTTCCCGGCCCGGCGGATCTTGGCGGGGCTGAGGCGGCCGCGCTCGATCGCGCTGGCCGGGGTGCTGGTGGCGGGCACGGTTGGGCTCGGCGTCTGGGCCGCGCGAAAAGGGGTGGCCCCGGATGCCGCCAAGCCCGTGGTCGGCTCGGTGACGGCGCCGACCCCCGAGCCAGCACCGTCGCCACCGCCTCCAGCGTCTGCCGCCGAGCCACTTGTGGTCGCTCCAACGTTGCGGACGTCGGAGTTGGAGCCCGCGGTCGTCGTGCCTCCAGCGACGCCGGCCCTGGCGCTCGCTCCCACTTCAGCGCCTTTAGCGTTGCCAGCCTCCAGGGCGGAGCCAGTCGCAGCGTGGCCAGCGTTGCCGGCCAGCAAGGCGGAGGACACCATGCAGGCGCCTGCCCCTGCGTCAGTACCATCTGGGAAAGAGGCGGCTCCGGCTGCCGCGCCGGTAGCGCCGTCTCGGCCGGCGAAGCCAGCGTCGACCGTCGCTTCGTCACCACAAGAGCCATCGGCGTCCGACAAGGTGCGCTCGACCGGGACCCGACCAGCAGGCGAGTTGGCGTCATCGCGCGCCCGCTCGTCACCGACGGACGGTGCCGAAGCAAAGGTGCCGGCGCGCGGCGAACCCCCCGAGGCCGCGCCCGCCCTTGACCCGGCGATCCCGCCCCGGCTTGTGGTCAAGTCAGAGCCGCAGCCAGCGGCCCGAGCTCTCGCCCCGAAGAAGGCCAACCCCGGAGCCGAGGCGCCGGCGTCTGCAGGGGTCTCCGTCGGAACCCTCGTGCGGGGAGCCCAGGAGGCCTGGATGAGAGGGCTGCACTCAGTGGCGCTCAACAAGGCTCAGGCCGCACTGAAGTCCGGACCTACGCCGGCGCAGGCGATGCAGGCATATGAGATCATCGGGGTGTGCGCGTGCGTGTTTGGTGAGGCCAACGCCGCCCGCGATGCCATGTCTCACTTGAGTAGCGACCGGCGCAACATGATCATGGCTGCATGCGCGAAGAGCGGGGTGGCTCTCTAAATAGAGGGCAAACAGGGGCACGAATCGGCCGCGGAGCTGAGTCGTCCGGCGGAGGCGGTCCGGGCTCGATGTCGGGCGCGGTTGCGCCGACACCTGCAAAGCCAGATCGTGCTTCGCCTTCGTGATCGCCCTCGCCGGCCAATGCGACCACAGCAAGGACTCCAGAACATGTCAGTAGGCACATGCCCAGCCTCCAATGCAATCTGCATGCTCGCATTTGGCAACGGCATTGGGGCTCGTCCCCGTGGGACGAACGAGGCGCTGATAGAATTTCACCGTTCGGTGTCCATTGCTCCACGACCGACAGCGACGCTCTTCGAACGGGAAGTCGAGAATGTCTCTCGACCGCTCCCGCTAAAATGCAGGGCCACGAAAGTCGATGTGCAGCTCCTGGCGGTTGATGGCCGTCGACAACTCGTGCTGCACGTCGAAAAATGCCTCGCCTCGCATTTGCTGCGCGAATTGTTGCAGCTGCTCGCGATCCAGCTCGGTCCAGTGCTTGTTTTGGATGGCTTTGTTGACAAGCTCGTGGGCCGCCTGCGTCGGTGGACCTCATCGCCCGCATCCGGGTACCGGCACCGCAGACCATCATCGACGTCGGCTGCGGCCCGGGCAACAGCACACAGGCGCTGGCCGCCCGCTTCCCGAACGCCCGCTTGACCGGCGTCGACAATTCGCCCGCGATGATCGCGAAGGCGCGTTCGGATTTTCCCCAACGCGAATGGATCCTCGGGGATGCCACCAACTTCGAGTCGCCGAGGCAATTCGACGTGGTGTTCTCGAATGCAGCTATCCAATGGATTCCCGACCACGCCCGTCTGATGGGACGCATGGCCGCGCTCGCTTGCGCGGGTGGGGCGCTCGCCGTGCAGACCCCCATGTTCCGCGACATGCCCATCCGGGAGGCTATCGCGCGAACGGCGGCAAGACCGCGGTGGCGCGAGACGATGAGCGGCTGCGACGCTCATTTCACCTTCCATCCCCATGGCTTCTACTACGACCAGCTCTCGCATCGAGCCGCCAGCCTCGACATGTGGGAGACGAGCTACATTCACGCGATGGCCTCCGTCCCCGCTCTGGTCGAGTGGATGCGGGCGACCGGACTGCGTCCCTACCTCGAGCGCCTGCCGGACGCGGCTGACCGGCAAGCCTTCGAGGAAGACCTGCTGGAAGAGCTGGGTAGAGACTATCACCTCCAAGCGGACGGCAAGGTGCTCTTCCCATTTAGGCGACTGTTCTTCATCGCCTACTTTCCGTAGCATGTCCGGCTGGCACGTGCGCCGCTGCGCCCTGATGGGGCAGGCCTGGCGTCGCTCGCGAAGTCAGCCCAGTCAGAATGGAACGACCGACTCACACCGGGACCGTGGGTTACGCTCAAGCCCGGTGAAGAACCCAAGACGCAGAGCCACAACGGAGGAGTCGGTCATGAGCAATTGTACTCGATATCTCGGCCTGGATGTTCACGCTGAAACCATCAGTGCGGCGGTCGCCGAAGGGCGCGGTCGGATCCGCAGCCTCGGAAAGTTCCCCAACCGCCCGGATGCGGTCCGCAAGCTGATCGAGAAGCTCGGTGTGCCAAGACGTCTCAAGGTCTGCTACGAAGCCGGGCCCACCGGCTACGCCCTGTACTGGCAGCTCACCAAGCTGGGCGTCGACTGCGAAGTCATCGCACCGTCGCTCATCCCCAAGAAGGCCGGCGACAAGGTGAAGACCGATCGCCGCGATGCCGAGAAGCTCGCCCAGTCCTACCAGGCCGGCGACCTAACGCCCGTTTGGGTTCCTTCGCCCGAGCACGAGGCTCTGCGCGATCTCGTGCGCCAGCGTGCCGCCGCGAAGGCCGACGAGAGTCGTGCCAAACATAGGCTCGTCAAGCATCTGCTCCGTCGTGGTCTACGTTCGCCGGACGAGGATGGAGCATGGACGCACCCATGGTGGCGCTGGGTGCAGTCGCTGAAGTTCGACCATGAAGCCCAGCAGGTTGCCCTCGCTGATTGCATCGCCGAGGTCTTGCACATGGGCGAGCGTCTCGCCCGTCTGGACAAAGCCATCGACCGACTGGTGGAGTCGGCTCCTGCGCACATGCGGGCCGTAATTGAAGCCCTGCAAGCCCTTCGCGGTGTCGCCAAGCTGACCGCCGTCACCATCGTCACCGAGGTCGGGACCTTCAAGCGCTTTCGTCTTCCGACCGAGATGATGGGCTACACGGGCTTCGTTCCCTCCGAGTATTCCAGCGGCGGTCGCGAGTCCAAGGGGCGATGTACACGGGCCGGCAACGCTCACCTTCGCCACGTGCTCGGGGAAGCTGCGTGGCATGCACGCCACCGGCCGTGGCTGAATCTTCGAATGAAGAAGGTGCTGCCCACGCTGCCAGCCGGGGTAGCCGAGATTGCCTGGAAAGCTCAGGAGCGCCTCCACCGGAAATTCACCAAGATGACCTACTGTCGCAAGCCCGCAGGCAAGGTGGCTGCTGCCGTCGCTCGTGAGCTGGTCGGTTTCATCTGGGCCATTGGCACCTTGGTGGAGTCTCAGCAGGCCAACAAGACGCACTCTCGGGCAGCGTAATCAACATCGACAACAGCGAGCGAAGCAATGAAGCGAAGACTGAACGGCCGAGGCAGCACGGAAAGGAGAATCCTCGATAAACCGTTGTGCGGTTTCGATCCGCGGTGCCTAGTCCGAGGTGGCTCCCGACGCATGAAAGACTGTGAGGTAAGCCTTCGGGCGAACCCTCGAATATCAGCTTGATCACCGTCGACAAAGCTTGTCCTCGGCCGCTCACTCTTCGCTTCATCCCAACCAGACGGAGTCCAAGGGAATAGATAGAAAGAAACCGGAGCTACTGATTTAGGTTGCGGGGTCGTTCCATATCAACGGTTGGCCGAGTGGCAAGAATTTCCATCGGGAGGGAATCTGTTAGTGTTTGCCGCATATGAGGCTCGAAGCTCTCGCGTGCCCGCCGTACCAGTAAGTCAGCTCGCCGTCGCCGTTGCAGTCCTGCTGCTGGCCGCGGTGCTGTGGGTTGCGTCGCATCGCTGGTATGTCCGCCTGCGCCTGCGCCGAAAATGGGCTCACGCGCGCAGCGTGGAGCTGCAAGCCGCCCGTCTGCTCGTGGATTCTGGCTATACCCTGCTGGGCGACCAGGTCGAGACCCGCTACGCCGTCTTCGTGGACGGCAAGTCGACGGAGATCCGGCTGCGGGCGGATTACCTGGTGTCCCGCGCTGGCCGGCAATTCGTGGCCGAAGTCAAATCGGGCCTGGTCGCGCCCCGGCTCGATACCGCAGCGACACGGCGTCAGCTGCTCGAGTATCTGGTAGCGTTCAAAGTGGACGGCGTGCTGCTCGTCGACGGCGAGGAACGCGAGGTGCATGAAGTGACCTTCCCGATGTCGCGAACCCCGGCCCGGGACGTGTCTGCAGCCAGGCTCGCCATTTACGTCGCCATGGCCGTGCTGGTTGCCTTCGGCCTCTGGATGCTAAGCCGCGGCCTCTGAACGGACAGCCAACTGATTTGAGAATCAGCACAGCCGCAATTGCCGCCCGGCTGGCTTGCCGTCGAGGAGCACGAAGGGTGAGGCGATGTTCCACGAAGCGCCAGCCTCGCGCAGAGCTGCCACATCGCGCAGCCGCTGTTGGCGGCGCATGGCCAGCAAGCGTTTGGCCGAGCGTGGGCCGATGCCCGGGACGCGCAGCAGCTCTTCCATGGGCGCCTGGTTGATCTCGACCGGAAAGCGCTCGGGGTGTTTCTGCGCCCACAGGGTCTTGGGATCGGTGTGCAACGGCAGCGCGCCGGTGTCATCGAAGTGGATCTCGTCGAGGGAGAAGCCGTAGCTGCGCAGCAGAAAATCGGCCTGGTACAAGCGGTGCTCGCGTTCGAAGGGAATGGGCGCTCGCTCGGCCACTGGCGTGCCCGCGATGGGCTGCATGGCCGAGTAATACACGCGGGCCAGCTTGAGCTCGCGATAGCCCTGCACGGCAGCCCCCATGACCTCTCGATCGGCTTCGCCCGCCGCGCCCACTACGAACTGCGTGGTTTGTCCGGCGCGCGCGAACTGGCCGCGCTCGATAGCACGTGCGACCTGGCGCATGGGCGCGAGGATTTCCTCGTCGAACTTTTTGCCCGGCGCGATACGCGCCAGGTGCGCGGCTGTGGGCGTCTCCATGTTCACCGACACACGCGTGGCCAGGGCCATGGCGTGCTCGATCTGCTCGGACCGACTGCCCGGAATCAGCTTGAGATGTATGTAACCGCGAAAGGCATGATGCCCACGGAGCAGCTCGACCGTGGCCAGCATGCGATCCATCGTCGCCACAGCGCCGCCGCGAATGGCAGAGGACAAGAACAACCCGAACACGCGCCCACTGCGATAAAGCTCCATGAACGCCGTCGCCAGCTGCGCAGGCGCCAGGCTCACCGCGCGTCCTTGCCCGCCGCAGCGCTCGACACAATAGATGCAGGATCGCTCGCAGCCTGCCGCCTGTAATATCTTCAGCATGGGGACGCGCTGGCCCGACGGCAGCGCCGCAGGATAGACCCACAAGCCGTTGTCACCCCGCTGCCGGTGCTGGGCAGGACCGCATGCGCAGGACAGATCGTGCTGCGCGGCCCGCGCAAGAGCCGCTAGCGCAGCTTCTACCGAAGGAGCAGTCCTGACAACTGGCACAGACTGCTTATACTGAACATAAGACCAGTGGTCAACTTCTCCCGTAACTCGGACAGCGAGAAGCGTGAGCAGGGAGAACGGGAGCCACCTTACTTGTCGCCGAGGACCTGTTGCGCGACGGCCAGCAGATCGGCCGCCTTGTAGGGCTTCTGCACGAAACCGGCCAGGCCCTTCCCGACGAAGCGATTGATCACGTCCTGTTCATTGTAGCCGCTGGTCATGATGACCTTGACCCCGGGATCGATGCGCCTTAGCTCGCGATAGCAGGCCTCGCCGTCGAGGTGAGGCATGGTCATGTCCAGCACCACCAGTCGCACCTGCTGCCGGTGTTGCATAAACAGATCGATGGCTTCTTGTCCGTCCGCGGCCACGATCACGTCAAAGCCAGCTCGCTCAAGCAGCCGCCGCCCCAGCGTGCGAATGCTATCCTCGTCATCAGCGAGCAAGACCAGGCCATGACCTCGCCAGGACGTGACCCCTTCCTGGCCGGGCGCCGGTGCTATCGCGCCCCGGTCGTGCGCGGGCAGTAGGATCTTGAAGGTGGTTCCCTTGCCTTTCTCGGAATAGACGCGCACGGCCCCCTTGTGACCACGCACGATGCCCAAAACCGCCGCCAGCCCGAGACCGCGCCCGGTGAATTTGGTGGTGAAAAATGGGTCGAAGATCTTCCGCTGCGTCTCGTGGTCCATGCCGCATCCCGTATCGGCAACCTCCAGATAGACATACTGGCCTGCAGGGTGGGACTCGCTGTCACCCACCACACCGGCGAAGTATCGCTCGTCGCAGTCCATCGCACCGGTGGACAGGGTGACTACGCCGCTTGCCTCGCCGATGGCCTCGGAGGCGTTGGTGATGAGGTTCATCACCACCTGGCGCATCTGGGTGGCATCGGCCATCACACTGGGCAAGTCCGCGCAAAAATTGTACTTCACGACCACCTTCTTGCTGATGGATACGCTGAGCAGGTGGCCCATTTCGCGTACCACCTCGTTGAGCGAGATAGGCTGCACCACAAACCGGCCCTTGCCCGAATAGGCCAACATTTGCTTGCACAAGTCGGCGGCGCGACGACTGACCTGTTCGATGTCAGCCAAGTAGGGGCGGGCAGGATTGGTCGGCGACAGCTCGTTGCTGGCCAAGTCGGCATTGCCGAGAATGCTGGTTAGAAGATTGTTGAAATCGTGGGCGATGCCCCCGGCGAGCACCCCGAGGCTTTCCAACTTTTGCGACTGCATCACCTGTTGCTCCAGCTTCCGCCGCTCCTCCTCCGCCCGGCGCAGATCGGTCAAGTCCTGGATCAGGCCGTGAGACATTGCGGCCGGCAAGTCGGAATTCTGGTCCACCTCGACGATGGCCAGGCAGTGGCGAATCTCGCCATCGTGCCGCACCACGCGGACGTGGAGCCGTTGCGCCTGACCGGATGTCCTTGCTGCCTCAAGCGCGCCATCAACCAGCGCCAGATCGTCCGGAAGAATCAGACTTCGCACTCCCTCGCGGGTCGGCTGGACGTCCCGGGGGGATCGGCCGACGATCCGGTAGAGCTCCGGGGTCAAGGTGACAGCGCCCGAGTGAAAATTCAAGGTGAAGTGGCCGATGTGCGCCAATTCGGAAACCGACAGCAGTCGGGCGCGGCTGCGCGCGGCACTTTGCTCGGCCTCGCGCAAGGCAATCTCGTCCAACCGGCGCTGGGTGATATCCCGACCCGCCAGAATGATCGAGGTAGCCTCGTCGAACTCCACCACGGTCGCGCTCAACTCCACGCTGTGACGACTGCCGTTCCGACTGCGCAAGGCCACTTCCATGCGCTGCACGACGCCGTAGCGCTGCAAACGCTCGGTGATGGCCGCCGGGTCGGCAGCGTTCTCCCACACATCCAGCTCGGCCAACTTGCGTTCCAGAAACTCGGAGCGCTGATGACCGCACAACTCGCAGAAGGCCTGGTTGGCGAAGGTCCACTCGCCCTTGGTGTTGATGACCGCAATCGGATCAGGGGCTAGATCGAGAATGCGGCCGAGCTTCCGTTCACTCTGTAGCCGCACCTCCTCTGCACGCTTTCGCTCGGTGATGTCGCGGGCGATGCCGGTGGTGCCCACGACGTTGCCATCGGAATCGAACACAGGCGACTTGTAGGTTTCGAACCAGCGCGTGCCATCGGTCTCCGCGATTTGCTCTTCGACCATCTTCTGCGTACCGGCTTCCATCACCGCGCAATCGTCGGCTCGATAGGATTCCGCCAATTTGGGCGGCCACACGTCGAGATCCGTTTTGCCCACCAGGGTCTCGGGGTTCCCCTGGCCGCAGGCCTGCGCAAACGCCTTGTTCACGGCGAGAAATCGACCTTCGCGATCCTTGAGCCACGTAAGATGCGGCTGGTTGTCGAGCAAGGCCCGCTGCGATAGTCGGCTCTTCTCGAGGTCCTCGGCCTGGGCTTTCGCAAAGGTCACGTCGGAAAAGATGGTGGCGAAAGCGTTGGACCCAAGGGGAGCCACCGAAATAGAAAAGTGGCGCCTGAGCTGAGCGAAGTAGACCTCGAAGCGCAAGGGTGGTCCGCCCAACGCGACCGAAGCATACTGCTTGAGGTACGGCGCCTCGTCGCAGCCATGCACCTGTGATCCCAATCGGCCTACGACGGTTGAGCGTTCGAGGCCGGTGTGCTTCTCGTATTGGGGGTTCACGTCGAGAATGCGGTAGTCCACCGGTTGGCCGTTCGCATCCAACACCAACTCGTGCAGCGCGACGCCTTCCTGCATGTGCTCGATGAGGGCGGCAAATCGGTCCGCCGCGCTTGCGACGGCGCTATTCCGGGGATGTCTTGCCGGCCGGTCAGGATCACCCATGCCTCATGTTAGGCTGGAAAAGCCCGACTCCGCAACCTGGGGGCGTCCAAGAAAGACAGGACCAATGCGCCTGTTCTATGGAAGAATGGCGCCCATGATCTTTCGGACGGAACAGGATGCGGGGCCGACGCGCGGCCTGTCACGCACGGTGAAAACCCAGCTGCGGCGCCGGGCCTTTGGCTGCGGCGCTGCGATCTTGGCTTTCCTTCTGGCGACGTTGGCGAGCCAACGGGTCTGGGCGGCGGAGGAATCATCGTGGGCTTTCCTGGGGTTTTCCGACGACGGCGCCTCAGCCGCGGTAGAGGTTTTCGGGGCGCAGGCGGATGGCGATTCTCCCTACAGCACGATCCGAATCATCGACACCAAGACGAATCAGTTCGCCGGGCCGGCTATTACGACTTGTGTCGGGCAGGGCTGTGAGGCTCCGACCAACCCGAACCCCACGCTGAAGGAGGTGCGTACGCAGAATCGCCAGAAAGCCAAAGAGGCCCTCGGCCGCTTTCGCATCGATGCCAATCTTCAGGGGGAACGCATCAGGTGGTCGGCGAAGCAACGGACGCTGGGCCAGCAAGGCTCGAACGGAATGGCGCGCGAGACGGCACAGTTCAGGTGGCTGGACGCGGATTGGACTTTGGCGCTTCAGGAAGTGCAATCCCCCGGCCCGGACAACGGTCACGGCCACCCGCGCATGATCGATCTGAGGCTGCAAAAATACGGGGCCGAATTCATCCTGCAAAAGGACAAGTCCGTCCCGAAGTCGCGCGGGACCGGCATCTACTCGTACGAGCTGGATGCGGCGATCGGGTACAGAGGCTCGTTGCTGGTCGTCTTGCGCTACACACGGTCAGCGCCCCACGGCCCGGACATTTCGCAACTGTTCGTGGCCGCCGGAGCGCTGTAGCCGGTGGCGAAGAATGCGGCCTCGGCTGCGGATAGCGCAGCCATTCCGCCACACGCAGGCTACAGAAAATGCATTTCTAGGCCTGCCGGCCGGCCCAAGACCCGCGCAATGACAGGATTCCGATCCTGGTGCAAGCCTTGCAGGAGCTGGCGTCATGACCAAAGCAAGGGCGATCGCTGCATTGGGAGCATGCCTCGCTGGCCTTCCGGCGAGGGCTTTGGCCGATGACCTCGATTCCGGGCCGTGTAGGACAGATGTGGTCGCGGCCCTCGGCGGACAGGGCCAGTGGCTGGTCGCGGCCGGCGCGGCCCCGGCCTGGCAACCCAGCCCGGCGCTGGTGGGCTACGACTTCGTGCCCTTCCAAACCGGCGGGGAGTGGGTGGATCGTGATGGCGCGCAGGTCTTCGCCAGCCAGTGGTCCTGGGGAGACCTGGTGTTTAGCGAGGGGAATTGGATCTTTGATGCCGAGCTGGGCTGGCTGTGGCTGCCCGACCCGAGGTGTGTTCAGATCGGACCTTCGGCAGAGGCGGGTGGGATGATGATGCCGCCCGTGGTAATGCTCCCTGTGGGCACACGCGTCGTGAATCATCCCTGGAGTGCTCGCCCTTCCGGTCAACCCAATCAATGGCCGGGCCGGCCGCAGCCGACAGGAGGCAGAGGCGCGCCGCCGCCGTCGCGAGTGGTCGCGTCCGCGCCGAACAGGCCGAGCGGCGCAGGGCACTCCTCACCAAACTCTCGCCGGCCGCATTGAGGCGTCGGGTCTGCCCGTCACCGGGCGGACCGACGGCACCAGCCGTGACTACGGAATCGGTGGCGAAACCGTGAGTGGCGGCGGCGGCGGGGTGGCCGGCGGCGGGGGAGGCGGGTTGTCCGACACGTACTTTTGCGTCCAGTACGCCATGTGATTCGACGTAAGCATGTCCTGGAAGGGCAGGAAAAAGCCGGGATAGCTGCCGTCTTCGCCGGCATGAACCGCATCCGCGTCGAGGGCGAACATCCACAGCAGGTTTTGCGTAGGCGCATCGTCCACCTGGCTCTTGTTGGGAACGAATCGCCGTACGCCGGCCCGGCGTTGCGATGCGACCGTGAACCAGAACAAGGTGTGACCGTTGTGCGTGCTCTGGAACGGCGCCGAACGCGGGAATGTGTTCATCAATTCGCCGTTCGCAATGCGCTTGACCAAGGTCGGATCGCGACCGTCGGCAAGGGTGAGCTGGTCCGCGACGCCCGTCGCGTTGGCGCGAACCAGTGCTACCGCCGTGGCGTCGGCCTTGGGCTCGGCTATCCCGACGGTGGCCACTGAGTTTGAATACCCGTCGACCTTGGCGTCGGGATCGTTGGGTGGCGCCAGGGATTCGGAAAACAGGAAGAGCGACGAGTCGGGCAGGAAGTTGGGTGTGTAGCGGCTCTTGTTGTCCACGGAGTAGAGGACGTCCACGGCCGGCAGCTTCCAGCTTCCGCCCTCACGCCGGATGACCGAAATGCCACCATTGAAAAACCAGATGTTGGAAATGTCACCGCCCCAGATTCGCGTGACTGCAATGCTTTGGCCGTCCGGTGACCAGTCGGGATAGGTCACGCCAAAGCCCACGTCGAGAAGGGTCTTCCGCACGCCGGTGGTCCCGTCGTGAAACGCCAGCTTGGTGGCCCCCACAGCCTTGTCCTCGGGCCAACTGACTGCGACGAATTGGTCTGCGTTGGGGCTGAAGGAAGCGGTGACGATCGTGTTCGCCGCTGCCACCCCCACCGAGCGTCCATCCACGGTCAGCCAATCGGGCGAGGTCTTGGGCAACGCGAGATTGTTGACGTAAAGCAAATACCCCGCGCCGCCGCCGTTCATGCCGGCAACCAGTCGGGTTCCGTCGCGGGATACTGCGTGGCACCCGATGCAGCCCGTGCCCTTGCCGGGATTTCCATCATCATCGGGCAAGTCACTCGGTTCCACCGCAGGCGCCAGACCAGATTGTGACCCGAAATCGAAGCGCATGATGCGGGGTGGCTCCGACGCCGTCCAATAGTAGATGGCGCCATTGACGGAATCGGTGGTAAGCTCGATCGAAATCGCCGCCGAGGTGCCGACCTTGCCGTGTTCGTCGGAACCTCGCATAGTCACCTGCAGCGGGCCGGCTCCGCGATTGCTTTCGGAGATCACTCGGACAGTGTCGGAATCGATTTCATAGACGCAAGTGTCCTTGACGAACTTCGCGCTGTCGGCGTAGCAGCGCGTGTAGTAGCGGAGCTCGGAATAGGGCCCGAGGATGGAGATCTCGTACAGCTCTCCGGTCGTCTTTCCCGGCATGTAGTGGACCTCAAGCTGGTTCATGTTGGGGGGCAGAAGCACACCGTCATTGGGGTACACCAACAGGGGCGCCAAGTTGGCGCTGTCGGTGCCCGTGAACTTGGTTCCGGGACTGTCGGGGATCGCAGGCGTGGCGGCCGGCGTGCCGGAAGGCGCTGTGCCGATGTCGATGATCCTGACGGACAAGGTCGTGGTCACTGTCGTGATGGGAAGGTTGGTGCTCGCCGCCTGCGCTTGAATGGTCACCTTGCCGCCGCGCTGAGGCGGATCGCTCGCGCCCGACGGCAGTCGGGTAGAGAATGTGGCGCTTCCGTCCTTGGGAAAGGCGCCCGCCAGGTAATTGTCCGGCACGTAGAAGATGGTCCGCGTGGTGATGTCGACCTCGGCGTCGTTCCCTTCCATGGTTGCGTACGCGCGATAGTCGAGCGTCGCAGTCTTGCCTCGATTCACCACCAATACGGCATCCTCCGGATCGATGCGCATGGAGGTGATGTTCTGCGGCAGGCTGGTCTTGGGCGTGTCGCTCGCGGGAGGCAGGTCGGGAAGATTGAAGGCGGACGATGCAAGATCGGCGGCGTCTTGGCGGTCGGCACTGTTCACGTCCCGGGTGTCTTTCACGTCTGGCCGGGAAGCGGCATCGCGTGTAGCAGACTCAATCGGCTTGCCACCGCCCGAGCACCCGGCGACAGCGCCCAGGAAAAGAACCGCAGCGCAGGTCAGAATCCGTCCGGCTGGCACAATCTCGTCCATCTTCAATTCCTCAAGCCAAGGCATGATTAGGCTTTCGCAACCCAGGCGAAGGACAGGGCGCCGATACATAGTATACACAGTCCTTGCGTGATGGGGATCGGGCTTGCCGCCGCCCTCGTCCCGCTTGTGACCCGCGCTACGGTGACTGGTCACGCAGGGCTAGAATGGCATTTTCCACCATGCGAAGCCCGATGTTCCCGGTGGAGGTCATGATCGACTCCGGGTGGAACTGCACCGCCATCAGCGGCAGGCTGGTGTGCTCAACCGCCATGATGTCACGGCTTTGCGTGTGCGCGACCGCGGACAGCTCGCGCGGCAGAGTCTTGGGATTGGCCACCAGCGAGTGGTAGCGGCCGACCAGGAAGCGCTCGGGGAGGCCGGCGAAAAGCCGCGACGGCTTGGTGACGATCTCCGAAGCCTTGCCATGCATGGGGTAGCCAAGCTGCAAGAGATCGCCCCCGAAGTGCTCGACTATGCCCTGCAGCCCGAGGCACACGCCGAACACGGGAATGCGGCGCCCAAGCGCCCAGGCGATGCTGCCGGACAACCCAAACTCGGACGGCCTCCCCGGGCCGGGCGAAAGCACCAACAGACCCGGGTT
>CAZBIU010000171.1:0-14061 GCA_964491625.1 uncultured Myxococcales bacterium
CTTCGGGCCATCCCTGTTCTGGCGTTCTGAAAGGAAGATCGTGAGACGTTCAAATCTGACATGCCGATCCGGCTTTCTGTTGGTGAGCCTGCTATGCGCTTCCGCCTGCGGGAGCACTGCCCATCCGAACAACGGCCAATCGGGCGGAGGTGGTGGCTCGGCGGTCAAAGGGGGAAGCACCTCGCCTCTCGGCAGCGGAGGAACAGGGGGCAAGGCCACTTCCGGAGCCGGTGGCGCAGCGTCGGGCGGCCAGACCGGCACCGGTGCGGGCGGCGCAGCGTCGGGCGGCAGCGGCGCTGGTGGCGCAGCGTCGGGCGGCCAAATCGGCACCCGCGCGGGCGGCGTAACAACAGGCGGCAGAGGCGGCAGCGGAGCCGGTGGCGCAGCGTCGGGTGGCCAAACCGGCACCGGTGCGGGCGGCGCGGCTTCCGGTGGCCAGCCCGGCACCGCTGCGGGCGGCACGGCATCGGGTGGCAGAGCAGGTTCCAGCGCAGGCGGCACCCCGACGGGCGGTGCGGGCGGCGCCAGCGGCGTGACTGCGGTCGGAGGAACCCTCTCCGCAGGGGGAGGCTCGGGAACGTCCACCACGGTTGCCCCCAGCACGGACAAGCCGAGCACGGACACGACCTGGAACCAGGGGCTCACGGCGGGTCCGAATGGCCCAATTCCGCTCATCGTCGTGGACCAGTTCGGCTACCGCACCGCCGCCCAGAAAGTGGCTGTCATTCGCGATCCGCAGACGGGATACGACAGCGCCGTGGACTTCACGCCGGGAACGCAGTACGCGGTGGTGGACAAGGCCACGGGCAAAACCGTTAAGCAGGGCGCGCCCACTTCCTGGAATGGCGGCGCAGTCGACAGCTCGTCGGGCGACAAAGTCTGGTGGTTCGACTTTTCGGACGTCACGACGCCTGGCACCTATACGGTGAACGACGTGGACAAGAAAGTCCGCTCGGTTGAGTTCGACATCGACGACAACGTCTACCGGAGTGTGCTCAAGCACGCCGTGCGCATGTATTACTACCAGCGTGCTGGATTCGCGAAGTCAGCCGCAACCGCTGGCGCGGACTGGGCCGACGGTGCCAGCCACATGGGAACTGGACAGGACTCGCAGGCTCACGCTTGGACTGCGAAGACCGATGCGTCGCTGGTCAAGGATCTGCACGGTGGCTGGTACGATGCCGGTGACTTCAACAAGTACACTGCTTGGGCGGCAGCCACGGTGATCGTGCTTCTGCGCGCCTATGAAGAAAACCCAACCGCGTTTGGCGACGACTACGGCATTGCCGAGTCTGGGAACGGCATTCCCGACATCCTTGACGAGGTCAAATGGGCGCTCGATTGGATCGAGCGTATGCAGAATACCGACGGGTCCCTGCTGTGCGTGATGGGCCTCGCCTCGGCCAGCCCGCCTTCGGCCGCGACCGACCCGAGCTACTACGGACCGGCAACGACCAATGCGAGCTTGATGGGCGCTGCGGTGTTTGCGTACGCCAGCAAGGTTTACGGCGCGCGTCCCGAGGCGAGCCTCAAGACGTACGCCACGGATCTCAATGCGCGTGCCGTCAAGGCATGGACCTGGGCGGTAGCGAATCCGAGCGTACTCTATTACAACAACGACGAGAGCAAGCAGGCGGGTTCGAGCGGCCTGGCCTCGGGCGACCAAGAAACGGACGACGCCGGCCGACTGTTCTCGAAATTCCAGGCGGCCATGTACCTGTACGAGATGACGGGCGACGCTGCCTACCGAACCTTCGTCGAGGCGAATTACGCGGCGATCGAGCCAAGCTCTGGCCCGAGCGAGTGGGACATGGAAAAGCAGGAAGCAGTGCTCTACTACACGCGCTTGAACGGGATCAGCAACAGCGTAGGCTCCGCTATCCTGAATCAGTTCTTGACCAACATTACGACCCACACTGATCAATGGCCCATGGTCACGGGCAATCAGGATCCATATCGTGCGCCGATGAAGGACTACACCTGGGGCAGCAATCAGATCAAGATGGCACAGGCGCGCCTCTATCAACTCTTGGCGAAGTACGGAAGCGGCACGACGGTAGCCCCGGCCGCAGGCGCGGCGGAGGAGTACGTGCACTACATGCACGGCGTGAATCCAATCGGGCTGGTGTACTTGACCAACATGCAGCGAGCAGGCGCAGAGAATTCGGCGAAGACAGTGTTTCACACTTGGTTTGCCGACGGCACGAAGTGGGACGAAGTCTCAAGCACGACGCCAGGTCCCGCTCCCGGCTTCGTTCCAGGCGGCCCGAATTCAAGCTTCTCGCTCGACAGCTGTTGCACGGCGCCTTCGGGCGATTCGGCGTACCACTGTTATGGCGCCTCCGAGTTCTCACTGTGCAGCCAGAATTGGCAGCCGCCCATGGGACAACCAGTCCAGAAAGCCTACCTGCAGTTCAACTCGGGATGGCCGGCAGGGTCATGGCCCATTACCGAGCCCAGCACGGGCTATCAGGCGAAGTACGTGCTGGTCTTGGCTGCCTACGCGCATTAGCGATGGAAAGGCATGATAGCCGATGCGATGCGTGCGTTCACGTGTGGCCGCGGGCGTGGGCGCTGGGCAGGATTCGTCCGCGCCATCCGGATTCGGGCCGCGGCGGCCGTCGCCGACACCGGTTCCATGCGAGGCGGCAGGGTAACTTCCCCAGTCGGAAGCTCAGCGCGCCGAGCAGTCGCAGCCGATCGGCGTCGGTTGGCTGAAGAGCACGTCGACCGGCACGGACAAGAGAGCGCCCCTTGGGACTGAGGGCCGACATGATTACCGAGCCTCCTTGTCCCGCAGTGCATGCCTGGCCAGAGCATCTTCGAAGGATTGCCTCGCCAACCGAAGCCGCGAATAGGCTGTGTTGATCGGTATTTCTAGCACCTGCACCACTTCCGGTACTGTCATTTCGAGCACCTCCACCATGACGAAGATCTCTCGCTTCGGCTCGTCGAGATCTGACAAGATGTTCTCGAGCAATTCCAACTCGGCATCCCTTTCGGCCACGTCCAACGGCGAGGGTTGCCTCGACCTAGGCTCCGCGCCGAGGCTTGCCACCGCGGCATCCCTGGTCCGCCGGGACCGTCGGTAGTCGCTCACAGTTCGGCGTACGATGCCGTAGAGCCAGCTTCGCAGAGCCTCCGGCCGCTGCAGCGTCGCAAGCTTGGAATGGACGACGATGAATACATCCTGAACAACGTCGTCGATGGCGTCGGTTCCAGCACCGAGGTGTCCGGCCGACGCCCACACGAAGTCCAGGTACCGCTGGTAGACAGCGTGGAAGGGAAGCACAGAGGAGACCGCCATCGGCGGGCTGGCCGACGCATCAACCGATGCCTTGCTTCCAGTCATCGTCATCCTCGAATGCCTCCTAAGAAGTGGCAGACCGTTCCCTTTTCCGTCACAGAATTGACGGGGCGGCTCTCACCCGGTGCACACATGGCCCTCCGCGTGGCGGGTCATTCACTCGTCTACTTCGACAGTTCGATCTGGTCTCTTGAACGCAACGGAAAGTCGAGCTTCACGCCACTGCACGAATCATGAAGCATGGGCGACCCGAATCACGGGCCATGGTTTTCCTCGCGCTTCTGTTGGTCGTCGTCGGTGCATGTAGTCCCTCGGTCTCGGGTCCTTCCAACATTCTTGGAAGCGGCGGCTCCGGCGGCAGCGCGAAATCGACAGGTAAAGATGACTCCGGCGGCAAGATGGGCGTGGGTGGGGCCGTAGGTGGCGGGGGCATCGGTGGCCCGGCGCGGACGGGTGGTCTTACAGGTGGCGGCGGAGTGTCGGGCGCCGGGGGCACACTCAGCACCGGTGGGCTCGCAGGCTCGGGCGGGATCGCGAGCACGGGAGGTAGTCGTTCGGGCGGAGCCGTTGGTAGCGGCGGAGCCTTGGGCGGAGTCTCTGGAACCCCAACCGGCGGCACCTCAGGTGGCGGCGTTTCACGGGATGCTGCGGCTGGGAGCGGAGGCATGGGAGCCGCCGGCGGCAATTCACGGGATGCCGCGGCTGGCGGCCAACCGGATTCGGGTGGCAGAAGTGGCACGGGCGGATCGTCCAGCTCGGGCGGGACAGGTGGCGCGGGCGGAATCGCCGACTCGGGAACAGGGCCTTGCGACATCTATGCATCGGGCAACACGCCATGTGTCGCTGCACACAGCATGGCTCGGGCACTCTACAGTGCGTACAATGGAAACCTGTATCAAGTCAGGCGCGCCTCAGACAAGACCACCAAGGACATCGCCGTGCTGACCGCCGGAGGCATCGCCAACTCAGCCGCGCAAGACACATTCTGCTCGGGCACGACGTGCACCATTTCGGAGATCTACGACCAGTCGCCGAACGGAAACCACCTCACCAAATCACCGGCGGGCGGCTGGCTGAACAATGGGGGCCTGGAAGCGGATGCAACCAAGGCCAAGATTACGTTGAACGGCCATACGGTCTACGGCGTCTACACGACTTCAAACTTCGACAACGACGTAGGCGCCGTGGGTTACCGAAACAACACGACCAAGGGTGTCCCAACCGGCGACCAGCCAGAGTCTATGTACATGGTGATCAGTGGGAAGCACTACAACCAATGGTGCTGCTTCGACTACGGGAACGCCGAGACCAACAACAAGGACAACGGCAACGCCACCATGGAGTGTGTCTATTTCGGGAGTAGCACCCAGTGGGCCAAGGGCAACGGCACCGGTCCCTGGGTCATGGCCGATCTCGAGAATGGCGTCTTTGCGGGAGCCGACCCCAACGCCGTGATAGCTACCAACACGCCCATCTCCGCCACCTATGTTACGGCAATCCTCAAGGGCCCATCTGGAAACAGGTTTGCGCTCAAAGGCGGCGATGCGCAGTCAGGCGCGCTCGCGACCAAGTACGACGGAGCACGCCCGTCCGGCTACAGTCCTCAGAAGAAGGAAGGCGCCATCATCCTCGGAATAGGCGGGGACAACAGCCACACCGGTGAAGGGACCTTCTTCGAAGGATGCATGACTTCCGGCAACCCGTCCGATGCGATCGACGACGCCGTCCAGGCCAACATCGTCGCTGCCGGGTATGGTCGCTGACCCCTGGGGTACCCTCAACGCGCGGCCAGACGGGCGTCGCAGAACTGCTTGGCCTGCGCGGCGAGCGGAGATTCGGGTGCAAGCGCCGCGATCTTTGCGTTCGCCTCATCGAATCGCCCCAGAGCACACAGCGCCTGCGCTCGGCCTGCGCGTTGCTCTTCGCTGAGCAGCCCCTTGGGGAACTTGCGGCGATACTCGTCAAGCGCCCTAAGAGCCTCCGCGGGGCGTCCAGCACGTAGGTGGTGCGTTGCACGCGATAGGATCGCAACCTCGGCTGACAATCGATCCTGTGGGCGGCGAGCCGCAGTTGCGGATTGGGCAGGCAGCTCAGTTCCAGGTGGCGTCGTATCGAGAATCGTCGGTGGCTCGACAGGAGCCGGTTCGATCGCCTTTTCCATCGCAGCGACTGGCGCAACTTTCGCTTCTTGCAGCTTGTCCGCTCCCCATCCCCGGTTCCAGGTAATGAAAACTGCTCCGCCGACAAGACCAATGCCGGCCACGACCACGGAAATGATCGGCCATATCGATTTGCCCGCGGCAGCCACCGACGTCACCGTGCTCATGTCGGGCGGTAGTGCGGCGTCGCCGAGCCGGGAGCGTAGCTCGGCGAGGAGCCGAGCGCGATCCGCATCGGTCGGTCGGAAAGCACGCCGACCGGCATTGACAAGCGCCCGTCCTTTGGAACTTAAGGTCGACATGGCCGCCGATTCTCCTCACTACGTGCTTCATGCCTGGCAAGCGCATCCTCGAAGGACTGCCTCGCCATCCGAAGCCTCGAATAAGCTGTGTTTAGGGGTACTTCAATTGCTTGAGCCACTTCTGGCACCGTCATCTCCAGAACCTCCACCATCACAAAGACCTCTCGCTTCGGCTCGTCGAGCTCCGCCAAAATGCCCTCGAGCAGCTCCAACTCCGCGTTTCTCTCAGCCACGTCGAGAGGCGACGGCTGAGCCGGATGATTCGCCTTGAGCTCAATGCCGAGCCTGGCCCCGGCGGCATCCCTGGATCGCCTGGAGCGCCGATAGTCGCTTACCGTACGTCTGACGATACCGTAGATCCAGCTTCGCAGGGCTTCCGGCCGCTGCAACGTGACAAGCTTGGCCTGGATTACGATGAATACATCCTGTACCACGTCGTCGATAGCGTCTCGCGCCACTCCGAGATGTCGGGCGGACGACCACACGAAGTCAAAATACTGTTTGTAGATGGCTTGCAGGTTGGGCACGCGAACGTCTGACGGTCCTAAATTGGGATCTTCATTCGAAAAGATGGCGGAAGCGTTTGACTTGCTGCCAATCATAGTCAGTCACCAGATGCAGTGGCGTGCGGTTTCACTTTCCGTCACAAGATCCACTCCAGGCCGAGTGCCGCCAAGAACGCCGCCGGAGCGAATTGGTACACGTCGAACCCGTACGATGTTCCAGACGATGAAGTTTCCCCACCAATCGAGATATGGGGTCGGGACAGCTCGATTTGCCCACCCACGGCCATCAGCAGGCAGAACCAACTAGCGATGTGGACCCGCCCTTGTACGCCGGCGCCCACGGTCATTCCCCAAGCCTGTACCGCGCTTTGTGCGACGTTCCGTCCGGTGCCACTCGCAGACACGCGCTCGACACCAACCGTCAAGCAAGGCGAAAATCCAAACCAGGAAGATCGAAGCTCGCGGCAACCCCAGAAAGCCGCGCCGATTCGATCAACATCCGCGCCGTACCCGGGGAAGCCAGGCGCGGGAACGTTCTGGCGCTGCCATGAGGTTCCCTTCACCTGCAACTGCCAGCTCGCGTATTCGAGGCCGAGGGACACTCCGATACCCCGAGCCATCTTCGGGAGGGGGCCTACACCCAGCTCCAAGACGGGCAACCCCACAAGGGCATGCCACAACCTCTGCGACACTGCCTCCTTCGGCTCTGCCTTGGCGTCGGGCTCGACCGCCGACTTGTCCTCGGATTTCGTGCCGCCCGGAGCATGCTCTACCCTGCCAGCGTCGTTCGCTCCTGGTGAGGGATGCGTGTCGGTTCGGTCGGAATCCGAGCTCGACGGTTCCGCTCCTCGGGCGGGCGGCAAATTGGGAGGCTGAGATCCGGCACGGCCGAGGGCTGCCTCAGTCGAATGGATCAGCAATCCAAGCTCCACCGCCGCCGCACCAGCGAGATCCTCGCACGAGTTGGCCTCGATGCTGCGGGTGCCAACGAGGTCACGCACACGCACGACGAGGTCAAGGCGAAAGCGTCTCTCCATTCGCGTGATGGTTCCCTCGGCGTGTACCTGGCTGTCATGGCGACCGGATCCCACAAGCCTCTGGATCCGGTCGCGCACGTCGCTTTCCTGTGGACAGCCCGGGGGCGCTTCCCAACGCATGTCGATGCTTGGCTGCGGCTCGGCCGCCGCGGGCGTCGTGACGAGCAGCCCGAGCAGAATCCACCCAATCATCAGGCCCATCCCGGTGCCCGACGAGGTCTGGGATCGGCTTCGACTATAAGGTTGCGCGAATGGTGACGTCATCCACGTACACAGTAGACTGAGCAGGCTGCAAAGCGCTCGCAAGGTTGCCCACGTACCATTGACCCCAGTCGGTATCGTCGCTGACGACATCCGTGAGGTCCAGCACGCGCACTTCGTTCTGGAACAAGGCAACCTCGCCGTTGTTGTCTTTTGCGCGCTTCAGGTAGAACACAATGTGAACCCATTCCGCAATCGGAATGGACGGGCCGTCACCGATGGTCTTCTGGTGCAAGTCATCGTACAGTCGGAGGTTCAGCTCGCCGGTCGGCCCATTGACCAAGGACACATCCCAGAGAAAGTGTTCAGAAGTCGTGTCGGCATTTCCACCTTGGAAGTGAAACAGATTCCAGTTGCCCGTGTTGGTCGCCGACGCGAGGATATAGTACCAGGCGCCGTAGTAGGCTTCGGCCGGCAAGACACCCTGCCGGACGCAGCGGCCCTGGGGGGAAGAACCGGCGTCGGTGCCGGTCAGTACGGTGAACTCCGCCGCAAACTGCCCGGAATGGACCGGTGATGTGACGACTCGGTAGGACGATGGCGGGAATGAGTAACAGTACCCAGCGACTTCCCGGTAGTCGCAGTCCAATTGGTTCTCAAATCCCGTTGCCCAAGGAAGCGAGATCGGATCGGTCGAGATGGGCGGACTGCCGCCCTCAAAGTTGCCCACGGGGCACTTGTATTCGCCGACCACCAGCGGCTGCTTGCACGCACCTAGGCCAACTACCGCGGTGGCGACGATCATCTTGCAGCGCAGAACAAGCGCCCCCGTGGGCCGGGAAGGCCGGCGCGCCCCGGCCCGAGGACGAATGCCATCCTCGTCCTGGGTGTTCCGCGGTGCCGCGTCAATCTGCACAAAGCAGACTATCGGCCGGCGTATAGTCCTGGTCAAGGGCTCCCACGAAAGCCCTTGCACAAACGTCGCTGGCGGACGCTGCGTGAGGAGCCGCGCGGGCATGGTCAAGGCCTGCCGGCGATCGCTGTGACGGCCTGCGTGGCGAGGAATCCAGGCAATACGACGGGAGCCACCGTCACGGCGAAGAGCCTGGCAACGAAGCTGTCGGAGCAATCGGGTCTGCGCTCAGAGACTCAAGAATTCCGTGATCAACACGCGGCGAACGACATGATCCGGCAACAGGGATTGAATGCGACCTTGTACCATCTTTTTGAGCAACCCGAGGTCTTCCGAATCGCCGATATCGTTGAGCCTGGTGTCCGCCAGCACGGTCAAAATGGCCGAGCGAATCTGCGAGGTACGGGACTTGAAGATGTCTCGCCCCTGGGCATCATTGACCTCCACTTCGAAGGTTACCTTGCTTACGTGCTCGCCCTCGCCTTCCACCTCCGACACCAGAAAAGGATCCAGGACCACGACAGGCCCCACGTCGCCCAGGCCCCCGCCCTCCACCGGCACCGGCCCGGTCGAGGGGGGCGGAATGGACAACCTGAAGCTGCGGCCGTGCCGGGCAGCCAGCACGCCGACTGCAAGCATGGCAAGAACCAAACTGATGACTTTGATGGACATAGTCGATGCGACGGACGTGCCCATCATCGGCTCTTTCTCGCGAGCAGTTGAACGTCAGACGGGGTCTTTGGGGCCACGGTCGCACGGACAGACCCGCCGGGTCGAAAAGGATAGGCTTCCTGCCCGCACCTGCGGGTCTGACGGCGCCGAGAGCTGCTAGAGTCCGACGGTGGTGGCGGTCGAGGTCGCGGTTGCCGTCGAATCTGTGCAGGTATAGGTGTAGGTGCCCGTGCTTGAGCTGTAGACCGAGCTGCACAGATAGGGCGACTTGCAGGCCGAGACAGTGGTGCTCGACGAGCTGGTCGAGTCGACGCAGCAGCGCTGATTCTTGTCGCCACAGGCCTGGCACGTGTACGTGCTGGTTCCGGTGGTGCTGGAATTGCCCAAGCAGCGGGTTCCGGGGGCGCCACAATAGTAATAGGAGGTCGAGGTCGTATAGTAGTTCGAGACGCAGCAGGCCTGCCCAAGTCCGCCGCAGCTCGCGGTGGTCCCAGCCGTGCACGTGCCGGTTGCGACCGAACTAACGTCGCAGACCGCCTTCGTCGTGGTCGTGCTGGTGTCGAGACTGTCGCAATTCGTGCCCGCCCCGACGCACACCGGGCTGCCGTACGAGCTTCCGCCGTAGCGGGTGACGCAGCAGCCGCCGTTGCAAAGGTTGCCTGGGCAGCACGGCGCAGACGATCCGCTTGGGTTCGGAGTGCCGCACACGACGCAGAGATTCTGCGAAGTGTTGCACACGGTGTTGGCGCCCGTGCATTTGTAGCCGGCGCAACACGGGTTGCCGGCGGCGCCACAAGCCTGGCAGGTATTGGTGTTGCTGTTGCACGCCGTTCCCGAGTCGCGGCACGCTCCGCCCGTCGACGAGCTGGAGCAACACGCCTGCCCCGTTGCTCCGCAGAGCTTGCACTGGTAGTAGTAGTTCGTGGCACTGTTGGAAAGGCACTGCGTGCCAGGATCGCTGCAACTGTTGTTCGAGCAGCACGGCCCATCTTGCTTGCCGCACGCCTGGCAGATCGACGTCGAGGTGGTGGTGCTGGTGGTGGTTCCGCACGCGAGGTCGTAACTCGAACAACCGGTCGAGGTCGGGAAGGTGCTGGTGGGACAGCACGGCTCGCCCGAGTTGCCGCAGGTGCAGCGTCCGGACTTGCACGAGCCGTAGGTGGTCGTATACCCACTGACTGTGCACGTGGCTCCGTCGGCCATGCAGCTACCGTTGAAACAGCATCCGGACGAGCATGCGTTGCCATCGCAGCAAGGCTCGCCAGGCCCGCCACACGCTGCGCACAGGCCGCTCGACGAGGTGGTGCTGTTGCAAATCGAGCCCGCTACACAGCGACTTGTGCCGTTGGCGCCCGAGCAGCAGGGCTCGCCGGGATTTCCACACGACGAGCAGACCGAGCTGCGGCACGCGAGGCCGGCCCCGCAGCTCGTCCCACAGCAGGGCTGACCCGAGCCGCCGCAATTGGAGCACTTGCCGCCGCCGCATTGGCCTCCGCCACTGCCGCCGGTTCCAGTGCTTGACGAGCTACTGCAGTTGCTGCCTTCCGCGATGCAGGTTTCGTTGTAGCAGCAGGCGTTGCCGCTGCACGTGCTGCCAGGGCAGCAAGGACCGCCAGGCTGACCGCAGGTCGCGCACACGTAGCTCGACGTCGATGTGCTGCACACGAGGTTACTGCCTAGGCACACGTACGAGGTGGACGAGCTGGAGCTGGTGGGCGTCGTATAGCAGCAGGTGTCGCCAGGATTGTTTCCGCACAACGCGCACACGCCCGACGAGCACTTGGTGCCCGGTGACGTGCACGCGGTACCCGTGGATACGCTGGTGCTCGTGCTGGTGTTGCAACACGGCTTACCCGGGCCGCCGCACGCCCCCGCATTGCAGCTTCCGCTGGTGCAAGTCCCGGGCAGGGGCAAGCAGCTGCTGCCGTTGGCAACGCACAGGTTGTAGGCACAGCAGCCGCCGTCCTTGCAGGTGTTGCCGGAGCAACAAAGCTGGCCTGGGCCACCGCACGCGCTTCCCGAGGTGGTGGTACCGCCGCTGCCGACCTTGCCGCCACTGCCTGAGCCGCCTTTGCCCGCGCCGCCGGTGAGACCAGCGCCACCGCCACCACTCGAAACACCGCCACTGCCAAGAACACTGCTAGCACCACCCGCGCCTCCGGCACCGGCCCCACTACCGCCATCACCGCTGCCACCGTCACCGGCGCCGCCGGTTCCACTCTGATCGCCGCTATCGAGGTCCAGGGCTTTGCTTGATCCTTTGCACCCGACCGCGAAGAGGGCGGCGAACGCCACAATCATCGAACCCGATACCAGAGACAATGGAGAGCGTCTTTTCATTATCGTCATGGGTAAGCTCCTAGCGAAGTGGCTTCATCGAGCCCGCCGCATTATACGCGCGGAGCGCAGAATTTGAAATTGTCGTGAGGTCCCCTCCCTACCGCGACAAGTCAACCGGTCACTTGGAGTCTGCCGTCCTTCGAGCTTTCGCCTTGCTCTGTTTCGTTTCGCTCTTGCCCCTGAAATTGAGCGCCACTGCGGCGCGGATGAGATCGCGTAACGCGGCTCCTTCGACCTTGTCGCCTTCGTGGATATCGATGGCACGCCTGACATTCCCGTCCAGGCTGGAATTGAATAGGCCCGAAGGGTCCGCAAGCGCGGCCCCCTTGGCAAATGTCATCTTGACGACGTTCTTGTACGTTTCCCCCGTACATACGATACCGCCGTGGGACCAGACCGGCGTTCCCATCCACTTCCATTCTTCCACGATCTCAGGGTCCGCCGCGTGGATGATTTCGCGAACCTTGGCGAGCGCCTTTCCGCGCCAGTCAGCAAGCTGCTTGATCCTCTCGTCGATCAACACCGAGGCGGACTCTGTTGAAATGGGCTTCTTCATGTCGAGCTCCAATCTTACGTCCACTGTGCTGCGGTGGAAAGCCTTCGCACAAGTCTCCCGTAGGCGACAAGACCGCATACGGCAGCGACCACGAGCCAGTAGATCATTTGTCCGTGCTCCGCCCAACCGGAGTAGAGGTGTACGACTGAGAAGAGCAGCATCTCTGATGTTATGTATGCCGCCGCGATGGGAGCCAGGACGGTCAGACGCCTATTGAACGCAGGGACAATCAGGCACAGGCTGCAAAGTAGCTCCAGCACGCTCATCGCCAGCCAAACTGTGTGGGGGATTGCGCTTAGCGAAGGCACGGTTTGCTCGGAATTGGAAAACTTCCAAATCGCGCCCACGGCCGTATGCAGGGCGAGCAGGATTTGCAGAATCCAGAGGAGAATGGTCATGATTCACCTTCCTTTGAGAGAGACTGTGTCCAACCAGGGCTTTCGATGCCAAACTGCTTGGCGTATTCGGTATTGAGGCGCTGCCAGTCGAACTTGATCGCTTCGCCGCCAACAATGCGGCCAATTGGCGCTCCCGCGAGCAACCGGTCAAGGACGTCGAAACAAATGTGCCAGCCGGCGGCACCCCACGAGACAAAGCCGCGATCGATGTTGTGCCAGAGCGTAAGGCGCGTGCCACCGCCAACTGCTTCAAGCTCCCAGCGCAATTCGTTGCCGCCCCAACTGAATTCGAGCAGCCTCGGGGCGTCGGCGCACTTCACGGCGCTGTCAGAAACCTGCGGCGTCGGCGTCCCGACCGTGGAGAGCATCACCGGTCCGATCTTGCCCAGGCTGCGATCGGCGTCGAAGGGCGCCCATTGGCGCAGCTCGGATGGATCGGTCAGGGCCCGCCAGACCTTGCCGGGAGGATGGCGTAGATTGCGCACAAGTATCAGCGTCCATTTCTCACCTTCTTTTCGAACCTCGGCCCCGGACGCGGCTCCGGGTCTGTACGTGTCGCGTGGGGCGGTCATCGGGTTGTTCCTTTCCGCCGGGGTCGGCGATGCAGGTGATCCTTGCGGGCCATGCGATCGAGGTGTCGTTCCAGCGCGTCGATGTGGAAAGACCAAAGGCGGCGGAACTGCTCCAGCCAAGCGTCCACTTCCACGAGCGGTTCGGGCCTTACGCGGTAAAGCCGTCGTTGCGCATCAGTCCGGGAATCGACCAGCCCGGCGTCGCGCAGCACGCGCAAATGCTTGGAGACCGACGGCTGCGACATCCCTAGGCTGTCCTCAATCTCTCCCACCGAGCGCTCCGAAGCGGCCAGCAGGCTGAGGATGGCGCGGCGATTGGGCTCGGCCAGAACGGCAAAAGCGGACTCCATAAGTCATATATGCCTCAAAGGGCATATACCTGTCAAACCATATTTGAACGCCACCCTGACCCGGTGGGCTTGCAACCTACGGGGTCACCATCAGCGGCACCGTACCCTTGACGGACCTGGCGTTGCCTTTCACGTCGCCGTCGAGGATGGTCACGGGCACGGGCGGCGTTAGCTGGAAGCGGTAGCCTTTGTTGTCGTCCGCCAGATCGACTTCCTGGCCCTTGTATTCGAGGTGCCGCACGTAATCCTCGGGCACGATGCCGTCGCGCACGTGCGCGCGATGCCGAATCACGAAGCCCGCCAGGCGCAGGACCAAGTGGTTGTGCAGTCGGTGGCAGCCGCTGCTCTCGCCGCGTTTGACGGAACGGTAAGCCGCCGTACCGTGCGTCCGGATACGGTGGTCCATGAGCTCGGGCTCGCCCCGCTCGTTGCGTCCCTCGATCTGTAGGTGCGTGATGGCCACCAGCCCGTAGGCGGCGCGGTAGCCCGGCCCGATGACCTCGGACTTCGGCACCCAGGTGTCGCCTCGCTTGATGAGCAGCCTGCGGGTGGGCATGCCCGGCGACGGGTGCCAGGTCGGGGTGGCAAGGATCTCGGGCCACAGGGCATCGCCGGTCACGGACGCTTTGTACTTGAGTGCCATGGAGCCGTCGGATTGCTGAATCGTCTTCCAGCCGCCGATGGTGGTTGGCCAACGGCACAGGGCCACCTCGCGCTCGCCCACGCGCGCGTACAGCGTGAGGGTCGG
>CAZBIU010000172.1:0-13924 GCA_964491625.1 uncultured Myxococcales bacterium
CCGCGCCACCGCCCCCGCCTCCGCCCGGGCAGGTTGCCCCACCACCGCCACCGCCACCGCCACCGCCGCCACCACCGATCTACATACCGTAGACTCTTACAGGGGCAGTCCCGGCAGGCGACGGCTACGCCGCCAACGGCGTGCCTTGCACGATCTTGCCGTCGGCCATGGTGACCACGCGTTTGGCGTGTTTGGTGACCCGCGGATCGTGGGTGGAAAATAGAAAGGTCACACCCTTTTCTTGGTTCAGCCGCTGCATAATGGCGATGATCTGCTCGCTGGTCTTGGAATCGAGGTTGGCGGTCGGCTCGTCGGCGAGGACGAGCTCAGGGTTGGTGATGAGCGCGCGGGCGATGGCAACTCGTTGTCGCTGGCCACCGGACAGCTCATCGGGGCGATGCTTGAGGTAAGGGGTCAAGCCCACTTCGTCGGCCAGCGCATGCACACGCCGGCGCAGCGACGGCGCCGACTCGCGCTGCGTGCGCATGAGGCACGGGAACTCGATGTTCTCCACCACGTCGAGCACGGGAATCAGGTTGAACGATTGGAAGATGAAGCCGATGTTCTCGTTGCGCAGGCCGGCCAGCTTGTCGAAATCCCGGTCGCCTACGTCGGCGCCTTTGAATTGGTAGCGTCCGCTGGTGGGGCGGTCGAGGCAGCCGACGATGTTGAGCAGGGTCGACTTGCCCGAGCCCGACGGGCCCATGATCACGGTGAACTCGCCCTTTTCGATGTGGAGGTCAACGCCCTGGAGGGCAGGAACGCGTGTTTTGCCGAGCTCGTAGATTTTGGTGACGTCTTTCATGGATACGAGTGTGTTTGGCATGATGGCTCTTTCTGGTTTGTTCATTTCATGGAGTCAGTAATACCCGCGGGCTTCGAACAACACGCGGAAGGTGTAGGGGGAAAGTCCGTATTCGCTGAAACTGGCACCCGCGACTTGGGCCTCGCCGACCCCGAGGCCGTGAATGGGTACGAAGCCGTAGAGGCCGAGGTTCAGCCACTCGCGAACGTTCCACGCCACCGAGGGCGACAGTACGCCCGAGAGGTCGCGCACGCCCGCGATGAGCACGGCACCGACGGTCCAATCGTCTGCGATGCGCGGCTTGCTGTAGCTGACGATGAGGTAGTGCCGGCGCAGCGGATCGAAGGCGTAGCGTTGGGGCAGGGCGCTGCCGGAGACAGCGTTGGTCACGCTGGGCTGACTCTTGGCGTAGGTCTGGAGAGCGACAGCGTCGGCAAACTCTTGGTCGTCATAGCCGTCGCGTTGGTAGTAGTACTCGATCGACAGCAGGCTCTCGTCGGCAAACATGCGACGGGTGCCGGCGATAATGCGCGGGTAGAAGGCGGTGCTGTCGGTCTTGCTGGTGGTGAAGAACGGGCCACTGGCGCAGGCTGCTTGGTCCTCCACGCACACGTGGACCGGGAAGCTGCGCGCAGACCCTCGGGTCAGCAAGGCCTCGGCGTGCAGCTCGTAATCGGTGAAGAAGTAGCGCGACAAGCTCAGGCCCAGGCGGGACTTGTTGCGGAAGTCGTCTTGGTACGCGTTCGAAAAGTAGTAGATGAGGTTCACGTCCGTGCTAGCCAGCAAGGCATAGAGCCGACCCGCGAGAAGGTAGTGTGAGGTTTGGTCGCGGGCGTCGGCCCCAGTTGCCGGCGCGTAGTCCGGATAACGCATGAACGCGTAAGGTAGGCCGCTTTGCGTGTACAGCGCCTGCGGTGCGAACAGCGCCGAGAGCGTGAACTTTTCGAACGGCAGCTCCACCCGAGCCACCCAATTGCCAGCGCGCTGGTAGTTCGGGTCGGTGGGATCTTTGGGCGGATTGATCAAATCCGTCGGATTGAAGGCGAAGCCCGCGCCCCAGGTGATGCGCTTCTTGCCGACCAGCAGGTTCAGCCACGGCTTGGGCGAGAGCGATAGATAGAGCTCACTCGACACCACCGCCGGGTGTAAGTCCGGCACGTCGTGGTTGGGCACCCGCGTGCGACCGCCGTTGCCGTCGTCTTCGTAGAACAGCCAGCCGCCCTGGTACACCAGCGACAGATCGGCGTAGGCGAAGGAACCGCGTGTGCCCAGGTTCACCTTCAGCTGTGCGTTCGCTTCGGTGAGCGTGGCGATGCTGGGCAGGTCCTGGGTGGACATGGGGACGTTCGGCGTGATCTGTTGGTAGGCCACGCGCTGGCTGATGTAACCATTGACCTGTGCCTTCTCGTGCGGCGCTGCCACCTCTTGCTCGTCTCGCATCTCTTGCGCGAAGGCCGGGGTCGCCGCGAGAAACAGGAGAGCCGTGCTGAATGGTCGACGCATGATCAGCGCCCCAGATCGTCGAGCACGAACTTCTGCGTGGGAGCCTCGACACCCGCCTTCATGTCGATCATGGTCATCTCGGAGAAACGCTTGGTGGCGAGCTCGTTGCGCATCACGATCCGCGACGGACGTTCGAGGCCGTGGAAGCGCTTCGTGGCTTCGAAGGTCGCCGAACGCAAGAGCTTGCCCGAGGACGCGTAGTACTCGGCCTTCACTGGCAAGCGCTTGTCCCTGTCGAGCCACAACCGGATGCGGTCGTAGCTGGCCTCGTCGCTCTTGGCGGTCAGCTCCACGCCCCAGGCCGCGGGGTCGGTTTCGGGCAACAGCTTGGCGCTGTAGTCGGCGACGTAGTTCACGCGCATGATGTCGCCGTTGTTGAAGTCGCCGCCCTGAAAGCTCTCGCGCGAGGCGATGCGAAGCGCCCGCTTGAGGTTGGGCATGTAGACCCACATGTTGTCGCCGACCTTGAGCATCTCTTGCCCCTTGCTGGCCGCCGGCTCCAGGAACCACGCGCGCATCTTGTCGTTGCCCGACTTGAGCGCGCGCAACGTGTAATTGCGGGTGGTGCCGTCTTGACGGTGGGCCACCATCTCGATGACCGACTCGAAGGTCTTGGGCGACATCACCTCGTCGTAGCGATGGACCAGCTCGTCGGCGCTGGGCGGGTTGGCGAAGGCGTTGCCGGTACCGACGAGCAGACACGTGAGCGCGATGAAGGTTTTGATCATGGGTGTTCCTTTCTAGAAATCAGGTGGTCCTGAGCGCCTCGACCGGCCGCAGGCGCGAGCCCTTCCAGGCGGGATAAAGCGCGGCCAGCAGAGCGCCGAGCACGGCGAGCACAATCACGGTCAGCAGAAACCTGCCTCCGACCGCCGGGTAATAGGTGACCGCCTCGTTGGGGCCGAAGGCATGCGTGAAGCCACCGCGGCCGATCAGACGCACGACCAGCGCGCCCAGTATCGAGCCAGCGAGTGCGCTGGCCAACGCCATGAACGCGGCCTCACACACGAAGAGCAGGCGAATTTGCCGGCGCCGGACGCCCACAGCCAGCATGGTGCCGATCTCGCGGATGCGCTCGTAGACCGACATGAGCATGGTGTTCACCACGCCGGTCATCACCAGCAGGAACAGGATCACCGTCACCACGGTCATCAGGCCGGCAATGATCTTGGCGCGGCCGGCGTTGGTGGTGTCCAGGTCACGCCAGGTGGTGACCTGAAAGTCCGGGCCCAGGGCGGTGCGCAGGCGGCCGGCCACTTGGTCCAGCTTGTCCACGTTGTCGACGCCGACCACGTAGTGGGTGATCGCGCCCGGCATGCGCAGGAGTTTTTGCGCGAAGGCCAGGGTGACTGTGGTGGCTCGCTTGGATTCCGACGGGTGCGTCGTGCGCAAGAAGCCTTGCACGCTGACGTCCAGGGCGTTGACGCCCCCGTGGGCGCCCGAGGCTTGCATGACCAGGCTGGACCCTTGCTTGGCCTCCAGGGACTCGACCAGGGTTTGCCCCACCAGGATGGCCTCCTCGGATCCAGGACCGAGCGGTTTCGATCCCTTCGCCAAGTAGGTGGCACGCCGGGGGCAGACTGCGTATTCGCGCGCCGGATCGATGGCGTTGGCTGAGAACATGGTGCCCTCGCTGCCGTTCGACAGCATGCCGTCGAAGTCCAGCCTCGGCGCGACCGCGGCCACGCCCGGCACCGCGCGGATCTTGGCCACCAGCTCGGGCGAGTCGACCAGGGTCATCTTCAGGGGATCGTCCGAGCCCAGGTAGCCGGCCTTGAAGACCTGAACCGCGCCGACCTTGGTTTCGACCGACACCTCGACAATGTTCCTCATCAAGGCGTTGACGAAGGACTGCAAGAAGACGATGGCGAAAACGCCGAACGCGATGGTGAGGCCGGTGACGAGTGTGCGCCGCTTGTTGCGGCCGAGGTTGCGAAAAGCGAGATGGGAAATGCGCATGGTTACACCGAAGCAAGAGCTGTGACGGGGCGAAGACGGCTGGCGCGCAAGGCGGGCCAGAGGGCAGCCAAGACCGCACCGGCCGTGGCCAGCACCAGGGCGAAGACAAAGAAGCCGAGGTCGATGAAGGGATGAACATGCAGGGTCGCGTTCGACATGTGGAAGTGCAGCCCGGCCTGGCCCACCTTGAAAACCAAGGCGCCGCCAAGCAGTGCGCCGCCCAGGCCGCCCAGAAATCCCTGCGCCGTGGCTTCGAGCAGGAAGATGGCGGTGATGCTGCGGCGACGAACCCCGAGCGCCATCATGGTGCCGATCTCACGCGTGCGTTCCAGCACCGACATCAGCATCGTGTTCACGATGCCGAGCAGGGCCACGAAGAGAAAGATGCCGGTGAACAGGTTCGACATGAACCGCCACGAGGTGACGGCGTCCTTCAGGAAGGGAACCAGCTCGCTCCAGGTCGACACCTGGTACGTGGGCCCCACGGCGCTGGCGATCGCCGCCTTGACCTGGTCGATGGCCTTCAAGTCGTCGACCGCCACCACGATCTCGGTCGCGCGGCCCTGCATGTGCAGCAGCTCTTGCGCCGTGGCCAGGGGCACGAAGCCAATCTTCTTCTCGGGCAAAGGCAAGCCGGGTTGGCCGTACACGCCCACGACCGTGAGATCGACCGCGGTGAGCGTGCCTTCCTTGTCGTTGGTGAGCAGAGCGGCCTTCTGCCCCAACTTGAGGCCCAGGGTGCGCACCAGCTCGGGCGTCAACACCGCGGCCTCGGGTTCGGCCACGCCAAAGGCACGGCCTTCGGTGGCCAGTTTCTCGCGTAGGGGACAGACGCGCAGCTCACCGTCGAGATCCAGCGCGGAGAACAACGCGGGCGATGTGGTGTCGTTGGCATTGACCATGCCGCCGAAGGCGAGGCGGGCCGAGACCGCGCGCACGTCGGGCACCGATCGAATTTTGTCCAGGAACGCGGCGTCCGCCGGCACGTCGAGGTCGAGCGACGAGCCACCCGTGGATTTCAGGTAACCCACGCGATGGACCTGCAGGGCGCCGGTCTGGCCGTGCACGACCGCGTCTTGCATGGCCGTGACCATTCCGTTGGCCAGCCCACGCAGCGAGAACGTGGCGAGGATGGCAATCAGAACGGCTGAGAAGGTGATGAGCGATCGGCGCCGGTTGCGCAGAACATTTCGTAGGGCGATGCGAATGAGGGCTGGCATGGTCTCCTTGAGGTGCGGTTGCGACCGACGCAACAGCAAGGGCCAGGCCAAGGGTTGAAGAGGACCATAGGCGTGTCCTTCCGAGGGCGCGCATCGCGTTTCTGCCGGAAACCCGGCAAGGCGCCGCCGGGAGGGCGGCAGACGGCCTCGTCAGATCCTTGAGGAATCAGCCTGTGGTCCTGGCCCCTATCCTGCACAGACCCGCCAATCGTGCTTGAATCGAGTGACACCATGACCGCCATCACCAAGGACAACATCGACGAAGTGCAGATGCGCATGATGCGGCAGCGGCTGGAGCGCCTCTCGCGTTTACGCTTGGTGCTCTTGCCGATCATTGGGCTCTTCCTGGCGCTCACCCTGGTGGGCGACGGTGCCATCTGGCGATGGGCCATCGTCGGCTTCCTGCTGCTATCCATTCCCCTGCACCTCGTGTTCGGACACCGGCACCCTCGGGATCGTTGGCGCCCGGGAGACGACAGACGCTTCTCGGGTTTCGAGCTGCTCCCCTTGGGCGCGCTCATCCTGGCCACCGGGGGAATCGACAGCCCTCTCCTACCCATGGCTCTCGTGGTGTGCTTCTTCCTCGGCACGTTCAGCACGCCGCGCGTACTACGTATCTCGGTTGCGGTGTTCAGCGTACTCGTCCTTGGCTTTACGCTCCTGGCCGGGTTTCAGGTCATTCCCAACCTGATGCCTGCCATTTATGGCGGCGGCTCACATTTGCCCCAGCCCACGACTCTGCTGGTGGCCAAGGCCGTGACTTTCGTGGCGTTGCTGGGATGGACCGCGATGAGCGCCAACGCCGTCCGGGGCACCTTTCGCGGCATGATCAACGAGGCGGTGGAAGCGCGCGACGAGGTCCTGCGCGGCAACGAAGCCCACGCGCAAGAGCTGACGGTGCTCTCGGGCGAGCTGGCCCACGAGCTGAAGAACCCGCTAGCCAACATCAAGGGATTGGCGGTGTTGGTGTCCCGCGACGTCCAGGGCAAGGGGGCCGAACGCCTGCAGGTCATGCAACACGAAATCCTGCGCATGGAGGAGATCCTGCAAGAGTTCCTGACCTTCTCGCGGCCGCTGTCGCCGCTCAGCCAGGAGTCGGTAGGTCTGCGCCAGCTGTGCGAGTCCGTGGTCTCGCTGCACGAGGGGATGGCGTACGCGCGCAATGTGCAAGTCACCGTCGACGGCGATGCGTCCATCGCGGCCTTCTGCGACGCCCGCAAGGTGAAACAGATCCTCATCAATCTGCTGCAAAACGCGCTCGAGGCAGCACCGGCGCATACGCTGGTGACCATCAAGGTGGTCGGGGCTCCGGATCCCGCACGCATCGAGATGCGCGATGATGGTCCCGGGCTCGCCAACGAGGTCAAGGCGCGCCTGTTCCAAGCCGGCACGACCACCAAGGAGCGGGGCACCGGACTGGGCCTGGCCCTGGCACGCGGGCTGGCGCGGCAGCACGGCGGCGATCTGCTGCTCGAAAATCGGCCGGAAGGCGGATGTCTGGCTACACTTATCTTGCCGACCATGGAATCGAAGAAGGCAGCTCCCGAACCCGCCGAGGCGATCACATGAAACCACGCGTGTTGGTGGTCGATGACGACGCCGTCGGCCGCTACACCTTGCGCGGCCTGCTCGAAGAAGAAGGCCTGGAGGTGGACGAGGCCGCCGACGGACAGGTCGCGCTCGACAAGCTGACCGGCGCCGAGTTCGACCTGATCCTCTCCGATCTGCGCATGCCCCGGGTAGACGGGATGGAGTTCCTGCGCCGCACGCAAGCGATGATGCCGGCGCCTCGGGTGGTGCTGCTGACCGCGCACGGATCGGAACGCCACGCGGTGGAAGCCATGAAGCTCGGCGCGCTGGACTACTTCCGCAAACCGTTCGACGTGGACGAAGTGCTGAAGGTGGTTCGGCGATCGATCGCGACGCTGCGCCTCGAACGCGAGAACGAACAGCTGCGCGGCGAAGTCGACCTTCTGCATTCACTGGTGTTCTCCTCCTCGGCCATGTCGCGTCTGGCATTGCTCATCAAGCGGGTGGCCGCCCGGGACGTCACCGTGCTCATCACCGGCGAAAGCGGCACTGGCAAAGAGCGCGTGGCCGAGGCCATCGTGGCGGGCTCGCGACGGGCCGACAAGCCCTTCGTTCGTTTCAACTGCGCGGCGCTGACCCCCGAGCTGGCCGAGGCGGAGCTGTTCGGTCACAGCAAAGGGGCGTTCACGGGCGCCGTGAAGTCCCGACCCGGACTTTTTCGCGAAGCCGATGGCGGTACCCTGCTGCTCGACGAGGTTGGCGAGCTGCACCCGGGCACCCAGGCCAAGCTCTTGCGTGTTCTGCAGGAAAACGAAATTCGTCCGGTGGGCGAAGATCGCCCCCAGACGGTGGACGTGCGCATCCTCGCCGCCACCCATCGGAATCTCGGCCAGTGGGCGGCCGAGGGTCGCTTTCGCGAGGACTTGTTTTACCGTCTCAAGGTCGTGACCCTCGAAATCCCGCCTCTGCGCGAGCGACCGGACGACATTCCGGTACTGGCCAGGCACTTTCTGGCCGAGGCTTGCCGGCGTTTCGGCGTGCCGCCTATCGCGCTCAAGAGCGAGTGGCTGGCGCGCCTTTCAGGCTATCGCTGGCCCGGCAACGTGCGCGAGCTCGAAAACGTGATCGAGAGCGCGGTGGCCATGTCGCCCGACGGTACCCTCGACCCGGCATTTTTCCCCGATCCGGCCGGCCCGGCTGAGGCCCCGCACACGCCGACCAAGCTCAAAGAACAGGTCGCTGCCTTTGAGCGCGGTCTCATCGTCGCCGCCCTGGACGCCGCCAAAGGCAACCAAAGCGAGGCCGCCCGCATGCTCGACATGGGACGCGCCACCTTGCAAGACAAGCTGCGGAAGTACGGCTTGTCCTTAGGCTCCTAGGCTTCGTGACGCCGCGACAACCGTCGCATCAAGAATCGGACGCCGCCGCTACGCCGAGTCGCGTAGCTGTGCGAGCAAGGCTTCGGGAAACTCGCGAATGCCGCCGTCGCGGCTGATGCACGCGTGCACAGTGTGGCCGACAACGAGCAGGTCGTCGCCACGAACGATGCGATAGTCGAATCGAAGCGACACCATGCCAAGGTCGCCGAGGCGCGTCTCCACCGTGATGATGTCGTCGTAGCGTGCCGGGCGCTTGTAGTTGACCTTGGCCTCGGCCACGGGCAGGTACACCGCGTGCGTCGCCTCGATGTCTCGCCAGCAGGCGCCCTTGGCGCGCAGCCATTCGTTCCTGGCGGCCTCGAAGAAGCGCAGATAGTTGCCGTAGTACACGACACCCATCTGATCGGTGTCGCCATAGATGACGCGAATCTCGGTCTTGACCATCGCCCAATATGAATCCGAAGCGGGCGCGACAAGCAAGATTCGTGGGTGCTCGGACTACAGACCACTCGTCCGCCGCAGTAGAGCACAAGCGTGACCGACATCTCACCGAACCGCGGGTTTCCCGGCGGGTCTCTTACGGTCCGACCCACTTCCGCATATCCTTCCAACGGAGGGCACATGCGATTCTCAACTGGGTTCCTGTCGTTCGTCGGCCTGGCTGGTTTGACCGCGCTTTTGGGGAATGGCTGCAACAGCAGCACCGGAAGATCCGTCGACGCTGGGCGTGTTTCCGACGGCCCTGCGCCGCTGGCAGGAAGCAGCGGCGGAGCATCCGGCGGAACCGGCGGTGCGGGCGGCGTTGCCGGACGATCGGGAAGTGGCGGATCGGCAAGCGGTGGTGCCGGCTCAGGAGGCGTCGCAAGCGGCGGGGTTGGTGCCGGAGGCGCAGCCGGCGGCGGGAGTGGGGGCTGCGGGCGCTGTGACGCGAGCGCGGGAAGTCCTGATGCAAGTATCGGCGGCAGCGGCGGTGCAGGGGGCAGGGGCGGAGCTGGCGGCGGTCTTGGTGGAGCTCCAGCAGACAGCGCATTGGGTGGAAGTGGCGGCGGTCTCGGCGAAGTTGGCTCCGGCGGAACCGGCGGCACGGGCTTCGACGGCGCTGCGGGCCCCACCGGCCCGAGCTGTCCAGGTGCCAACGATCCACCCGCGGGGCGTCCGCTGTGCCGGACCCCGAGCGATTGCCCGAGCGGCTACAATGAGTGTCTGCAGGAGCTGCCCTCGACGAGCGCGGGTTGCGGAGGGGCGTACTGCGGAGGCATCAATGCACCGCCTCACGATTGCACAATCGATTCCGACTGCGGCGTCGGCAAGGTGTGCGTTTCGGCGACGGTCCCGTGTTGCCCACAAGCCGGAATGGCATGTGTGGCCGCGTGCACGGCGACCTCCTGCGCCCCAGACCAGCGTTGCAACGCCACCGGGCGCTGCGAGGTCACACCTTGCACGGAGGGATTTTCCTGCGCGAGCGGCCTGACCTGCGTCCCCACGCGTGCGGATGCGGATACGCACGGTTGCGCTCCTATCAAGTGCACCGACGGCTATGCCTGTCCCGCCGACACGCGCTGCGGGGCCGACGCTGGTCGCGCCGACAACCACGGCTGCGTTCCCATTTCGTGCACCGACGGCTACACCTGCCCGGGCAACCTGGCATGCCTGCCGACCGCTTCCAGTCCGGACAGCCACGGCTGTGCCGTGGTCACGTGCGACGGCGTGAGTTGCCTGGTCAACCAGACCTGCCACTTGACCTACGGCGTTTCTGCGGTTTGCATGGTGAAGAGCTGCGCCACCGACAGCGATTGCGACTGTGGCGTCTGCGTCCAAGACAAACCTGGCTACGCCAAGGGCTGTGCTCCACGAATGTCGGTCTGTGTCTTCCAGGGCCAGGGTGGGGCGCAAGGGGCGACGGGCGGCTACTACGGTGGTGGCGGCGGCGTGACCGGCACCGGCGGGGTTGTCGACAGCGGCATGGGCGGCGCGGGCGGAAGCATCGACAGCGGCATGGGCGGCGCAGGCGGAAGCATCGACAGCGGCACGAAAGGATAGCGCGCGGCTAGATCGACAAGCGGACCGTGCGGTAGGTGAACGATCGCAGGGTCGCCCAGTCGGGCAGTTGCCGGCGAAGCTGGTCGACCTCGGGTCCCGATGCAGGCGCGCCGTCCACACCGCGCACTTCGATCTCGACCGGCTGCACGCCGCGAACTGTTAGTCCAAAATCGACGCCGCTCTCCTTCACTCCCTCGAAATTGACCAAGTAACGACTTTCGGGCGCCGGCAGCACCGGCAGCATGGCGCTTGCCGTCCAGCCCAAGAGAGCCTGTCTTGGTATGGCCAGTCGGAGCTGGGGACTGGTCCCGCCCAGATGCAATTGGATGCTTCGCGAGTCGGTCGCTGCATCGTAGGTGCTCGAGGTCACCTGGGCCGAGGGGGCGGGCATTGCCGGCACAGGCGCGGGCAACAGGTGGGTGAGGCGCGGAACGGTCATATCGAAAGCGGGCCAGTATTTAGGTGCGGGCGAGGCGTTCGGGAGGAACGGCAGCAGCGGCGCCATGCCTTGTAAGCCCGAGCTGCCAAGCAGGAGCGCGCTCTGGTCGCCGTCGGCGGCATGGACGGCCGCCACGCGTTTGGGACGTTCCGCAGTGTATGGAGTGCGAACTGCAGTGACGCCGATACCCGCCAGCCCCGCCAGGGCCAAAGCCAAGGATGCTTTGCCCAGCCCGCCGGTTCGGTAGGGAATCGTGAACGCGACGATACCCACGAGCCCGGTCGACATCGACACCAGGACTGCGACCATGATGTCCGACGGCACCTCTGCCGGGTACAGTCCTGTCATAGGGACCAAGTTCGCGATGAGAAGACTGGCGAGCTCGACCGTGACGATTGCGCCCGGGACGATGCCGAGCAAGCCTGAGAGCAAGCCTGCGCGTGGAAACCTTGCGGTCAGGGCGAGTGCGATCACGCCGGCCCACACCCAGTGGAAGGCCAAATACCCACTGCCCACGCCTTCTATGGTGGCCAGCGCAAGCAACAGGGACCAGAGCCAAAGGCCCCCCGCCCATGCCGCCAGCGATACGCGCTCGACGTCGCCGTCCATCTTGCGCATGGTTCGCCTGCGCCACCACGCCTGAATGGTGATGCTGCCTGCCGAGGCCGGGAACGAAAAGCACGCGACAAGCAAGAGGGGCGTGCTGAACCATCCGCTTGCCCCGTGGGCTGCTCGCAGCAAGATCGCAGCAATAACTCCCGCAACAACGGCGGCGGCAAGCCCAAGACAGTGCGCTCCCAAGGCACCCAGGGAAGCACGAAGTGAAATCCGCCGCCTTAGGTACACCAGCGCGACTGCGAACAGCGCCAGCGCCGCGAGGCCCAGCCATCGTCCGGTCGAAACTGAATAGGCGAGCATGGTCCGGCCGAGAATGTCGTAGTACACGACCGCTTGCGGGTCGCGCGTCAGGCGCGTGCTCCCGCTGGCCAGCGCGCGCGTGACCGCAAGGGCAGAGTCGCCCATGTGTTGCATGCCGCCGGCCTCCAGACGTTCCAAACGGTCAAGATCGGTGTGAAGGCCCCAGGCATCTCCAACCATCGCCACATCCAGTCCGACCAGGCCCGCCTGGTGGAACGGCGTGAAGTCACCGTCGAAGGGCAAGAGCCCGCTCTGTGCGAGATCTTGCGCCACCACGTTGCCGAGGGGCTGCGGCACCGCGTGTGCGAAGGCCTTGGCGAGCCAAGGTTGGCCGGGCCCCGAGCCGAGCAACACGGCTCGGCCGCCGGGCAAGGCTTCCAAGTAGACGTAGGCCCGGACGTCGCTCGCCCAAGGGTGTTTGAGAAAGGCCAGTGCGCCGAGGCCGCCCTTCTCCTCGCCACCGTTGAGATTGACGATGATGGTTCGGTCGAGGGGCTGTGCGCGCGCGAGGACGCGCAGGATTTCCACGATGCACGCCACGCCAGCGGCGTCGTCGGCGGCACCCACTGAATCGGCAAGGGTGTCGAAATGCGCGTCGAGGAGAATCGCATCGCGAGATTTTCCCGGCAAGCGCCCGAGCACATTCGTGTTTTGAAACACGAACGGTGCCCACGGAGCAAAGCGATGGAAGTTCGTCCCCGAGCCTTCGTAGGCCTGCACCTCCACGCCGGGGATCTTGCCCAACTCAACCTCCAGGTACGCGACCGCCTTGCGATACCCCTCGGTGCCGTTCACGCGTCGGCCGATGCCTTGGGTGAGATCGGCCACGATCTCTCGCGCACGGCCTTCCGAGAATCGGTCCGGTGGGGCATCGCGACCGAGCGGTGGTGGCGGCACCAGCGTCCGGACCGACAGCGCCAGAACTGTCGCGATCGCACCCAAGACCAGAAGCCAAACCGCGGTCGCACGCCAAGGAGGCAGCATGCATGCATAGACAACCGGGAAGACAACTTGTTCCCAAATGGAACGATCAAGCTCTGCCGCGACTTCTGCCGGCCGCGATGCCGCCGGCAATCAGGTGTGCCACGCGCAGCGGTTCGGGCAGCTTGCCGTGCAAGGTCGTCGCTTCTAGCATCGCCGTCGTGTCCGCAAGTGAGATGCCGGCGCGCTGAACAAGAATTCCGCGCACCGGCTCCATCGGACCAGCCGCCTCGATGAGCGACCACTTTCTCTCGCCATCGCGCAGGTGTGCGAGGGCTCGCCGAATCGCCGCGTACCGGGGCGGCCGGCGCGCGGCCACCACGACCGGCCGCCGCAGCTCATCGGCAAGTGCGTGAATGTCGACGACGTTGAATCCAGCCACCGCGATGCCACCCAAAAGGACAGCGCGGACGTGCTCATCAAACTGCGATCCGCGCACGAGCGCCGTCATGGTGGAGGTCGCATTGCGACCGTCGCGGCGGACACGTCCGCTGACCAGGCCGTCGAGTCGCGTGCGCGCGAACACCGCGCCGACCAGCAACACACTCGATGCGCCAGACCCGAACTTGTCGAACGGCCCGTCGTCGAAGCCGATCACGTTGGTGATGGGGGTGGACATGGCTGAGAGCTACCGCCATGCGACGGGCGACGCAACACATTGCCCGCTTTCCTTCGCCGGAAAAAAGGCGCATGCTAAACGAGTTCTGCGGCGTGTGCGACTCCCCCAACCAATAGGTGCCATCATGCTGAGCCGAAAGATGGATTCGACGAAAGCTGCTGGTTCAAGCCTATGCGGCTGTCTGTCAGTGTCGTTTCTGCTCGCCTGCTCCGGGCAATTGTCGACATCCCCTGACGCCGATTTGGGCGGTGTGCCCGGCAATGGCGGGTCGCTGGGATTCGGTGGCGCCGTCGGGCAAGGCGGGTCGCCGGGATTCGGTGGCGCCGTCGGGCAAGGCGGGTCGGGCAGCGGTGGCGCGTCGTCCGTGGGCAGCACCAACCCGGTCGCTACCGGGTCCCCAAGCATCGCGGGTTGCGCTATCTTCCCGGCCGACAATCCCTGGAATCTGGACATCTCGGGCTATCCGCTGCACAGCAACAGCGCTACCTACCTTTCCAACATGTCGTCCAGTACCACGTTCCATCCCGACTG
>CAZBIU010000173.1:0-13813 GCA_964491625.1 uncultured Myxococcales bacterium
TCTCGCCCGCCTGCGCATCGCCGGCATCGCTGCCGAGGGCGGAAAGCCCCAACCACACGCGCGAAATCGCGCCGGCAAGATCGTTCGCCTTCAGCGCCTGCTCGGAAGCGCGCCGGTACCAGAAAGCGGCGCTCCGCGTGTCGCCGCCGCGACGGAAGTGCTCGGCCAGCACAATGGGCTCGGGCGCGCTGTGCTCGATCAGCCACTTGGCAGCGAGTCGGTGGCCAAGCTTCCGGTCCTCGTCGGTAAGCATGGCATAGGCCGCCTCGCGGATGAGCGCGTGCGCAAAGGTGAAGGCCGTGCTTCTGTCGGAGGCCACCGACGGCATTGCGAGATTGATGAGCTCGCGCTCGCACAGGCGTTCCAGCGCTTCCCCGACCGTGGCTCGCTCGCCGCCGAGCAACGCCGCCACGCCGTCGCGCGAGAAGGTTTCGCCAAACACCGCGGCCGCGCGCAAAACCCGCCGACCTTCCGGCCCCTCGGCTTCGAGGCGCGCTTGCACGATGCCGAGGATTGGCTCCGGCACCTCACCCGATCGGCCCGCGTGTGCGGCACGCACCAATTCTTCGAGGAAGAACGGATTGCCGTCGCCGCGCTCGACAATCTGAGCGACCGTCTGGTCGGCGACGGAAGGACCGAGCGCCTCGCGCACCAAACGTTCGCTGGCCCGTCGGGAAAGCGGCGGCAATTGGATCACGTGCACCTGGCGCTCGGGCCAGAGGTTCGGGAACGCGGTCTGCACATCGGGGCGCGCGATAGCGAGCACCATGAACGGCTGATCGCGCAGGCCGCGAATCGCGCCGTCCAGCAGCCCCAAGGTCCCGGCGTCACCCCATTGCGTGTCCTCCAGCACCACCAGCACCGGGTTGACCTCGCATTCGGCGCGCATCCATTCCTCGAACGCCCGTCGGGTCGCATCCGCCATGAGGACCGGATTTTGGCGAGCGGCCCGCAGGGACTCGTGGTCGGCCTCCGGGAAGGTAATGCCCGCAATCTCCCCGATGAAGGCGGTCACGCCGTCGCGCGAGCTCTCGGGAAGCTGCCGGCCCACGCAATCGCAGAGCTTGCGCTTGCGCTCGTCCACGGTGTCGGTTTCCGCGATGCCAGCCAGCCTTCTTACCGCACGTCCGAGCAGCGCGAACGGCGCGCCCGCGGCCAGCGAGTCCCCTGCCCCAAGCAACACCAGCACCGGCTCGGGGCGAGCCCGCACCCAGGTCATGAATTCATGCAGGAGGCGCGACTTGCCGATCCCCGCCGGGCCCAGCACCAGCACCGTCGAGGCCTGTCGTTCCAAGGCCGAATCGGTTTGCAGGCCAGCCAGGAAGGAAAGCTCCTGCCCACGCCCGAGGAAGGTCGCAGGCCGTCCCAGAAGCCCTCGCTTGCCGTCGACGGTTTCGCGCTGGCCGAGAAGATAGATGGCCGCATCGTCGCGGCAGAGGTCGAATCGCGCGCCCAAGAGCGGCGCCACGTCGTCGTCGATGCGTACGCGGCCGGGGGGGGTGTCCGCCAGCAGGTGCGCCGCCTGCTCGATCACGGTTCCCACCGCAGATCGGCGCGACAGTCGCGCGATGCCCAGGGCCACCACCACGCCCGAATCCGGCAGGTGCTGGTGAACCAGCAGCGCCGAGCGCGCCGCCAGCAGCGCCTGGTCCGACGCCACCGTCCCTTCCGGCAGGGTCACGACGATCTTGCCGCCGGGCAGGACGAAGGTCCGGGCCGAAAAGCGAAGCGCGAGCCGCGCCTCAAGCTCGGCCAGCGTGGGCGCGGTGGACGGCGCGCCCAGCATCGGCGTTACCCGGCCGGACTTGTCGATGCCGGGCTCGCCTTGCGACGGCGCGGTCGCCATCACGATGCAGCTTACCCGCTGCTCGACCACCGTGAGCTGGGTCTCCTGGTCGCGCCCAAGCCCGCCGCCCGCACCGTCCGACAAGTCGCCGAGCGCAGCCAGCGTGCGCAGCACCTGCACGGCAGTCGGCCGCCGCTCGGGGTTCTTGGACAACATCCGCGCGACCAAATCGCCGATCGCCCGCGGCACGTCGGGAACGACTTCGGACAGGTGCGGCGGATCTTCGAGCATGAGCTTTGCAATGAGCACGCCCGGCTCGTGGCCACGAAACGTCGGCTTACCGGTCAGACACTCGTGCGCGACGCAGCCCAACGAGAAGATGTCCGCACGTCCGTCGATGGCGCCGCCGCCGTCGATGGTCTCGGGCGCAAGGTAGCCGGGCGTCCCCACAAGATTTCCCGTGCGGGTCAGGCGTCGAGCGGCGTTGGTCAACTTGGCGATGCCGAAATCCAGCACCTTGAGCTGCGAGATCTTGCGTTCGAGCAGAAACAGGTTGTGTGGCTTGATGTCGCGGTGGATCACCTCGTGCGCGTGCGCGTAGGCCAGCGCCTCGGCCGCTTGCTTGAGCAGCACCACCGTTTCGGCTAGCGGCGGTGGGTCGCGTTCGATCCGCCGCGCGAGATCCTCCCCATCCAGCCACTCCATGACCAGGTAGTGGTCGCTGCCCACCAAACCGTGGGCGAGGTAGCGCACGATCGAAGGATGTTGAAGGCCGGACAGAATCTTCGCCTCTTGCACGAAGCGTTCGCCCTCGCGCTCTTCGACCGAGCGCAGAAGCTTTACGCAAACCTGCAGGTGCGATACCACATCCCGCGCGCGGTACACCTCGCCCATCCCGCCCGAGGCGACCACATCCTGCAAACGGAAGCGGCCGGCGATCAGACCGGATCTGCTTGGCCCTCGGCCGTCCCGTCGACGGGCGCCCATCCTATCAATTATGCACTGGTTACAAAGCTTCGCTACGGGGCTGCGGACATACCTTTCAGTATGTCGCGCGCCACGATGACCTTTGGAACACCGTTCGAGGCGACTTCGCCGACCCAGACTATCTGCGGGGCGGTGCAGGCGCGGACGGACGCGCGCTGCCGGCCCCGGGAACCTTGAATTGCAGCAGCGCGACCTTTTCGCCCTTCTCGATGCTCGCGGCCTTGATGGCGTAGGCGGTTCCGCGCGGTACGTACAGCACAGCGTCGGGCGCCACCGACATGGTCTCGGCCCCGATGCGCACGCTGCCGCCGCCGGAAATGACGTAGAAGATATAGGTCGCGCCGTCGCCCTTGCCCGGCATATCGGCGCCATCGGCCAACTCCAGCAGATTGAGCCACATAGGATGCGCACCGCCGGCCGCGATGAGGTTTTTCTCGCTGCCGGCTCCTTTGGGAAGAGGGTCGGCTTTGGTCTCGGCTGCGGTGGCCACCAAGACCGTCCCCGCCGACTCGGGCGGCAGCTTGGCCTGCGACGAGTCGCGGATGACCTCGAACTCGGCCCGGCCGCGCGCATCGGTCGGATTGCGGTATACGCGCTCGGGGCCGGGAGGCGAAAAGGCCTGCAAAAATACCGCGGTAGATTGGCGCCCCATGTTCTCGATCACGTGCGGATAGCCGGCGGGAATGAACACCGCAGCCCCCTCTTCCAGCCTCACGGGTGCCACGCCTTCGGGCCCGAGCAAGCGAGCGTGCCCCTTCACGAGGTACAGAATCTTCGCGCTGTGGGGATGCCGGTGCATGGCCACGCGGCTCGCCGGCCCGACGCTAAGCTCGGTCAGCGAGATGGCTTGCGCCTTCACGTTGGTTTCGTCGGCCAGGACCTTGACCGTGAAGGGAGCGTCGCGCCTCGGGCCGCCTTTGCCCTTGTCGGAGCCACCCAATGACCGTTCCGGCACGTCGCCCGCATTGACCATGTATTGGCTGGTCTGGGCCTTGAACGAAAACGGCAGCACCACTGCGGCACCCGCCTCGATGCCCTCGATGGTCCAGGCCAGCGCCGCCTTCTCGACACAGGCCGCGAGCGCCGGCGGCGCACCTTTGTCGACCTTCTTCACTTTGGCGGCCGTGACCTTGCCACCCTTGCCCACGTCGACAGTGACCTCAACCTTACCCGCGGCGTCCAGTCGATCGGCCAGTACCTTCTCGAAGCAGCGGTGCACGTCCGAGCCGTGCTTCTGCAGCGCCTTTTCGATGGCTTGCGCGGCTTGACTTTGCTCCGACGCCAGCGCCTGAGGCGAAGACAGCGCCGTGATGATTGCCCCTGCGCACAACGAGGTGAGCTTGACCCTGCTTGTTGGTGCCATTTTTTCCTTGGCTCTGTCGTAGATCGACCCGGCCAGAAAGTCTTCTAGTTTCTCGGCGCCCAGCGTCCGCCGCCCGTCGCCCGATAGAGCGACATCATCGCGGGGCTTCACCTCGGGCAGCTTTGTGCCGATAGATCAGAGAACCCATGCGTCCAGGTATGCGCTTTGTGTGGCTTAGCATTGCGCTTTCCGGCCAGGCCTATGCAAAGACCGAGTTGCTCACGACCCAACCTGGTTCGGTTGTCCACTGGGCGCAAGCAGAGATCACGGTTGGGTTCGACGCCTCCGCGCCCAGCAAGACGGTGCCAACAGCGCCAATTCTAACCGCCATCGAGAGAGCCGCCCGAACCTGGAATGCGGTGCCGGCCGACCAGCCCAGGTTTCGCGTGGCGAGCGACGGGGCCATGGACGTGAGCGTCCGCTTCTGCCGTGGGCGCTGGCAGGGCGACACCATCGACCTCGGGCGATCGAGATTCACCGCCAGCTTGCGCGATGGCACCGTCACCGCCGCCACCATCGAGATCAACGAATGCGATCATGGATTCGCGGCGCCGGAGGGAAAGCCAACCGCAGGCTACGATCTGCAGGCTGTGCTTACCCACGAGCTTGGGCACGTGCTGGGGCTTGGCCACAGCGACGATCGCGCGGCCATCATGTATCCAAGCGGCGGAGGCGCCAGCGTGCGGGCGCCTCGTATGGAAGACCAAACCGCGCTCGCGCTGATCTACCTCGGCCGCGCGAGCGCCGATTCCGACGGGCAGCTCGGCTCGGCCTTTTCGCAAGACATCGCTTTGCCCACGCCCCGAGCTTCATTGGACGCATCCCTGCGCGGCGGCGTCGGGGTGCCGAGCGAAGGGAACCTCGACAAGACATTGGCGCCCGGTCAGACACCCCCGGACTCGGTCTCGTTGCTGAACATCAAAACGAGCGGCGGCCGCAGCGTGATGGTGTACACCTACGAGCCCACGCTCCTGCCACCTATCGAAAGCGCGCCGCAGCCGCACCAGGCACGCGTGCCCTTCGCACACCAGGCGCGAAGGGCCAGCCACCGTCGAGATCGCTAGCCGGGACTACGACACGTCTTCGGAGGACGGCGCAGGGTTCGGCTGAGATTGCGCAGCTTCCACGGGTGCGGGAGCAGCCGCCGGTGAATTCTCAACGACCGGTGCGGCCGGCGCGGCAGTGGGTGCCGCAGTCTCGGCCGCATCTGCGACCGCGGGCTCATCCCAACCGCCGCGGCGACGGCCGCCCCATCGCTCGCCACCACCTTGCCCGCCGCCATTACCGCCCTCGGGACGCCGCGGTGGACGGGGACCGCGGCCCGGGCCGCGGGCATCAAAATTCGGTCCCACGCCCTGGGGCCTGTCGCCACCCGGTCGCGGACCGCCGCCGTCAAAACGGCCACCCGGTCGCGGACCGCCGCCGTCAAAACGGCCACCCGCCCTCGTCCCGTCGGGTCGTGGCCCCCTCGGTGGACGATCGCCCATCGGAGGACGCGGGCCGCGATTGGCGTCGCGTGGGCCGCGCGGCGGGAACCGGCGATCGCCAGGACGATCGCGGTTGGGAGCGCCGCCTTGTTCACCGCGGTCGCGTCGGTCTTCGGGCGCGCGAGTCAGGGTCCAACCCGCGCCGCCGCGGGGCATCTCACCCCGGGCCTCGCGCTCGCCGTCACGGCCACCGGGACGATCGTTGCTGAACTTGCCACGGCTTCCGCCTGGGCCGCCGCCGCCCGCACCCGGCCCTCTGGGCCCTCCATGCCCGCGATCGCCTGGCCGGCCGCCGCGATCGCGTCCACCCGGTCCGCGGCGACCGTCGAAGGACTCGCGCTGGCTTTGGGGACGAGGCATCAGGTCGACGACGTAGTAGAACTCGCCGCGCTTCTGTGCCCCCTGCGGGGCGTTCTCCCCCTGAATCACTCGCACCAAACGCACCTGACCGACCCTGCGACCGGCCACGTCCAACGCCTCCATCAGGCGCGCAAGTCGATCACCCTCCACCTGCATCGCAGCACCGACGGCCTCCGCCTCGGGTCCCTCGCCCAGGCTCGGCTCTACCGCGGCTTCCGCAGCGACCTCGTCGGCGGGCGGACTGTCAGTCGCGGGCGCGGCGCTATCGCTTGCCGCGTTCTCAGTCTCCGCGACTTCGGCCGCAGCGCCTGCCTCAGATGGAGCTGCTTCGGCCCCAGCAGGAGCCTCTTCGGCCCCCGTCGGAGTTTCTTCGGCCCCGGGCGCCTCGGCCGGCGCGGTGTCCGCCGGACGGGTTTCGGTCTGCGGGTGCTCTGCCCGGAACGCCCTTTGGGCTTCTGCCGCCCGCTGCAGCAGAATTCCGGAAAATTCGGTGATTGTCTTCATTGTTGCGCCCTTCCTTGCTGGTGAATCAGGGCTGGTGTCTCTCGGATGGAGAGCTTGTCGTAGACGTTTTGGATGTTGTCGTCAATGGCAAGGTAGTCCGCCTCGCTGGAAATGGGCAATCCCATTCAGCACGGGCGGGCCACACGGAGCGCCAAACTAGCACGAAAGTCCGCCCTGCTCCCAACTCGCGCGGCAGGCCAGTCAACCCATACAACATTGCGCGTCTAAATCGACAACGCATCGGTATCCCGGCGAAGATTTTGGCGTCGAAACGCTAAAGCCGGGCCACCAACCAACCGAAAACGAGGGGACCTGGATTGGAATCGTGCGTCTGCACGCGAGCGCGGTTCGGAAAACTCTACTTGGCGGGGAAACCTCATGCACCGATTCGTGATTACACCTGAGATTGAGACGGGGAACCTGGATATCGACGGCCACCACCAGACGCTCTTCGCGATGGCCAACGAGATCATGTTTTCCGACGAGCTTGCTCGAAGTCCGCAACTTTTCCGACGTGCGGTCGCGTTCCTAGTCTCGTACCTCGAGTACCATTTCGCGTCCGAGGAGCTCGCCATGCTCCAACGCTCCTACAATCGGCGTCGCTTCCACTCTGCCTTTCACGATCACATTCGCCGCGAGGCCCAGGATGTCGCGGCCCGACTCAGCCGCGAAGGCGGTTTCGAAGAAGCCCGGCAGGCCATCTTCTTCATGCTGGAGGACTGGGTCGTCTATCACGTCGCCGACGCCGATCGGCAACTGGCCGCCTACCTTGGCGAGCACGCGCAAGGCGGCGTTCCCGCGCGCCTGCCCGACATCCGGCCGCTGAAGGCCGCTGGCGCCCTCGGCCCCGACTTCGACGAAAGCGTCCTGGTCGGCGTGGCCGGGATCGCGTAGGCGCCTTCACCCGAGACAGACCTTCCGCGGAGCGCGGTAATCGCGGCTGCGTGGAGGCGAGCTACGGGCCTTGCAGCGCTGCATGCATGGGAGTCAAATCCCTGCCATGCGCTACGGACTAACGATAGCCGCCTTGGTGATTGCTCTGAATCCCGCCTGCGAGAGCCAGAAGAGAAGTCTCGACGCGAGCCTGGGCAGAGACAGCAGCAGCACGAGCTTCGATGCGAGCGCCGGCGCCGACGGCCCGTCTGGCGCCGACATCAGCCTGCACAGCGACAACGGTGCGGGAAGCGAAGTCTATGCGAGCACTGACAGCGTCCCCGGCGTTGACACAGTCACAGCAAGCGATGGCGGCACCGCCGAGGATGCTGCGCTCGACCCGAATCCGGTCGACGCCGCCAACGTCGACGCCGCCAACGTCGAAGCACCGGACGCGCCATCCTCCACGCCCGCAATTGACAGCGCCGTGGCCGACGGCGAACGCTACGATCTGCTCGGCGCTGGCCCCCTCTTGCTTCTTTCGCCCGCAAGCCTCGACTTCGGCAGCAACATCGGTATCGACACGATCAGCGCATCGCAGACCCTGACCGTGACCAACACAGGCGATGTCGACGCGCTTGCCCTGTCGGTGGTTCGCGAGGACACTGCCGCGAACGTCGGCGGCGCGGCTGCGTTCCCCTACACGACCTCGTGCACCGCCGTCCTGGCGGCCGGCGCCAGTTGCCAGATTTTCGTGAAGTTCGCTCCGACGATCGCAGGCGACCTCTCGGCTTCGTTCACGGTGATTGACGGCGCGACGGGAAACCCGACCGCAAGCTCCCCGAGATCGGTGGTGACTGGCGTTGCCGGAGCACCTATCCCGCCGTTCCCCGACTGCGGCGGACGGGTCTTCGTCTTCAGCGACACGGTGGTCGGGAAGACGTCCACCATTTCCTGCCGCATTCAAAACAGCGGCGCCAGTGACCGAAGCGTCGACGGTCTCACCTTCCAAGCCACTCGTCCCTTCGCAGTCGGAAGCAACGACTGCCCCGCGGCCCTCGCCCCTGGTTCAAGCTGCATTGTGAATGTCGTCTTCGCGCCGACCGCTAAGGGCTCGGTGTTGGGCACATTCACCGTGACCACCAACAACGTCGGCGCTGCCAACGCCAACCTCAAGGGAACTGGTCTCGGTGTGGTCGAGATTGTCGAGCTCGACAACGGCGTCGTGGCTGACCCGCAGCCCTACGATTTCGGCCAGGTTGCAGTGGGCTCCACCTCGGACAAGGTCGTCACGTTGGCTGTCTATGTTCGCGCACCCGTGGGCAACATCAGCGTCACGGGCACATTCGGCGCGCCCGAGGCCTTCGCGCTTAGCGATGTCGACACCATCACCGATCTCACCATCGGAGACACAAGCGTCGGCGCCGTAGCGGGGTGCGATTCCGACGTCCCCGCGAAAGTCGATGAAGGCATCCCGTCCTGCTACAAGCTGGTGTCGTTTAAGCCGCAGGCCCGCACACGCCAGTACGGCACTATCACGGCAACCAGTGGAACCGGCACGAATGACACCGCGACTGTTGAGGGCACTGGCAGCGGGCCGATTTCTATCTCGCCGTCTCCTGCGGATTTCGAGGACCTGGCCGTGGGCGCAACGGGTCTGGTCACGCTCACCGTGGCGAACGGGGGACCGGCGCAAATGAAGACGTTTTCGCTCACCATCACCGGGCCCAATGCAGACGAGTACTCGGTGAAGCAAGAAGACCTGACTGCGAGTGTCCTCGGCGCCAAGGGCTCCGGAACTGACCACGCCACCGTCGTCGTGGCGTTCAAGCCCGCTGCTGTTGTAGCCGCGACGGCAACTCTCTCGGTGACCGGAATGACCTGCGATGCTTCTGGCAATCCGGTCGAAAGCGAGACCAAGGCTGTCGCGTTGCTTGGCAATGGCACCCGGGGCGCCGAATGAATTCGCGCTCAAGCCGGATCCTGAGGCTCCGGCCCGCAGGGTGCGGGCGGACACGCGCTCTCGACACCCATCTCCGCTGGCGCTATCTCGACGTGTTGTTTTCCGCTGCCGCCCTCGGAAATCGTGGCGAGCCGTTCTCGTCTGATAAGGATCTCGACTACCAGGAAATGGCAGTTCTTCTGCCGGCGGTCGGGCCAAGGTATTCTTGCCTGGGGATCATTCATGCCGGCTTCGGATCGTGAATCAGGGCGGGATGTTGCGGGCTTGTACGAAGCTCCGCGAGCCGACATCAATGCCACCGGAACCATGGTCCGCGGACCGCGCCCCTCGCTCGGCGATGTGAGCTTGCTACTCCTCCTCCAGTTGGCTTCGATGTACGTGCTGAATGCTCGCGGAACCCTGGTCGGAAGTGCCTGCCGGGGCTACGGTCCCGTGGGCTTCGCCTTGGGAGCGTTCGTCTTCGCCCTATTCCAACCCGCCTCACTTGTCGGAAGCTACAGACTTCGCCTCAGCGTGTGGGCGACCTTTGCCTGGATGCTCATGCTCTGCGCGTCCGCGGCGGTCGCCGTCTACGGGAGCTTTTACCTTCGGCACCCTTGGGTCTTGTGGCCTCTCATCGCGAGAGTGGTCGTCTATGGGCTCGCGATCTGCTTTGCCGCGACACTGCCCAGCCTGTGGCTGGGCGCCCAGCGTTTCCGACTTGGGCGCAATCCGAAATGAGCTTGCTGCCCTCGTTGGGTGTCCACGAAAACGGGGGCCCGCCGTCGCGCGATTTAACGAAGCTGAAACATTTTGCGAAGTAGCCTCCGTCGCATGTCGAAGCGAAGACCCCAATTTCAGGTCGGAGCGGTTGGTCTGCTGGCGATCCTGCTGGCCTTCGGTGGCTGTTCCAGCTCGGGCACGAAGTCCGGGAGCGGGGGCGGTAGCGGCGCCACTGGAACCGGCACGGGCGGAACCGGCGCCGTTGGAACCGTGGCCGGTGGAGCTGGCGGCGGGGGTACGCAGGATGGAGGAGGCGTCGACGCGGGCGGCTTGGCGATGGGGGGCGCGCCGGGTGGGGCCAGCGAAGCCGGGGGAGTGGCGGGCGTGGTCGATGGCGCGGCCGGCGGCGACGCCGGTCCGAGCGGCTTGCTCGCGCAGTGTAGCGGGGCGGCGGACCCGTGCTTTGCGGGAAGCAACCTGGTCGGGACCTGGCACTGCCCTGGCAATGCAAACATCACCGTGGTGATCGGCGGTAACGGATCGCTCGACATCAAGAACGGACTCGGGCAGCACGGCCAGGGATGCATCACCTGCGCCGGGGCGTTCGAGGATGTCAGCGCCGCCGACAGTGGCGGTTCGCCGAGCACGTTCGTCGACGTCAACGGGCAGCTCACGCCCAGCACGACCATGGCCGGCTCGGCCACCATCACTTGGCAGTACTGCAACAATACGACGGACCTGGCCGCCTGCAGCGAGACGCCGATGGCCTCCGCCTCCACCGACACCTGTTCGAAGACAGGCTTGTAGATGGCGACGCCTTGCGGAGCTGCTGGCGGATCGTGGGGCGGGCCCGGCAGTCTGCTGGAAACGATACGCTTGCGCAGGTCGATGGCGCCCGCCGCGATCTACTCGAAACCTTCACCCACGGACCCCGTGGCGACATCGTCAGCATCTACACCACGTTCCCTTGGCCAACCCTGTGCGCTGAGGTCGCGAAGCTCAAAATCGACGTCCGTGAAGGCAAGATTCTCGACGGCGATTTCGGTTCGCTTGCTACATCCCTTGCTACATCCCAGGCAAAGGCGCGTAATCGCTGGCAAAAGATGGTGACCCCATCGGGACTTGAACCCGAGATTACGCCGTGAGAGGGCGCCGTCCTAACCGCTAGACCATGGGGCCGTTGCGAAGGTGCAACTTTTTGAAGCTGGTTCGGGGATAAGGATTCGAACCTTAATAGCCAGATCCAGAGTCTGGCGTCCTGCCATTAGACGATCCCCGAGTATGAATCCACGGCGGGGGCTGCCCGCCGGGGATGACATTTGTAGCAATGGGGATGCGGCTGTCAAGCCATTTGGGCACGAATCGGCAATCTTGCCCCGTCTGCGAATCGGTGTAGTTTAGGGGTCTTGCATACGGCCCACGGGCCGCGCGGTGAGCAACATGGATCTCAGCTTCTGGGCTGCAACGGACATCGGTCGTAAGCGCACGCACAACGAGGACAACTTCCTGGTCGACCAAAAGCTATCGCTTTTTGTGGTCGCCGACGGGATGGGCGGGCACGCTTCCGGCGAGGTCGCGTCACAGATGGCGGTTGCCGAGTTTCGCGGCGCGGTGGACAGTCGCCGGGACATCCTTGACGCTTATGCGCGTCACGAGACTGGGGTCACGTCGCACGACGTGTTGGGCGTGCTCGAATACGCGGTGCAAACCGCGGGGCTGGCCATTTTCGAGCGCGGGCAGAAGGAACCCGACAAGCGCGGCATGGGCACCACGTTGTCCGCGTTCCTGCTCATCGCCGAGCGCGGCTTCATCGCCCACGTGGGCGACAGCCGGGTCTACATGGTTCGCGGCGGGCAAACCGTGCAGCTCACCGAGGACCATTCGCTCATCAACGAGCTGATTCGTCACGGCAAGGTCACGCGCGAAACCCTGGCGAAATCGCCCTATGCCTCGTACAAGAACGCGGTCACGCGTGCGCTGGGGGTCTACGAAACGGTGCAGGTCGACACCATCGACCTGGAAGTCCTGCCCGGCGACCAGTTCATGCTTTGCTCGGACGGGCTGCATGCGTACCTCGACGAAAAGGAGATCTCCAAGCAGCTCGCCGAGGAGAACGTCACATCGATACCCGCCAAGCTGGTCGAGCACGCGAACAAGGGCGGCGGCCACGACAACATCACCGCGGTGGTTCTGCGCGTGGCCAAAGACGCGACCGCGACCTCGGACGCGCGTTCGCAAGAGCTCAACCGCAAGGTCGAGGTGCTCAAGCAGATGCCGCTCTTCCGGCACCTGACCTACAAGGAAATTCTGCGCGTCTTGGCGCTGACCGAGGTTGCCGACTTCAAGGCTGGCGACGAAATCATCACCGAGGACGAGCCCGGCAGCGAACTCTTCATCATTCTTTCGGGCAAGGTGCGGTTGCACAAGGAAGGCGCCCTCGTCACCTATGTGGGCCAAGGCGCTCACCTGGGCGAGATGGCACTGGTGGACAATGGCCCGCGCTCGGTCAGCGCCACGGCCGAAGAAGCGTCACGCGTTCTGGTCCTGCGCCGCCGCGACTTCAACGACCTGATTCGCAACTACCCGCGCATGTCGGTCAAGCTCTTGTGGAGCTTCGTCCAGGTGCTTGGCCAGCGCCTGCGCAAGACCAACGCCGACCTGGCTGGCGCCCGCAACGAAGTCTCCGAAGCGGCGTCCGATCAGGTCATCTTCGACGAGTGAGAGAGCGCAGGGGCGGCGGGGGCGGAGTCACGGGTGGTGAGGGCGGACGACGCCGGGGACGTGTTCGGTGGGCGAGAGCACAGAGGGGATCGGACAGTCGGATAGCCTCCGTGCTCTCCAATATCTCTGTGCTCTCAGGCCGCCGTTGCCCTACAGCCGCCCGAGAGCCGCTTCGAGCTTGGCCAAGGCGGCCTCGATTTCGGCGAGGCGAGCGCGATCTTTGTCGAGCACGGCTGCGGGCGCCCGTTCGAGGAACTGCGGGTTCGCCAGCTTCTTGGCCAGGTGGTCCCGGTCGCCCGCCAGCTTGCCCTTTTCCTTCTCCAGTTTCGCACGCTCCGCATCGGCATCCGCAGCGGACTTCGCTTCGGCGACCAGAATCACCTCCACGTCGCCGGCCATCGCGGTCGAGTACGGCCCCGCGGGCACATCGCCCGAACGCCGAACCAGCAGCTCGCCAAGCTTGGCTTGCTCGCACACCAGATTACGGTAACCGTCGAGGATGGTCTTCTTGTAGTCGTCCGCGGCATTGAGGATGACCTTCGGCCGCGTCACCGTCGGCACGTTGGCCTCGGTGCGCAGCGAGCGCACCACGGTGACCACCTTCTGCACCAAAGCCATCGACGTCTCGGTGGCATCGTCGGCGTAGCGAGGATCCGCGATGGGGTACAGCGTGATCATGATGCTCTGGGGAGCGCCCTGGGGCTTGGGCAGCTTCTGCCACAGCTCCTCCGTAATGAACGGCATGAACGGGTGGAGCAACCGCATGGCTGCATCGAGCGCGGTCACCAGTGTGCCCTGAATCTTCCACTTCTCGCCCGCCTTGGCCGGGTCCTGCAGGCGCACCTTGGCCAGCTCGATGTACCAGTCGCAGATCTCGTCCCAGATGAAGTGGTACACCGCTTGTGCCGCCTCGGCGAAGCGGTAGTCTTCGAGGTCGGTGTTGATCTCCTCGGTGGCGCGCTGGATGCGCGACAGTATCCACCGTTCGGGCAGGTCGTATTCGGCGCTGTCTGGGCCCTCGGCGGTGCGATCCGCGAACTGGTCGGGATCGTAGTCGTCCAGGTTCA
>CAZBIU010000174.1:0-13711 GCA_964491625.1 uncultured Myxococcales bacterium
GTGTTCTTACCGTTGTCACAGTCTTCACCGTCACTGACCACGCCGTCGCCACAGAAGGGACCGTACTTGCAGTCCTTGGTGCAACCGTTGTACGAAGGATTGCCGTTCGGGCCGGGACAGGTATCCGGGGTACTGCCCGAGCCGTCGCCGCAGTCGCACTCCTCGCCGGCCACCCTGACCCCGTCACCACAGGTCGGCCTGCAATCTGACTTCTGCGTCGTAAAGCCCTGGAGGGTGAGCTGATAGTTCGACTCGGGCGGGTGCCGGTCGGCGCCGAAGATGGCAATCTCGTACACCTTGCCAGAGGCGAGGCCCAAATCAAGCTTGCGCACACGAAAATCATCCGGGGTCGCGGCTGGAACCTTGGTTCCGTTGCTGGGCGCACAGTCGGTCGCGCCCGCCGTGACGCCAATGATGTTCCCGGCGGTGTCGAGACAGCCACCCTCGGTGATCTGGGCCTGATTCGGGCCCGAGTCGCCGGAGACCGTCACCTTGCCTGGTAGCTGCTGGTGCACGCCGCCCAGGTCGAGAACCAGAATGCCGTTGATGAAGATGTAGAGATCGTCGTCGCCGTAGAAGCTGAGCGATATGCCAGCGGTGCCGTCGTACACGAAGTAGTAGCGGGCTTCATCGGTGAAGTAGGAGTCGTGCTTCACGCCGGGCACGGCACTGACCCAGCATCCGTTACTGAGCGGGTCCTGATTCGGACAATCCGACTGAATCACGCGCGGCGGGAACAGGTACTGGTCACCGGTGCAAGTCTTCCAAATCGGCGTGCCGTCGCCGTGGTTCCAATAGGGCCACAGGTTGCACAGGGTCGCCTGGCTGGGATTGAGCGTGTCCAGTGGGAAGAAGCCGCCTTGGGCAAGGTGGGACGTGCTGGCGTACTGGTAGATGTTGGTCCCAATTGCCTTCAATTCAAGCACATCGGTGAAAGTCTTGTTGACTGAGGTGTCGTCGTTGAACCATTGGTTGAAGCTGGCCGCGTTCTTGTAGGCCGGCACAGTGCCCTTGAAAATCGGGCCGCCTGGGCTACTCGTGGTGTAGTCGAGCAGAGTTCCCGAGTACGGGCCACCCGTGCTCGTCGTGCTCACCGGCGAGCCTTTGGCTCCACCAAGATACCCGCCATTGCCGTCGGACATGGGGCTATCGTTGCCAGCCTGGGTGTAGCCAGGGGCGGGGATGTGGTCAGTAGAGTTGCCGATGTTCCAGTCGCTGAACTGACAGGCGCAGGTGGTGGTCTTACCGGGCTGCGGCTTGCCGTGCAGCAACGTGCTGTCCACAATGCCCCAACAGCGCGTGGTCGAGTCGTTGCCCTTTGCTGGTCCGCCCGAGTTGGGAACGCAGACTGTGGTCGAGGACTTCGACCCGCTGAACCTCGTACCCAGGAAGGGGAAGTCCGGGTGACCGCCCGAAGAGACGTTCTCGGGCTGGAAGTCCCGGTAGACCATCGGAAGCTCCAGGCACTGCCCAGAACCTGACTGACAGTCGGCGGTATCCGCTTCGGCTTTGGCGGTGCAGGTGAAGCCGCTTTCGTCCTTGCACTTGGACGAACAACCGTCGCCGTCCAGTTGGTTGCCATCATCGCATTCCTCGCCTGGATCCAGGTTGCCGTCGCCGCACGAGGTGGTGCACGCCTGGGTCTTGCCGCTCGAATCCTGGCAGCTCGGTTCTTTGGTACAGGTCTTGGAGCATCCGGGATTGTTCGGGTCGCCGTAGAAAAGCCCGTTCACGGCCTTGCAACCGTCGGGCAAGTTCTTGGGATCGGTGCCGCAGTCGCACAGCTCACCCGCTTCGATCTTGCCATTTCCACACTGGGCCTTCGTGCAAGCCTCGCCGGCCTTCGGGCACGTGGCGCCGGGCTCGACCTGACAGTTGCTGGCGCAGCCGTCATCGCTGGTCGTGTTGCCGTCGTCGCAGCCCTCGTCGCCGACGACCTTCCCATCGCCGCACTTCGGACTGCACTTCTTACCGGGCACTCGGCACTGGTAACCGTCCTCCAGGTGACAGGTGCTGTTGCAACCGTCGCCGCTGTTGGTGTTGCCGTCGTCGCAATCCTCGCCCGGCTCTACCGTGCCGTTGCCGCACTTCGGGTGAGGACACACGCAAGCTTGTCCGGGCGTGCAGGTGCAAGCGGAATCCTTGGTTTTGCAATCCGACGAGCAGCCATCGCCGTCCTTCTGGTTGCCGTCGTCGCACACCTCGCCATTGCTGGCCTGAACCACGCCGTCACCGCAGCGCGGGGCAGGTTTGCAGGGCTGACCTGGCACCGGGCAGACGAAGCCGCCCTCAAGCTGGCAATCCTTGTCGCAACCGTCGCCGTCGTCGTTGTTGCCATCGTCGCAGTCCTCTCCGGGCTCGATGCGCTTGTTCCCGCACTGAGACACGCGCTGGCAGGGTTGTCCGGGCGGGTCGCATTTGAACGCGGGATCTTGAACCGTGCAGTCCGCGCTGCAGCCGTCGCCGTCTTTGGAGTTGCCGTCGTCGCAGACTTCGCCCGCGCCGATCTGTCCGTCGCCGCAAACTATCTTCTTCGTACACGGTCCCTCGAGGGAGTCTTTCGGGCAAGTCCAGTTCGGCTCGACCTTGCACGCGCCGTTGCAGCCGTCGCCCGGCAGGACGTTGCCGTCATCGCATTCCTCGCTGGACTGATTGTTGATGCCGTCGCCGCAGCCCGGTGGCATCGATCCCTTGCAGCCCGCAGAGCCCTTGCACCCGGAGCTTCCACCGGTAGCGTTGGAAACGCTGGTGCTGATGACCACGCCGCCCGTACCGCCACCGCCCTTGCCGGCACCGCCCTTGTTGCCGGATCCCCCGGCCCCTTCGGACCCCTGGATGGTGGGGTTGGAACAAGCAACCATCGCAAGGGCAAGAGCCGCCGCGAGCGCGATCCTCGTCGAGGTCAGTGCAGTTTTTCCACGAATCTCGGACTCTTTGATTACGTTTGCTTTCATGGGGACGAACCTCACGGCGAAAGATCACCCCGGCCACTCAAACCGCACCCTGTCGGCCATTGTCTGAGCCATTCTGGATATCATTTGGGTCAAGAGCAAGACCGCGTTTTGGGTATTGAGCACAGCTTCTTATGGATACAGAGACAGTCGTCGGGTGGGAGAATGCACACATTGCCTCTGACTGTGGCGTTCACAGGTCCCGTGCCGGCGATCCCGGTCGAGCGCGGTTTACCTCTACCCGAGGCCTTGATGCGCTCGTGGAAACTTGCCCCCAGCTGGGTAGAAACATGCCCGGCTGCTCTGTTTCCATTTCCGGAACCGGTACCAGCCCTGAGGTCAATTCTCCGGCGGTGGCGCCCCCTCGGCATTTCTCAACCGCGCGCCTCACTGTGGACGCTGAAGGACTGGCCGCGGGCTGCACGTCTTGCGCACGTGACCTCGCCCTGCTGAACGGTTCAAGGTCCATGGGCTCGGCGAATTCTGACCCGTGCCGCGGAGCCCACGACTCTTGCACAGTTGGAGGAGTCGATCATGTCCCAGCGATCCGTGGCCAAGAATCCCGCACTGAAAGGTATGCGCAGTTGTCCATCGCTCTGCTTGGCCGCCTCGGCGTTCCTGTTTGCAGGGTGTGATGGCAATGCCCTTTCGTCCCCGTCGACCGCCGATTCCGAAGCCCCAAATCCGGGTGAGACCGATGCCGCAGCCCTTGGTCAGGGCCAGGCCGATGCTGCAAACGCTTCGGACAGCCTTCCGGACGCTGCCGGCCAGACCCAGACCGTCAGCGACTACGGACAGCTTGGCGGCGCCTTGTCGGGCTACGCCTGGGTGGCCGGTGGCACCGGCACCACGTGGATTTCGCCCAACCCGTGCAACGACCAGGGCTGCTTCACCAACACCGGCGGGGTCCTTTGCGCCCAGGGAAGCATCGCCGCGCTCACCTGCACCAGCGACAGCGCGTGCGACTGGGATACCAACTGGGGCGCCATGATCGGCTGGAATCCAACCCCGGTGCAGCACGAAGCGTGGGGTGCGGCCGCGATGGCTGGCATTGCGGTCACCTACACGGGTGGCGCCGGCGAATATCGCCTGATGACGCATGTGGCCGGCGATCCCGACAGCAAGGTCTACTGTGTCGAACGATACGTTTCCGGCAGCTTGGCAGTCCCTTCGCAGTTCCTATCGCAGTGCTGGAACAACAGCGGCGACGTGCTGCCGAGCTTCGCGGTGGTCGACACGCTTGGCCTGCAGCTCATCTCGGCCAAAGCCCCTATCGACTTCGACATCTGCATTTCCGCGATCACGTTGTTCTAGGCGCGTCTTCGGGGCAGGATGCCATGTCTACCGCCCAGTCGATCATGGTCGCGCCAACTGAACTGGAATCCTTCCACCCGTCCGCGCCGGAGTCGTCGGATGCTGCCCTGGTCCACGCGGCGCAGGTGGGCGATCGCCGGGCGTGTTTCGTGCTTTGGTCCCGCTACGCCAGACTGGTGGAACGCGTGGTGCGGCGCTTTCTCGGCCCGGGTCCCGACCACCAGGACGTGTGCCAAGAGGTCTTCCTGCGCATCTTCAGGCGCCTGCGCGAGCTGCGCGATCCCGCGACATTGCAGGGCTTCGTGATCAGTGTGACCCTGGGCGTGGCCCGCAACGAAGTCCGCCGCCGCCGCATTCGGGCCATCGTCGGGCTTGTGCCGGACGAGATGCTCCCAGCCGAGGCCACCTTTCCGGCCCCGGGGGAAGCGCGCGAAGCGGCCCGCGCGCTGTATCAGATGTTGGACACCCTGGGCGCGCAGGATCGCTCGCTGTTCGTGGCCCGTTTCGCGGAGAAGATGGAATTGGTCGAAGTAGCCGCCGTGCATGGAATGAGCCTGTCGACCGCCAAGCGCCGCCTGGCGCGACTGGCGGTGCGGGTGAATGCGCGGGTGCAAGCGAATCCCGTCCTGCGAGAATATGTGGGTGCCCTTGCACAAGGAGGAAGTCTGTGACGGATCCGCGCAACGCCGATACAAGCTGCGAGCGCCTGGGCGATTTGGCGGCGTCTCTGACCCCCGGCGATGGGCGTCTCCCGGACGCCACGGGGTGGGCCCTTATCGGCCGGCGACTCGATCGGACGCCGTGGCGATCGCCCCGACGGTTGTTGCCGGCGCTGGCCCTGCTCACCTTCGCGCTTGTGGGCGCGGGCGGTTACGTCTGGGCTCGGCGACCGCTGGGTTATCGCGTACAGGACTGCGCAGCCATGCGAGATGCGGCCGTGTGCGCGACCGCGGGCGGGGTGGTGTTCAGCGACGGCACTTCCGTGGTGCTTGAGGCGCGATCAAGCCTTCACATCCGCCCTGCGACGTTTGCCCGCGGCGCAGAGCTCTCGCTCGACGACGGCGACGCCAAGCTGGCTGTGGTTCATCGGCCTGGCGCACACTGGGCCGTGCTGGCGGGTCCGTTCCGGGTCGAGGTCACCGGCACACGCTTTAGGGTTCGCTGGTCGAAAGCGCAGCAGGTGCTCGACGTGGCAGTGACCGAAGGCGAGGTTCACGTGAGCGGAGGCACACTTTCCAAGGCCGCCATTTTGCGCTCCGGTCAGAGTCTGCACGCCGACGCGTCCCCGAGGGGCGATGTGAGGGCGCGCAAGAACGCCGACCAAGGTTCGCGCGAGCCCACCGGAACGACAGCGGCATCAACTCCGAGCGAGGAGGAAACCTCGGCGCCTGGCAAGGCCGGAACGGGGTCCGGCGCTGGTTTGTCTGTGGGAAGAACAGGGGCCGTGCTGCCCCGGTCGCGACGTCACGCCGAGGCCAAGGTTGATTCGGCGTCCGCCTCACTCGCAAACGACACGCCCGACCCGACCGTCGGTGCTGCCCCGCCGGCGACGGAATCGGACCAACCCGGGACGCGGCAGCCGCCGGGTCGCGCGCCGTCACCGACGGCCGAGGAAGCTTCGTGGGCCAGGGCAGACTCGCTCGGCCTGCCCGCGCCCGCGCCGGCCGCTTCGGCCAAAGTGCAGTTCGATCAAGTCGTCTTCGCTGCCGATGGCCGACTCGCAGGGGGAATGACGGGCTCGGCCTGGCTCGATCGCGGGACGGGGACGCGCCTTTCGACGCCGGTCTCGCGGGAAAAGCACGCGCACCTGCAGCTCGGCCCCGACGGCCTTTGCACGAGCGGCACGGTCGCCGCCCTTCGCTGCGTGAACCCCAACATTCCGGAGGCGCGCTGCGACTGGAACGAAAACTGGGGCGTTGTGATTGGTTTCGACGTCAAGGCCGGCGGCCGGGCTTGGGGCGACGAGGCGGCCCAGGGAATTGCGGTTGAATTCCACGGGCGCTTTTCGAGCTACCGGCTGAACGCCCATCGCAAGGACGACCCGTACGAAAAGAACTACTGCATCGAAGACTACAAGTCCGGGCGCATGGTGACGCCGGGCATGTTCAGGACACGGTGCTGGGAAGACAGCGGCGACACCCTTGCGACCTTCAAGGACGTGGATCTGTTCAATCTTCAGTTCCAATCGGGCATGGAATACGTGGCGTTCCACTACTGCGTCTCGGGCATTCGCCTCGAACGATAGGACCGGATCCTGAAACCGGGGCCGGAAGCCAGCCCTCTTTTTTCCACGAATTGAGTGCCCCGCGGACATCTAACGTTACTTGGATGGACGCCAGCGATTCGGATCGCAGTGCTCCCCGCATGCAACCTGGAGGACTCTCAATGAAACGCTTGCTTGTCGCAATTGCCTGCCTCGGCGCCTGCATAGGATTTGCCTGCAGCAAGTCGTCCGGCGGCGAGGGAGTCGGACAGGCGGGAAGCGCCGCGGGGGGAGACACCCCCGCTGGCGGTGCGGCCGGCAATGACACGGGTAGCCCCGGCGGAGGCAATCCGTCTACCACGGGAGGCACGGCTGGCGGAGCCGTTTCAACCGCGGGCGCAACCGGCGGAGCGCGTTCGGGCGGCGCACCGGGTTCGGGCGGTACCGCGAGCAGCGGCGGACGGACCGGTGCTGGTGGCACTGGGTCTGGCGGCACACAGACGGGCTCGGGCGGAGTCGCGGCGGGCGGGACCGCGGTGGGCACCGGTGGCCGCGGCTCGGGCGGAGTGACCACTTTCACGGGTGGATCGACCAGCGACTCCACCGGCGCGGGGGGAGCGTCGACGTCGGGGGCACTGATCGACCGCATCTCGGTGGCGAGCGTGACCGTACCCGCCGCCGTGAAGCCCGGCCGCAGCAACTACAGAATTTGGGGCATGAGCTCGCTCGGGGTTTCGCCGGTCTTCACCGCGCCGCTGGCCAACTGCGGGACCTTGGTTTGCATCACCACCGGCACGGCGGACTCGCGCACGGCATCCGGCACGTCGCACGCGTACGCGCTTCGCCTGGGTCCCGACGACGCCCTGCAAGCCACCTATGACCTCGGCGCTTTCGAGTGTCGCGGCCTGGCCGCCGAGCCCGACGGGCACTTCGGTGCCTTGCTGTGGGCGGCCGGCTCGTCCACCACCTGCGCCGATTTCTCGAACAGCGGTCACATCTACGTGCAGCGCTACGATGCCACCGGCGCGGCAGCGGGAACCGCGACCGAGCTTACCAACGAAACCGGATCCATCCCGAACTGTCCCACCGACTTCGACCTCGGGGAAAGCCGACTTGAATTCGGCTCCAACAGCTATGGCGCGTACTACCACGTCCATTCCCAGTCGGGCCACGAGGGCGACACCCTGAAACTCGTGGACCTGACCGGCAAAGAAACCACCCAGTGGGACTGGGGCTGCTCGCACAGCATGAGCAACCTTCTGCGCTGGAACACCGGCGACAAGAAGTTCATGCCCGCCTGTGTGACCGATTGCTATCCCGGCACCACCAGCTCGGACTTCACCACCGGCAGCATCGGCGGCGTGTACATCAGCAACAAGAACAAGGTCATCAGCGTCGACGCCGGCTGCGACGGCAACGTGGCCGGCGAGCTGGGCGGGGCGGCTCCGGCGCCGAGCGGCTGGAAGATCGTGTTCAACGCGCACCAGGCCCCCGCGACGCAAGGACAGTCCTCGTACAGCACGTCGAGCATGAATCAGGACATCGGCTTTGCCAGCATCGCCTCGGGTCTCACCGCCTCGGGCGGGGTGGTGTGGCTGACCACCACAAGCATCAACGAGGCCGATTCCGGCATCGAGCGCTGGCAGCCTGCGGGCGATTCGACCGAGCAGTATGTGGTCGGCTGGTCGGAGCCTGGGTCGAGCTACAAGTACAGGCTCGCGCGCGTCGATGCGTCCGGCGCTTTCCTTGAGGGCCCGGTGGACGCCACCGCCAAGGTCAAGTGGGGCCGCCGCGACGACCCGTTCCGCGCCCACTTCAACGGCGACATCGTGTGGGCTTGGTTCGACGCCGCCTCCAGCACGACCATGCGCTTCGCCCGCGTGCACTCGGGCGGGTCGTACGCCTGCGCCAGCTTCTGACGACGGTTTCGAATCGGCGCCGACGGCCTCCGCGACACGCGCAGGCGCAGGCGCAGGCGCAGGCGCAGACGGCGAAGGGTGCTGGCGTCCGCGCCGTTTCAGTCGCAGATTGAACCCATGGCAGGCGAGCCCCACATCGAGAAGAAAAGCTACACCGAGGCCGAGTCCAAGCAATTGGTTCTCCGTGCTCTGCGCGGAAAAGGCGGGCAGCTTACCCGCGCCGACGTCGTCGCGCTGTCGGGCCTGCCGGTCTCCGACGCTGAGCAGGCGCTGACCAGCCTGCTCAAGGAATACCGCAGCCACCTGTCAGCGACCGAAAGCGGCGAATTGCTCTACGAGTTCGATCCGGCCTTCCTGCGCCGGGATGCCGAGCGACTGTCCGAGAAGCTCGCCAAAGCGGGCCGTGCGCTCTGGAAGGGGTTCACGTTCCTGTTCAAGGCCTCAATCCTGGTCACCCTGGTGGCGTACTTTGCGGTCTTTCTGGTCATGATGCTCGCGCTGGTCTTCGCGCGACGTTCGGACGACCGCGACAACGACGGCGGCTTCGACATCGGTTGGCCACTGTTTTGGATGTGGGGCTGGGGACCATCCACGTCGGACTCGTACGGTCGGACGCGGCGACCGCGCAGGAGTGGCAAGCCGCTCTACAAAAAAGTATTCGATTTCGTGTTCGGTCCGCCGCCGCCCGAGGTGGACCCGCTGCTCGACGAAAGAGAGATCCTTGCGACCATCCGCCAGCACCGCGGCCGTATCGCTGCGGTCGATCTGGTCGCTTCGATGGGCTGGGATTTCCCGCGTGCCGACGAAGAAGCCACGCGCCTCCTCATCGACTACGGCGGCGAGCCCGAAGTCAGCGACGACGGCGTGGTGCTGTTTGTGTTCAAGGACATCCGCAAGACCGCTCAGGATCAGGGCCTCGGCTCCATAAGGCCCCGCCGAGCCTGGGAGCGCATGGAGACTCGCCCTCCCTTGACCGGCAACGATGGCACGACCAACGCGATCATCTCGCTCTTCAACGGCTTCAATCTGCTTGCGCCGTTCTGGATCGTCCCGAGCTTCGAGGCGCGCCTGGGCGTGTCCCTCGGCCACCCGTTCTTGCTCTACGCCTATCCGGTGCTCTTTTCCTCGATGGTCTTCGCAGTTCCCATCGGCCGCTGGTTGGTCGAGAAGGCGCGCGACCGCAGCCGGCAGCGGCGCAACGCCAAGCGAGACATCCTGCGCATCGCGATCGGCAAGCAGGGCGCGCCGCTCCTTCCGCAAGAGCTCGCGCAGGGCTCTATCGCAGCCGAGGTGCTCGACGCGTCGCTGGTCTCGCTCGGTGGCGACGTGGTTACCGACGAAGCTGGACAGATGCGCTACGCGTTCCCGCGAATAAAAGAGGAGCTCGCGGCGGCGGCGCACGCCCGCGCCCAGGCCCCAGACACCGAAGCGGAGGCCGGCGCCGTGGTGTTCTCGTCGAAGGATCGCGCATAGCCGCTGACGACGCTGGCGCTACTGCTTCTGGAACACCCGGATCCAGTCGATCTGGTATTGCTGCGGGAACGTCGTGCCCGATGGGTCGCCGCCGTTTACGCCGCCGATGGCCAGATTGACGATGATGTAGACCTTTTGCTTGAAGGGGCTGGTTCCGTCGGCGTTGAGCATGCTCGACAGCGGCACCGAGTTCATGAGCGCGTCGTCGAGATAGAGGTCGATGGTCTGATCATCCCAATCCATGCGCCAGGTGTGAAAACTCGACGCCCAGCCCGATCCCAGCGACGAGATGGCCTTGCTCGACGAGTCCCACTTGGCGGTCCAGCGGGTCGCCGTCCCGCACGCCACGTTGGCCAGCACGTTGCCCTTGTAGTACTCCATGATGTCGATCTCGCCATTCGACGGCCATTCGCCGTTTACGCCCAGGGTCCACCACGCCGGCCACATGCCCGCGCCGGTGGGAATGCGCGCGCGCATCTCAAAACGACCGTATTGCCAGTTCTGCAGGCCCGAGGTGGTCATGCTGGTCGAGGTGTAGTCGGCGTATTGCCGGTTGGTCTTCCAATCCGAGCTGCCAGCTTGGTAGTTGGGATTCGCGACCTGTTCTTTGCGCGCTTCGATCACGAGAAAGCCGCCCTTCACGGTGGCGTTGTCAGGCTGATACCACTGCAGCTCGCTGTTGCGAACGAAGCCCTTTTCATAGTTCCAGTTCTTGGGATTGGGGGTGCCGTCCACGTCGAACTCGTCGGACCAGACCAGCTGGTAGCCGGCAGGAACCGGGATGCCGCCGTCGGTACCGGCAACATCGCCTTGCGCCGGGCCCGCGTCGGGGCCCGCGTCTTTGGACGTTGGCGCGTCGGAAGCGGCATCGGACGGCCCGTCGGCCCCGACGCCGGTACCGTCTCTCGGACCGCCATCGCCGCCGCGACCGCCGCTGCCAGCGCCGCCAGTGCTCAAGTTGGCGCCGCCCGACCCGCCGAGGCCAGTTGAGGATCCGTCGGCGCCGCCTGTCGGCATCGCAACGGTGCGCCCGCCCGCGCCAGCCCGCCCCCCGCTCCCTGCCCCGCCGTCCGTACCCGGAGGGCTGCCTGCAGTCCCGCCGGCGTTGCCGCCCGGGCCGTAGACACTGCCTCCACTGCTCGTGGCGGTACCGCCGGCTGCCAAGGGGGTTCCGCCCGTGCCCGTCACCTGGCCGCCGGTGCCTTTCGCGGTGCCGCCCGTTTCCGAGGGCACCCCGCCTGCGCCGCCCTTCGGCGACGAGCTCACCGACGGCCCTGCCCCCTGGCTGCAACCTACAAGCCCCGAGCCAAGGACCGATGCGAGCACCGTCCAGCGAAACACGAAGCGATGGACTTGCGCTTTCATCGCGTACCTCCTGCCGGCGGACCCCGGCGGCCCGACGAGAAGGTCAGCTTAGCATCTTCACGCTGCGATCCGTTGCTGCAACCCTATCGGCTAAGGAAGCTCATCAGCCAGGTCATCGCGGGCCGCATGCTTCCGCTGCTCTGCATGATGCCGGTGTTCGTCTGCCAGCATCTGCTGGTTGTCGTCGGCCAGGTTGATGTCGTACTCGGTGATGTACACCGGCAAACCCGTCGAGCTGTTGATGGTGGCGATGTTGGTCTTGAGGGTGGTCGACGGAGGATAGCGCATAGAGTTATGAGCTTGTTTGGGCGAAAGTCGGAACTGACCGGAAAGCAGGCATGTGCCGCTTCAACAAGACCGGACGGGCTGCAACCGATTCGACTGCGGCCCGAGTGTTGGATGGGGTGCTCAGACAACGAGGCCGCACCAAGGAGACACCATGAGGCAACGACGCCGAGTCCTTTTCTACGCGGGCGCCATCGGCTGTACGCTGTGGCTTGCCGCCTGCAGCAACCACAGTAACAGCAACGCCGGCGCAGGCGGAACCAAGGCGGGCCAGGGCGGCGCGAGCACGGCCACCGCCGGTGCCGGCGGCGGGAATGGAAGCGCGAGCAGCGGAGGCAGTGTCGCCAGCTTCGGTGGCTCGTTGGGCGAAGGCGGTCATGGTGGATCGTCCTCAGGCGGCCAAACCGCGGTGTCCTCAGGCGGCCAAACCGGAGTCTCCGCGGGCGGCCGAACCGGCGCGTCCACTGGCGGCCAAGTCGGCGCGTCCACTGGCGGCCAAACCGGCTCTGCCGGCCAGACGACGTCGGGTAAGGATGCAGGAGCCCAGGCCGATGGGGTCGACGGCGGAGGCAAAGCTGACGGAGGCTTCTTCACAAGCAGCTGCACGGGCAATCCTTGGCCCACCGGCGGTGATCCGACAGCCCCAGGACCGTTCCAGGTCACGGCCGACAAGAACGTCGGGCCGTTGGCTGGCGCGACTCCGGATCCGGTCTACGGCGATACGCAGCAGCGATTCAACGTATACCGGCCAACGGATCTGACCCAGGGAGGCTACTGCCACCCCATCATTCTTTGGGGGAATGGTCACACGGACAACCCTGAGCCCAATCCCCCCTCGTGCCTGGCCGCGAACTACTGCGGCGATTACAAGACAATCATCACTCAGCTCGCCTCCCACGGGTTCGTGGTGATCGCATCGCTCAGTACCATCGTCTCGCAAGTCGACCCTGCGACCGGGCTGCGGCCCCAGCTTGTCGGCATGAACTGGATCGTCCAGCAGAACGACGATTCGACGAGCCCCTACTACCATCACCTCGACACCTCCCGCATCGGCGCGGTCGGGCACTCGGAAGGCGCGATGGCGACGAGCATCATCGGCTCCGACCCTCACATCCTCGCGATCGCGACGATGGCGGGAGCGACGGCGACGCCGAGCTTGCACGAACCGGCGCTCTTTCTGTGCGGCGGACAGGACACAGTCGTTCCCTGCAGCAGCATCCAGAAGGCGTTCGATGCCATCACCACGACACCGGTCATGATGGAGGAAAATCCCACCGCCAGTCACGGCAGCTGGATCGGTTCAATCAAGGATCCGTACCAGGTCGCCGTCACGGCGTGGATGCGCGTTCACCTGCTGGGTGACACCGGCATTCGAAACATGTTCTACGGCACGAGCTGCCAGCTCTGCCAGAGCACGCAGGTGACGGTCCAGCGTAAGAACATGGACCAGTAGTCTCCGCGTCCGCACTCGTAGCGAGCGCGGTGAAGGCGCTTCGCGCGCCTTCTCGTAGCGGTCCGACCCGCGTATCATCGTTGCCACAATGCCAAAAGCGAGCATCGCCCCGCGTGGAAAGACGTCGTCGTCGACCGGACGGTCCGCGATTCTAGTGTCCGCCTTGGCGGTCCTAACCGCAGCCCTGGCCATCGGCCGCGTCGGCCGCGCTGCCGCCCTCGATTGGAAGGGCCACTCCTGGACCCTGACCGCAGGAGGCATGGCTGGCGTCTGTCAGGGCAGCGCGGCCAATGTTTCGATCGATAGCGACGGCTATCTGCACATGAAGATCACCAACACCGGCGGTACCTGGACCGGCGCAGAGATCTTCACGACCGACAAGATCGGTTTCGGCACCTACCAGTGGCAGATCGACGGGCCAGTCGACAAGCTCGACAAGAACGTCGTGGTCGGGCTCTATCCCTACGGGCCCGAGGCGGGCATCGGGAGTGACGGCCAAAACGAAATCGATATCGAGTACGCACGCTGGGGCAACGCCAGCTACCCGAATGGCAACTACACCGTCTATCCGCCGACCGGGACGGGCAGCAGCGAGACCACCTTCGATTTCACGTTGACCGGGACGTACACGACGTCGCGGTTCACCTGGAGCAGCACCAAGATCGATTTCGCCACGCTGAGCGGGTTCCAGCCGCTCGGGAGCACCACGGGGCTCATCAAGACCTGGACGTTTTCGCCTTCGACTCCG
>CAZBIU010000175.1:0-13675 GCA_964491625.1 uncultured Myxococcales bacterium
TGCGACCGGACATCTACGACTGCTTATGACCCGGACATTTCGTGTGTCACCGACACTCGCCACGGTCTGCTAGGCTTGCGTCGGGGCTTGGGGTACTATCCCCCAAAACCATCGAGGAGCTTCTTATGACCATGGCCAGTCCTGTTTCTCGTCGAGTCCCGGTTCGTTTGGGTATCGGTGCGGTCCTGTCGCTCGCGGTCGTATTGTCGGCCGGGTCGGCGGTCGCGGGAGTTTGGCAACCGGTTGGCGTGGGCGACTGCGCCGGCCGGGATGTGGCCAGCTCGCGCGGGTCGACGCCCGATGCTTTGAAGTGTGATGCCAGCTTCGCGGGACAGACCGCGGTGTGCTGGGCGAATGGCTGCGCCTATAAGAATGTTGCAACCCCCTCGTGCAAGGGCGGCGTGAATCCCGGCCAGATGTACACCTGCTCGGCTTCGCCACCGGCGCCTCCGGCGGCGGCCGGTCCCAGCTGGCAGTCGGTTGGCCTGGGCGACTGTCCGGGCCGCGACGTGGGGACGACGAACGGCCCCGCCCCCGACGGTGCGAAGTGCAATGCCGGCTTCATCGGGCAGACGGCCGTGTGCTGGACCACGGGCTGCACCTACAAGACCGTCTCGACCTCGGCTTGCACCGGCGGCGCAACCCCGGGGCAGATGTACACCTGCGCAGCTCCTGCAGCCCCGGCCGGTCCGGCACCTGCCGCGACGCCAGCACCGAGCGCCGCCGCGTGGCAAGCGGTCGGCATCGGCGACTGCCCCGGGCGCGATGTGGCCGGTAGCAGTGGCTCCAATCCGGATCCAGCGAAGTGCAACGCTGCTTTCGCGGGACAGACCGCGGTGTGCTGGGCCACGGGCTGCACCTACAAGAGCGTCACAACCGGTGCCTGCACGGGCGGCGCAAATCCGGGTCAGATGTATACCTGCACGGCCGCCGCAAGCGCGGCGCCGTCGACGACCCCGGCGCGCGGGCGCCACCGGCGCGATGCCGCCCCGGTTACGGGCTGGCAGCCAGTCGGCGTGGGCGACTGCTCTGGGCGCGATGTGGGCGGCACCGCCGGGGCGACCCCTGACCCCAGCAAGTGCGATGCCGGCTTTGCGGGACAGACCGCGGTCTGCTGGAACAACGGTTGCACCTACAAGAATATCGCAACAAGCGCCTGCACTGGCGGATCCAGCCCGGGTCAGATGTACACCTGCAACACCGGCGGTTTCGTCCCATCGCAACCGGCACCACCGCCTGGTCCGCCCAAGGTCAACGGCAAGCACTACCTCATGGTGAACTACGCCGGTGAAACCCAGAACCTGCACGATTTCATCATCGATTGGAACGGCTGCAAGGTGGCTGAGCAGAACCAGGACTACCAGTCTGGCGCAGAGCAGATCTCAGTGCAGGTCTGCAAGCCGGGCCAGCGCTTGGTGCTCAAGACCGAATTCAAGAATACGGGCTACTGGGCTCAGTACGACTGGGTGTCGCTCGACAAGGGCGCCATGTTGGCCGGGGCCTATCGCGACCCGGCGGGGTGCGGTCCGTCGGTAGGCAAGCGCGGAAAGTAGCGCGCTACGAGGCGCCCTGACGTCGCCACAAGACCCGCAGCAGATAGCCGACGATTATCAGATTGGCGACCAGCGAGGCCGTCCGCAGCGCGGTGGTCTTACGAATCAGCTCGGTCAGCTCGAACGGGACGTAGATGCCGCCGCTCACCGCGCCCAGCCAGGCTGCCCAGCGCCTGCCCCGCCAAAGGCCATAGGCCTCGGCGAAGCGGATCGATGCGTAGAGCAGGGAGCCCGCGGCGAGCGCCCACAACCATCCGTCGGTGATCTTGGCGGCGAGCTGAAGGAAGATGTGCGGGTAGTGCGACGACGGGCTGAGGTGAAGGTGAGCGACCAACTCCTCGCCCAGCTCCTCCACGTCGCGATGGATGAGGCCGAGGAGGCCCAGGCCGAGCGCGAGCACCAGGATGCCCTTGGTCGCCTCGTAGCCTGCGACGGTTCGCAGTCCGGCAGATTGCGCCCGGTGGTGACGTTGCTCGGCCACGCGCTAAGCCTGCCCGGCGCGGGTGCCGTCGGCTGCCGGCCGGGTTTCAGCGGATAGCCAAGTCAGGTAGGGCGTGTGTCCGAGGGCGAGAGGAATCGCGATGATCTCGGGAACCTCGTAGGGGTGCAGGGCGACCACGCGGTCGCGTAGCGCCGCGAACAGGTCACGTCGGGTCTTCAGGACGCAGAGCAGCTCGCTGTCGTCACAGATCTTGCCCTGCCACGCGTAGATGGAACGCACCTGAGGCAGGATGTTGACGCACGCGACGAGCTTGTCGCCGACCAAGGCGTTGGCCAGTTGCGCTGCCACGTCCTGGTTCGGCACGGTGACGAGCACGACGATGAAGTCGTCAGGCGACGGCTGACTTCCGGAATCCATGAACGCAATTTACCTCAGGCGGCGAGAGTGGTCGAACCGGGAATGCGGGCTAAGATAGCGGCGAATGCACGAGCTATCCATCGCCTCGGCGATCGTCGATCGTACACGGGATGTGTCGGAGAAAAATGGTAACGCCCGGGTGCTCAAGATCGCCCTGCGCATAGGGGAGATCTCGGGCGTCGAACCGGACGCCCTCAGGTTCGGGTTCGAGGCGCTGTGCCGGGACACGCCCCTGCAGGACACGGTGCTTGAAATCGAGTTTTGCAGGCGCAAGCAGCGCTGCAACGGGTGCACGGCCGAGTTTGAACCGGAAAGCTTCCTCACCACCTGTCCGCGCTGCGGTGCCGATGATAGCGTATGCATCGCGGGCAAAGAGCTCGACGTGAGGTTCATTGAGCTAGAGGATTCTCCATGCGCGTAGAGGTCGAAGAAAAGGTCCTGAGCGAGAACGACAAGCTGGCCATCGGGCTGCGCGAACGCTTTCGTAAGCACAAGGTCTTCTGCCTGAACCTCGTCAGCTCGCCCGGTTCCGGCAAGACTGCGCTGCTCGAACGGACCCTAGAGGCATTACCGAAGACGGCCAGGGTGGCGGTGCTCACCGGCGACTTGCAGACGGAAAATGACGCCCGACGCCTTGCGCGTTCCGGATTTCCGGTCAAGCAGATCACGACCGGGGGCACGTGCCACCTCGACGCCAGCATGATCATCAAGGCGCTCGACGACTGGAATCTCGACGATATCGACATCCTGTTCGTGGAGAACGTGGGCAACCTGGTGTGCCCCACCAGCTACGACCTGGGCGAGCACGCCAAGGTGGTGCTCCTCAGCGTGACCGAGGGGGAGGACAAGCCGCTCAAGTACCCGGCGATCTTCGCCATCGCCGAGCTTTGCATCCTCAACAAGACCGACCTTCTACCCTACGTTCCCTTCAAGCTCGCAGACGCCGTCGCGAACACGCGCCAGGTGCATCCCGGGATGGAGGTGGTGGAAACGTCGTGCACGAACCTGAACGGCCTCGACGCCTGGCTGGCGTGGATCGAACGCCGGCGCGAGCGGGCGATGCGAGAATAGGTCTTCACGGCAAGAAGGAGAATCCCGCATGGGAAAGTCTGGAAAGACTACGCTCGTGACCGGTGCATCCGCGGGCCTGGGCCGCGAGTTTGCCCGGCTGGCCGCCCGCGACGGGCACGATGTCATCTTGGTGGCGAGGCGGAAGGATCGTCTGCAGGAGCTTGCCAAGGAATTGGAAGCGGCCCACGGTACGGTGGTCACCATCATCGACGCAGACTTGGCAGACCGCGGGACGCCACGGGCGATCGTGGAACGGATCCAGTCGGCCGGACTCTCCGTCGATATTCTGATCAACAACGCTGGCTTTGGCAGCCACGGGAGCTTCCTGGAAACCGACTTCGCCCGCCAGGCCGAGATGGTCGACGTGAACGTTCGAGCGCTGATGGAGCTTTGCCATCGCCTGCTGCCGGCGATGATTGCGCGCAAGTCGGGACGGATTTTGAACGTGGCCTCGCTGGCGGCTTTCTCGCCCGGCCCGCGCAGGGCCACCTACTACGCGAGCAAGGCCTTCGTGCTCAGCTTCAGCGAGGCGCTGGTTGCCGAGCTGCGGGGAACGGGCGTTACCGTGACCGCGTCGTGCCCTGGGCCGGTCTTGACCGAGTTCGGCGCCGTCGCGAAGAGCGATCGCGCCAATCCTTTCCGCGGCGGTCCCGGCAGCGCGGCGTCGGTGGCAAGGCACGCCTACCGAGCCATGCTGGCAGGCAAGGCGGTCGCCATCCCCGGCTTCATGAGCAAGCTGACCGCGCAAGCGATCCGCTTTCTCCCGCGTGCCGTGGTACGCAGTGCGGCCGCGTGGCTGAACAAGAAGAAGGCGTAGCCTTTCAGCAGTCCAACGCTTTCGAGGATGAGTACCGACGGCGGTGCCGAGGTTTCCCTGTCAGCTCAGTACCAGAATCTCGGCGACCCGGCCGAAGTCGCGATCGTGCGTGACGATGGCATGGCATCGCTGCTGTAGCGCTGTGGCGACCTGGATTGCGTCGGGAAGCTTCAGCCGATAGCGGTTGCGAATTCGGGCCGCAAGCATGGCGATCTCGCCGTCGACCGGGCAAAGGGTCCATCCGGGACTGCTTGTGAGAGCGCCGCGATACCGTTCGGCCTGCGCCTCGTGCCCGTGGGACAGGGGCCCCGCGACGACCTCGGCCAGAGTGACCGGCGTGACGATGGCATGGATGCGCCCGGCAGCGATGTCGGCAAAGACGCTCGTGTATCGCTCTGCGAGCCTGCTTCCTTCGAGGACATAGATGATCGGATTGGTGTCCACCAGGACGGTCGCGCCGTCGATGAGGTCGGCCGTGAGGGTCATCGCCATTCGTCACGCATTCGCGCGATCGTGCGCGCACCGGACTTGCCCCACATCCCAGCGCCGGTGCCCTTCAAGTCAAGCAAGGACGGCCCCTTGCGCGAGAGAACGGTCCCGGCGCGGTCGACCGGAATCAGGGCCGCCCAAGCGCGTCCTCGCTTGGTGATGATGGTCGGCGTTCCCTGGTGCGCGGCATCGAGCAACTCGGGCAAGTGCGCGCGTGCGTGTTCAGCTCCGCAGATCTTGGGTGCCATGTTTGTCCTCACAGGAAAGTGTACGGCCTGTACGGTTGCGGCGCAAGGGGGAGGCTTCGTGCGTGTGGCTAGGCTTCAGCAAATCCGCGGCAGCTGCTCCCCGCTGTGCATGTCGAGCATGCGCCTTGTGCCGATACGGCTTAGCAGGGTGACCAGCTTGTCCGGTCTTTCACCGACGGTGCCGATGCGCAGGGCGCGTGACGAGACCGCGTGACTTTGCAAGATCGCCACGGCCTTGTCGGCCTGGCCGCTGGGAACGAAGGCGACGAAGCGGCCCTCGTTGGCCAGGTAGAGCGGATCGAGGCCAAGGATCTCGCACGCGCCGCACACGTTCTCCTCGACCGGAATCTCCCGCTCGCCTACGTCGATGTGCAGGCGGGACGATTCGGCGATTTCGATCAGGGTGGTGGCCAACCCGCCGCGGGTGAGGTCGCGCAGACAGTGGACCTCGATGCCGGCGGCCAAGAGGGCCAGCACCGGCTCGGCCAGGGGCGCGCAGTCGGTTTCGATGGTGGTCTCGAATTGCAGGCCTTCGCGTACCGCCATGATGGCCACACCGTGGCGGCCGACGTCGCCGCTCAGCAGAATAGCATCGCCGGCGCGGACAGAGGTTGGCGCGATGACAAGCCCGTGCTCAATCACACCGACGCCCGCAGTGTTGATGAACAGCCCGTCGCCCTTGCCGCGATCAACGACCTTGGTGTCGCCGGTGACGATGCCCACCTTGGCCGCCTTTGCCGTACGCGCCATCGACGCGACCACCTTTTCGAGCGTCGCCATGGGCAGGCCTTCTTCCAAAATGAATGCAGCGGACAGACCGAGCGGGCGCGCACCGCACATGGCGAGGTCGTTGACCGTGCCGGTGACGGCAAGGGTGCCAATGTCCCCGCCGGGAAAGAACAGGGGGTGCACGACGTAGGAGTCGGTGGTGAAGGCCAGGCGTGCCTTGCCCACGGTCAGCACCGCGCCGTCGTGGCGTGATTCGAGCGGCTGGTTGCCGAAGGCCGGGATGACCACGCGTTCGAGCAGGTTGTGCATCATGCGCCCACCGCCGCCGTGGGCGAGGGTGACGAAGTCGTGGCTCGTGATCGAAATCGGGCAGCTTGTGGTGAAATCCGAATTGGGTGGGGCCATGGCTATCCGTTCTGGTCGGGTTGGCGGCGGCGATACTGATAGTAGGCGGCGCACGCGCCTTCGCTCGAAACCATGGTCGCGCCCAGCGGGCGTTCGGGCGAGCAGCGTACGCCGAAGGCCGGGCATTCCTGTGGCTTCTTCACCCCGCGCAGAACCTGGCCGCTGATGCATTCGGAATCCTCGTCGACGTGATGGCCAGCCACGCCGAAGCGCAATTCCGCATCGTAGGCCGAAAACTCGTCGCTAAGGCCGTAGCCGCTGGCCGGGATCTCTCCGACGCCGCGCCACTTGCGTGGGACGATACGAAAGACCTTGGACATGAGCGCCTGGGCCGGACGGTTGCCCTGGCGCTGAACCGAACGCGCGTACTGGTTTTCCACCTGCGCACGCCCCGCTTCGAGCTGGCCCACGCACATCAAGATGCCTTGCAAGATGTCGAGCGGCTCGAAGCCGGTCACAACGATGGGCACGTGAAATTTCTCGGCGAGCTGGAAGTACTCTTCGAAGCCCATCACCGTGCACACGTGTCCGGCAGCCAGGAATCCCTGGGTGCGATTGTCGGGCGCGCTTAGAATGGCCGCGATGGCGGGCGGCACCAGCACGTGCGAGACAAGGACCGAGAAGTTCGCGACCTTCTGCTGCTGGGCCTGGAAGACGACCATCGCGTTGGCGGGCGCGGTGGTCTCGAAGCCCACTGCGAAGAACACCACCTGGCGCTGCGGGTTCTCGCGCGCCAGCTTCAGCGCATCCAGCGGCGAATAGACGATGCGCACGTCGCCGCCCTTGGCCTTGACCGAGAAGAGGTCGCCGCCGCTGCCCGGCACGCGCAACATGTCGCCGAAGGAACAGAAGATAACCTCCGGCCGCGCCGCAATTTGCAGAGCCTTGTCGACGATCTCCAGCGGCGTCACGCAAACCGGGCATCCGGGACCATGCAAAAGCGAGATCTGCTTGGGCAGAAGCTCGTCGATGCCGTACTTGACGATGCTGTGGGTCTGCCCGCCGCACACCTCCATGATCGACCATTGCCGCGTGGTGATTCGGGCGATGGCCTGCGCGATCTGCTCGGCTTTCTCCTGATCGCGATACTCGTCGACGAACTTCACTGCTTGTCCTCCAGCTTGCCCAGCTCACCGATCTGGCGGAAGTACTCCAGGGTCTGGGCTGCCTCGGCCTCGTCGACAATGCTGATGGCGAAGCCGGCGTGCACCAGCACGTAGTCACCCACCTTGGCCTCGGGTACGAAGGCGAGGCAAGCTTCCTTGCCCACGCCGCCGAAGCTCACCTGGCCCATGCGGCTGGTGTCGCTACCGGTGATGCTGAGGATCTTTCCTGGGACTGCCAGACACATCGATCATTCCTTTCGCAAGTCCATCTGTCGCTTGACCGCTACGATCTGGCCGAGCGCGATGCCGCCGTCGTTGGGTGGCACGCGCTGGTGCCAGTAGGGACGGAACCCTTCCGAGCGCAGGCGCGAGACCATGCGTTCGGTCAGGTATCGGTTCTGGAAGCAGCCGCCGGTGAGCACGACCTTTTCTACCTTCATTCGGGCCGCCACGGCGACTGCCATCTCGGCCAGGGTGTTGTGGAAACGCGCCGACGCAAGGCCTCGGTTCGGCGTCGGCGCGGCGAGCATGGCGCGAACCATCGGCTCCCAGTCGAGAACCGCGCAGTCACCTTGGTCACGGATGACATAAGGATATGAATTGTCCTCTTTTTGGTCGGCGAGGGCAAACTCAAGCTCCATGGCGGCTTGACCCTCGAAGCTCGCGATCTGACGCACGTCCAGCAGCGAGGCGAAGGCGTCGAACAAACGCCCCGCGCTGGTGGTAACCGGTGCGTTGAGGCGCCGATCGAGAACCGACCGAAGCGTCTGCAGCGCGCCCGCAGAAAAGGCTCGCAAGGGCGGCAAATCCAGATCGAACGCGTCTTCCCCGAAGATCTCGAACAACAGGGCCAGTGCCACGCGACGTGGCTCGCGCACTGCCTTGGCGCCGCCGGGCAACAGCAATGGCCGCAGATGGGCGACCCGGCGAAATTCGTCCGGCGTCACGAGCAGAAATTCGCCGCCCCAGACTGTGCCGTCGGTGCCCATGCCGCTGCCGTCCCAGGCGACGGCCAGCACAGGCGGCGCCAGGCGGTTTTCGGCCATGCAGGCGAGCGCGTGCGCGAAGTGATGCTGAACCTCGATCACCGGCAACCCGGTCCGCCGCGCGTGCTGGGTGGACATGTAGTCGGGGTGGAGATCGCAGGCCACCGCTGTGGGCCGCAGTTCGTAGAGATCGCAAAATGCGTCGATGACCTGGGTGAAGGCCCGGTACGAGGCCTCGGTTTCCAGGTCGCCGATGTGTTGGCTGAGAAACACGTCCGAGCGCACAGCCGCAGCGATGGTGGTCTTTTGGTGCGCCCCCAGCGCCAGCACCGACGGCGGCTCGCCTTCAACCTCGACCGGTAGCGGCGCGAAACCGCGCGCCCGACGGAGCACCAGCTCGCGCCCACACACCTCGCGCACGATGGAATCGTCCACGTGCCGCAAGATGGGACGGTCGTGAACCAGAAACAGATCCGCGATGTCTCTCAAGCGGGAAACCGCCTCGGCTTCGTCGGTGCAGATGGGCTCGTCGGAAAGATTACCGCTGGTGGCAACCACGGGAAAACCCAGCTCGGCCATCAGCAAATGGTGAAGAGGCGTGTAAGGCAACATCACGCCCAGGGTCGGGTTTCCCGGCGCAACCGAGGCTGCGAGATCGGCCGCATCGTGCCGGCGCCGCAACAGAACGATGGGACACTCTGGCGAACGCAACAAGCGCCGCTCGATGTCCGACCCGTGGCACAGGCGCATCGCCTGAGCAAAGGACGGCGCCATCACCGCAAAGGGCTTTTCTTCACGATGCTTGCGCCGCCGCAACTCCCGCAGGCTGCCGTCATTTTGCGCATCGACCATCAAATGGAATCCGCCCAGGCCCTTCACGGCGACGATCTTGCCGCCGCGTATTGCTTTCGCGCTTGCTGACAGGGCTGCGTCGCGAATCGCCAGCACGGCGCCGCTCGCGTCCCAAAGCGCGAGCTCGGGCCCGCACGCGGGGCAGGCGTTGGGTTGCGCGTGAAACCTCCGGTCGGCCGGGTCGTGGTACTCGCGCTGGCACGCCTCGCACATCTGGAACCCGTGCATGGTGGTGGCGGCCCGGTCGTAGGGCAGGGCGGCGATGATGCTGAAGCGCGTTCCGCAGTTGGTGCAGTTCGTGAATGGGTAGCGGAAGCGCCGGTTTCCAGCATCGAAGATTTCGGCGACGCAGGCGGGGCAGGTGGCAAGGTCGGGCATCACCAGCGCCCGCTTTTCACCGCCAGTGCTTTCCCGAATCTCGAAGCCGCGAAGGCCGGCTGGATCCAGAAAGACGGCCTCCAGGCTTTGAATCAGGGCGATAGCGGGCTTCTCTGCTTCGAGGCGACGCAAGAATAGCCGCAGCGTCGCTTTTGCGCCCTCTGCCTCGATGCAGACACCGGCCGACGAATTGTTGACCCAGCCAACCAGGCTCATTTCCTGGGCGAGGCGGTACACAAACGGGCGAAACCCCACCCCCTGAACCGCACCGCGGATGGTTACGCGCACGCGACTTTCGGCAGGGTCCGACTTCGGCTCCACGTCTTCAATGTACCCCAGTTTGCCGGCTGCGCTGCCAGGTGCGCCCCTCCAGCGTCTCCGCTTCCGAGCAAGAGCCGAAGCACAAGCGACATCTCGGTGTCAACGTGGAGATTTGAACGGTGAGTGAATTGCACCGTGCGGCTGCGGTAGGCACAGCAGGCTTCCGGGTTCTTGCAGGTTTCCGTCGAGGAAATGAAGTTTCTGCAAAAGAGGACTTGCCAAGCAACGGTACATTCGTTAATTTTTTCACGTGCGCAGTGCTTGCGCCATGGATCGTGGTTAAGCGTCGTTCCCGCAGTTCTGAGAAACTAGTCAGGTTCGCGCTATCCGGGGAATCAGAAGTCCCGTTTCCCGGTCGGTTAGTGTGGTTCGATTCAACGAACGTTTGAAGCAGGAAGGGCCCATGGCAGACAACTCCAGTGTCAGTAGGCAGATCTGCGCGAAGTTCGGCAACGACAAAGGCCGCATGATGGACATCCTCCTCGGCGTCCAAGCCCAGGCCGGGTGCATCGCGCCGGATGCGCTGGACGAAATCGCAAAGTCCCTGTCGGCGAGCCGGGTTGAGGTCGAAAGTGCCGCGACCTTCTATGCGTTCCTTTCCAGCAGGCCGAAGGGGCGCTTCGTCATCCGACTCTGCAACGACGTGATCGACCGCATCCAGGGCATGGACAGGATCGCCGACGCGCTCAAGGCCGAGGTCGGCGTCGATTTCGGGCAGACCACTGCGGACGGACTGTTCTCGCTGGAATACACGCCATGCATAGGGATGTCGGACCAGGCGCCGGCCCTGCTGATCAACGACAAGGTCATCACGCGCCTGTCCACCGATCGGGTGCGCGAGATGGTCCACACCCTACGCACGACCAAGAACCTCGAACAGCTCAAGCTGACGCTTGGCGATGGCAACAACAGCCATCCGCTCGTGCGGTCCATGGTGGTCAACAACCTGCGCGAACGCGGCGCGGTCGTGTTCGCACCCAGCACGCCAGGCGTGGCCTTGCAGCGCGCACTGTCCGAGCAGCCGGTGGAGCTGATCAAGATCATCAAGGCGTCGCGCCTGCGCGGCCGCGGTGGCGCCGGTTTTCCGACCGGAATGAAGTGGGAATTCACCCGCGCGGCGGAAGGGGATCGCAAGTTTATCGTCTGCAATGCCGACGAAGGCGAGCCAGGCACGTTCAAGGACCGTGTCATCCTGACCGAGGCGGCCGGCCTGATGTTCGAAGGCATGACCATCGCCGGTTACGCGATTGGCGCCGCAGAGGGCATTTTGTATCTGCGTGGCGAATACTCCTACTTGCTACCGTTCCTCGAGGATACCTTGGCCAAGCGACGCGCAGCGGGCCTGCTCGGCCGCGACATTCTCGGCAAGTCGGGCTTCAAGTTCGATATTCGCATCCAGCTCGGCGCCGGCGCCTATGTGTGCGGCGAAGAAACCGCGCTCCTGAGCTCTTGCGAGGGCAAGCCGGGTGATCCGAAGACGCGCCCGCCGTTCCCGGCGCAGAAGGGCTACCTCGGCATGCCCACGGCGATCAACAACGTGGAAACCTACTGCGCGGCGGTTCGCATTGTCGAGAACGGGCCGGGTTGGTTCACCTCGATGGGGACCCAGGGCAGCGCAGGCACCAAGGTGTTCAGCGTGTCTGGCGACTGCAGCAGCCCTGGTGTCTACGAGCTTCCCTTCGGCATCACGGTTGCCGAGCTGCTGGCGCGGGTGGGCGCGACGGACACCATCGCGGTGCAGGTCGGCGGCGCCTCCGGGCGCATGATTGGACCGTCGGAATTCGGGCGCAAGCTGTGCTACGACGACCTGGCCACCGGCGGGTCGATCATGGTGTTCGGACCCGGGCGCGACGTGCTCGCCGTCGCCGCTGCATTCATGGAATTTTTCGTCGAGGAGAGCTGCGGCTACTGCACGCCCTGCCGAGCGGGCACTCGCCTTCTGGCCGATCGCCTAGAGCGTTTCCTGAAGGGCAGCGCAGCGCCGGGCGACATCGACTATTTGGAAAAGACCAGCAAGACGGTGAAGACCGCCAGCAGCTGCGGCCTGGGGCAGACCGCGCCCAATCCAATCCTCGGAACCTTGCAGAGTTTCCGCAAAGAGTACGAACGGCGGATTCGCAGCAACGGTAGGGTCTTCCTTCCCTCCTTCAATCCAACCTCAGCGGTTGCCGCAGCCGAGGCCATCGCCGGCCACGTCTCGATGCATTTCCCGGCCGAGAAAGCTGGAGCCAAGCAATGAGCAACAAAGTCATCTTCACCGTCGACGGCGCGAGCGTCCAGGGCGAGCAGGGGCAAACCATCCTGCAGGCCGCTGCGTTGGCTGGCATCTACATTCCCCATCTGTGTGCGATGAAGGGCCTTACCCCCTGGGGAAGCTGCCGCGTGTGCACGGTGCTTGCCAACGGGCGCCCGCAGGCGGCGTGCACCATGCCCATCGCCGAGGGCATGGTGGTGGAAAGTGAAACCGCGGAATTGAAGGATCTCCGCGCCAGCTTGGTGGAAATGCTCTTCGTCGAGGGCAATCACTTCTGCATGTTCTGCGAGAAGAGCGGCAATTGCGAGCTGCAGGCGCTGGCGTACCGCATGGGTATCCTGTCGCCACGCCACCCGTACATGTTCCCGACCCGGCGCCTGGACGCGAGCCATCCTGATGTGATGTTCGATTTCAACCGTTGCATCCAGTGCGCGCGTTGCATTCGCGCCTCGCAGGAGCTGGACGGTAAGCACGTGTTCCAGTTCATCGGCCGCGGCGCCCACAAGCGCATCGGCGTGAACGCGAAGTCCGGCGCGGCCGGAACCAACCTGGGCGTGATCGACAAGGCCGCCGAGGTGTGCCCGGTCGGATGCATCGTCAAGAAGCGGGTCGGATTCGCGGTACCCGTAGGCCAGCGGCTCTTCGACAGCAAACCCATCGGCACGGAAATCGAATCCCGCAAGGCGCAAAGCCGGTAGGGCATGACCATGGCAAACAAACCAAAGTTGGCGACAGTATCCCTGGCCGGCTGCTTCGGCTGTCACATGTCGGTGCTGGACATCGACGACCGCATCTTGAAGTTGATCGAGCTGATCGACTTCGATCGCAGCCCGATCAACGACATCAAGACCATCCAGGGGCGCTGCGCGGTCGGCATCGTCGAGGGCGGTTGCTGCAACGAAGAGAACGTGCACGTGCTCAAGCACTTCCGCGAGCACTGTGACGTGCTGGTGTCCACCGGCGATTGCGCGACCATGGGCGGCATCCCGGCTTTGCGCAACATGGTTCCGCTGAAGGAATGCCTGGAAGAGGCGTACATCAAAGGGCCCACCGTGTACAACCCGCGCGGTCGCATCCCAAGCGATCCCGAGATTCCGCTGCTGCTCGACAAGGTCTATCCCTGCCACGAAGTCGTGAAGATGGACTATCACCTGCCGGGCTGTCCACCGTCGGCGGATACGATCTGGGCGGCATTGGTAGCGCTATTGACGGGGAAGCCATTGGCACTGCCTTACGACCTCATCAAGTACGACTGAGAAGGAGATGCAGATGAGCGTTGCCAAGCGAATTGTCATCGAGCCCGTGACCCGCGTTGAAGGCCACGGCAAGGTTGTCATTCTCCTCGACGAGAACAAGCAGGTCGTCCAGGCCCGTCTGCACATCGTCGAATTCCGCGGCTTCGAGCGCTTCATCCAGGGGCGGCCGTTCTGGGAGGTCCCGGTGTTGGTGCAGCGCCTGTGCGGCATCTGCCCGGTCAGCCACCATCTGGCCGCGGCCAAGGCCATGGATCGCATCGTGGGCGGCGAGAACCTGACGCCGACGGCGGAGAAGATGCGCCGCCTGATGCACTACGGGCAGATGTACCAGTCGCACGCGCTGCACTTCTT
>CAZBIU010000176.1:0-13491 GCA_964491625.1 uncultured Myxococcales bacterium
TCATGCCCAGGTACGCCTCGGCCGCGCCGATGCCGTAGATGCACGACACCGAGGCGACGATGATGACGTCGCGGCGGGTGAGCAGCGCGTAGGTCGCCGCGTGCCGCATGCGATCGATCTCTTCGTTGATGAGCGAGTCCTTCTCGATGTACGTGTCCGTGGTAGGCACGTACGCTTCCGGCTGGTAGTAGTCGTAGTAGCTGACGAAGAAGTGGACCGCGTTGTCGGGGAAGAGCTGCTTGAACTCACCGAACAACTGGTGCGCGAGGGTCTTGTTATGGGCGATCACCAGGGTCGGGCGCTTCACCTGCTCGATGATGTGGGCCATGGTGAAGGTCTTGCCGCTGCCGGTGATGCCGAGCAGAACCTGCGCTGGGTCGCCACGCCGAACCCCGGCCACGAGCTCGTCGATGGCGCGAGGCTGGTCGCCCGCGGGCGATAGGTCGGTCACGAGCTTGAAGGGGGTTGGCATGAAGAACGGTCGACGGCGCTTTCCCGTCGTGCAAGAACATGGTGCGATGTCGCTTCTCGTGCAAGGCTACTACGCCATTGTCGACGTGAAGGGAACTTCCGTCGATTCGCCTGCCGCTCTCGCCCACGCGCGGCGCCTGCTTGCCGCCCGGCCTTGCTGCCTGCAACTGCGCGCAAAACAATTGCCGACGGGAGCCTTCTGCCGCCTGGCTCACGAGGTGCGCCGGATCTGTGCCGAGAACACGATCCCGTTTTGTGTCAATGATCGGCTGGATGTGGCGCTCGCGGTGGGCGCCGACATGATTCATTTGGGCCAGAGCGACCTGCCGCTCGCCGACGCGATTCGGATCCGCGAAACCTTGCAGACGTCCCGGCTGGCCGTGGGAATCTCGACCCACGACCTTGCTGAGGCCCAGGCGGCGGCGGCGGGCGGCGCCGATCACATCGGCTTCGGCCCCATCTTTGCCACGCAAAGCAAGCCCGACGCAGATCCGGCGGTGGGCCTGTCAGCGCTGCGGGCGCTGGCGGGCCGGGTGAAGGTCCCCCTTGTCGCCATCGGCGGTATCACCCTCGATAACGTCGCACAAGTGGCCGAGGCCGGGGCCAGCGCGGCCGCAGTCATCGCGGCGGTGGACAACGCCGCCGATCCAACGGAGGCGGGCCGCCGGATCGGCGCCGCGTTCGCAAGACGCTAGTCTCTACACCTTCACTGCCAGAACGAACTTCAGGTAGTTGCCCTCGGGAAATCCAGGGCTCACGGGGAAATCGGGTGGAAGCCCGAGCCGCTCGACAATGCGCAGATCCTGACCACAGGAAGCCGCGCCCTCGGCGAGCGCACGATCCACGTCGGCGGAAGTCAGCTTGGTGGCGTTGGTGGCCAGCGCCAGGAAGCCACCGGGCACGATCACGCGCGCGGCGGCTCCGGCCAAGCGGCCCAGATCCGAGGCGGCCGAGAAGCTCCGGCCGGGGCCGTGCGAAAAGGTCGGCGGATCGCAGACCACGAGATCGAAGAAGCGGCGGCGGTCGGCGAAGCGATCGAGCGTCTTCTGCGCGTCGGCGGCGATGAATTCGGCACGGCTCGGGTCGAGCCCGGAGAGCTCGTAGTTGCGGCGCGCTCGCACGTGCACCTTGGCGGCGCTGTCCACCGAAACCACCTCGCTCGCTCCGGACCTGGCGGCGCGCACGGAAAATGCGCCGGTGTAGGAAAACAGGTTGAGCACCCGCCGTTCGGCAGCGCGCCGGGCGACGGCGTTACGGCCGAGCCGCATGTCGGGGAAGAAGCCAACCCCGAGCGGGGCGGTCACGTCCACGGCGAAGCGACAGTCAGCCTCTTCGACCACGATCTCGAGCGGCGCTTCCTCGCCCGACACCCGAACCGCCGGCTCGGGCGGGCCCTCGCCACCAAGCGGGCGTACGCGCTTCTGGTCGTAGATCCCGCGCGGCCCGACCGAATCGATGATCGCCTTGTGAAGCTCCTCCCGCCACGGCAGGGCACCGGCGGAAAGCCATTGCACCACCACGAAATCGCCGTAGCGGTCCACGACCACGCCAGGCAACCCCTCGCTCTCGCCCGCGAAAAGGCGCAAGGCGGTCGGATGCGACGTTCCCATCACCTGCCACCTTAGCTGCACCGCGCGCACAAATCTGGCCGCGATGGCGCCGGAACCCGGATGGACGCGCTCGTCCGGATCGCGCGTGAGGACGCGCACAGCCACGGCATGCTCACTGTCCACATAGCCGCGCGCCACGAAGCTGCGGTTGGTACCCACCAGGTCGACCAGCGTCCCGGTCGGCTCGCTGACCTTGCGCGCCCCCAGGGCATCGCGAAAGACCCAGGGATGTCCCAGCCGGACGCGCCGAGCGACGTCATCCGTCAGGCGGTAAATGCCTTCCCGCATGACCATTCCTGCACTTTGTCGTTGGCTGGCATGAGACGAGGCGCGGCGATCGTTGAATGGCGCGCGGTGTCGGGGACGTGAATCGTGAGTTGGCATCGTTAATTGGCCTTCGGGCGGCGGGAGACGCAACCTTAGTACGTAGCTCCTGCCTGTCAAACGCGGTGAAGTGTACGGGAGGGATTGACTTTGTAGCTGTCCGACAAGAAACTTCGCTTCAATCACTAACCACACCGCCTTCGCGGTGCGGCTTCAGAAAGGACTCACCCAATGTCGACTGGCCCTGGGCCGACACACAAGGATGACGGATCACACGACGCGTCCGTCGACGATATCGCCGACCTGCTTGTCGAGGAAGATTCCCACAAGGGAGTCGTAACCGGCGGGGAAGCCTCCGACGACGGGCTCGAGGTGATGCTGGAAACGCCCGGGCCGGTGCTTGCGACGACCTTCTTGCCACCGCCTCCTGCGCCGCCCGGACTTGTGGGCGAGGAAGCCGAGAGCCTCGAAGAGGCCGGCGCAGCTACCAACTTGGCGTACGAGGACTTGCTCGCGAAATTGGTATTGCCGGCTAAAGCGCCGGAACCCGAGCCCACCATGCCCGCGCCGGTGGACTCGCTGCCGTTGCCCGATGGGTTTGGCGCAGCGATGGCCCCATTGGTGCACGAATCTGCTCTGCCGTCGGTTCACGAGCCCGTACTTCCGCTCGCTTATGAACCGGTGCTTCCGTCGGTCAGCAGGCCGTCCTCCCCGAACTTCCAGATCGCGCCACCGACGGAAGATCGCACGCTGGTCACGGAGAACCCCCTGGTGGCCGAAGAGCAGCAGGCGGCGGCGCGCGAGGGGCGCGTCAGCGTGACACGCGAACAGCCCCAAGTGGTGCAACAGGAAATCCCGCCTGGGGCAACCGAGCCCGTCGCGACCGCCAACGGCGCGGCCAAACTGAAGTACTTGATGCTGGGCGGACTTCTGGTTTTGGGCGGAATGATTCTCGCCACCGTGGTGCTGAAGCTTCTTCTGCCCTCTCCCGCGTCGCCTTCGCCTGTCATTGTGGCGCCCCCGCCGGTACCGCAGCCGCCGCCAGCGCCGCCAGCGCAGGTGCAACCCTTGCCGCCAACGCCAGCACCCGCGGCGCCGGCCCAGCCCGAAGAGGCAAAGCCCGCGGCCGCCACGCCTGAGGAGACGGCGCTTCCCGCGCAAGAGCTCGAAAAGCTGCAGGCGCGCCCACACCGGCGCGAGGTACACGGCAAGCCTGTTCATGCGGCCGCGCCGAGGCCAGCGCCGGCGTCCAAGACCCCCGCACCTGCACCCAAACCCGCGCCCAAGGCCGCCGCGCCTGCGACCGCCGCGCCTGCGACCGCCGGAAAGCCGGCTAAGGGCGGCAAGAAGGGCAAAGGCTCAAGCTACGCTGATCCGTTCGACAATTAACAACCTGGCTGCGGCCGAGCTCGGCTCGGCCCGCACAATGGCAATGCTTCCGACGCGCTTGGCTGGGTAAGAGCCCCTCAGGTTCTTGCCTCCACGCTGACCCACTGTTACGATCGGGCAACGCTCAAGAAGGCGGTCGTTACTGACGACCGTTTGTGGGTAAAACATGAGTCGACTCGGGGAGCTTCTGCTCCGGGACCAAATCATCTCGCCCGAGCAGCTGCAGCGCGCTCAGGAAGAGAGCAAGAGATCGGGCGAACGCCTGGGGAACACGCTTATCAAGGTGGGGGCCATCCAGGAGGACGACCTCACCCAGTTCCTGTCCAAGCAGTACGGCGTACCCGCCATCAACCTCAGCGATTTCGATATCGACCGTGACGTCATTGCGCTGGTGCCGAAGGAGGTGGCCGAGCGCCATCGGGTGATACCCGTCAACCGGGCGGGCTCGTCGCTCATCATCGCCATCGCCGATCCCTCGAACATCCTGGCCATCGACGACCTGAAGTTCGTCACCGGTTACAACATCGAGGTGGTGGTCGCCTCGGAAGTAAGCATCGGCGAGGCCATCGAGAAGTACTACCAGCGCCAGAACGAGCTCGACATCAACCAGGTGATGAACGAGATCCAGGAGCAGGTGGAGGTCGGCAGCAGTGGCGACGACGCGATCGACACCCTGGACCTGGAAAAGGCGGCCGACGACGCGCCCGTGGTGAAGCTGTGCAACCACATCCTGCTGTCCGCGATCCAGAAGGGCGCATCGGATATCCACGTCGAGCCGTACGAGAAGAGCTACCGGGTGCGGTTCCGGGTCGACGGCGTCCTGCACGAGGAGATGTCCCCGCCGACGAAGCTGAAGGCCGCGCTGTCGAGCCGCCTCAAGATCATGTCCCACCTGGACATCGCCGAGCGCCGCCTGCCGCAAGACGGACGCATCAAGCTCAAGGTCGGCGCGAACAAGGAGATGGATTTCCGCGTCTCGGTTCTGCCCACGCTTTTCGGGGAGAAGATAGTCCTTCGTCTCCTCGACAAGAGCAACTTGCAGCTCGACATGACCAAGCTCGGTTTCGAACCGGACCAGCTGGCGGATTTCAAGACCGCCATCGACGCACCCTTCGGCATGGTGCTGGTGACCGGCCCCACCGGGTCGGGCAAGACCACCACGCTCTATTCGGCGCTGTCCGAGCTGAACCAGATCGCGGACAACATCTGCACCGCGGAGGACCCGGTTGAATTCAACCTGCCCGGCATCAACCAGGTGCAGATGCATGAGGATATCGGGCTCAACTTTGCCGCGGCCTTGCGTTCGTTTCTGCGCCAGGACCCCGACATCATCATGATCGGCGAAATCCGCGATTTCGAGACCGCAGAGATCGCGGTCAAGGCGGCGCTCACCGGCCACCTCGTGCTCTCCACCCTGCACACCAACGATGCCCCCTCGACCATCACCCGTCTCCTCAACATGGGGGTCGAGCCGTTCCTGGTCACGGCGGCGGTACAGCTGGTGCAGGCGCAGCGCCTGCTGCGCAAGATTTGTAGCAACTGCAAACAGCCCATCCCGACGCCGAAGGATGAGCTGAAGACACTCGGCACGACCGACGCTGAGATCGAAACCGCCACCTGCTTCCACGGCGCCGGCTGCCAGGTGTGCAACATGTCCGGCTACAAGGGACGCGTCGCACTTTACGAGGTGATGCCCTTCAGCGACCCGCTCAAGGAGCTTGTCTTGCAAGGGGCGGCCGCGGTCGAGATCAAAGCCGAGGCGGTCCGGCGCGGAATGCGGTCGCTGCGCATGTCGGGCATTCGCAAGATCTGCCAAGGCGTCACCTCGGTGGAAGAAGTTGCGCGCATCACCGCTTCGGACTGAAGGAGCAACATTGGACCCAACACCAGCACCTTCGAGTGGGCTCAACGTCAATCTTCAACAGCTCCTCAAGGCCATGGTCGAGCAGGGGGCTTCCGACCTGCACATCACCACAGGATCGCCACCCCAGCTTCGCATCGACGGCGTGCTGGTGCCGCTGCGAGTGAATCAGCTTTCGCCGGTGGACACCAAGCAGCTTTGCTACTCGGTGCTGACCGACACGCAGAAGCTGCGCTTCGAGGAGGACAAGGAGCTCGACTTCTCGTTCGGCGTGCGCGGCGTGGCCCGCTTCCGCGCCAACCTCTTCATGCAGCGAGGTGCGGTGGGCGGCGCGTTCCGAACCGTGCCCTTCAAGGTGCAAAGCTTCGCCGATTTGGGCCTGCCGCCGGTGATTGAGGAGCTTTGCAACAAGCCGCGCGGGATGGTGCTGGTCACCGGGCCTACCGGGTCGGGCAAGACCACGTCGCTGGCGGCGATGATCGACAAGATCAATTCTGAACGGCACGAGCACATCATCACCGTCGAAGATCCCATTGAGTATCTGCACCCTCACAAGAAGTGCCTGGTTAATCAGCGCGAGATCGGTGCCGACACGGACAACTTCAAGAAGGCATTGAAATACATCCTGCGCCAAGATCCCGATGTAGTTCTCATCGGCGAAATGCGCGACCTCGAGACCATCGAGGCCGCGCTGGTCACGGCGGAAACCGGCCACCTATGCTTTGCGACCCTGCACACGAACTCCGCGGTACAGACCATCAACCGTATCATCGATGTGTTTCCCCCGAGCCAGCAGTCGCAGATTCGCGCGCAGCTTTCCTTCGTGCTCGAAGGCATCATTAGCCAGTCGCTCTTGCCCCGTGCCTCGGGACAAGGGCGCGTGCCGGCGCTGGAGGTGATGATTCCCAACGCCGCGATTCGCAACCTCATTCGCGAGGACAAGATTCACCAGATCTACTCGATCATGCAGATCGGACAGGGAAAGTCCGGTATGCAGACCATGAACCAAAGCTTGGCGAGTCTCTATCTGCGCCGCCTGGTCACGCTGGAGGAGGCCATGAGCCACAGCTCGGAGCCGGAAGAACTGGAGCAAATCATCTCGACGGGCGGCGCAACACTTGGCCGGCCAGCCGGGCGGCCACCCATGGGAAGGGGATAGCAAGTCATGGCAGGGCAGAAGCTAAAAGCCTTCATTTGGGAAGCGCGTACCCGCAGCGGCGATCTCAAGAAGGGGGTGATGGAGGCCGATAGCGAGGAGGCCGTCCACAACAAGTTGAAGACGCAGCAGCTCTCGCCCGTGGTGGTGAAGAAGCAGCCGATCCAGCTCACCCTGCCCACCATCGGCACGGGCGTCAAGATCGCCGACATCGTAGTCTTTACCCGGCTCTTCGCCACCATGATCGACGCCGGCTTGCCCATCGTGCAGTGCCTGGAAATCCTCTCGTCGCAGGCCGAGAACAAGCGCTTCGGAAAGATCCTGGCCCAGATTCGCAGCAGCGTCGAAGGCGGCCTCACGCTTTCGGACGCCATGCGACGCTTTCCCAAGATCTTCGACAACCTGTTCGTGAACTTGGTCGCCGCCGGCGAGGCGGGCGGTATTCTGGACACCATCCTTCAGCGCCTATCGCAATACATGGAAAAGGCGCAGAAGCTGCGCCGGCGCGTGAAGGGGGCCATGAGCTACCCGCTCATCGTTCTTTTCATCGCGGGCATCGTGGTGGTGGTGCTGCTCACCAAGGTCATCCCGGTGTTCGAGAAGATGTTCAAGGACTTCGGTGGCGGCAAGCTCCCGGCGCCCACCCAGCTGGTCATCGACATGTCCTATGCTATGCGCAACTACCTGCCGTACATCGTCGTCGGCCTGATCCTGCTGGTCACCGGTTGGAGACTGCTCCTTCGCTCGCGCAAGGGAAGGCTGGCCTGGGACGGCATGTTGCTCAAGCTTCCCGTGCTTGGGACCGTGTTGCGTAAGACCGTGGTGGCGCGCTTCACCCGCACCATGGGCACCTTACTTTCGTCGGGCGTTCCCATCCTTGACGCGATGGAGATCGTGGGCAAGACCGCGGGCAACGTCGTGGTCCAGGACGGCATCATGTTCGTGCGGGCGCGCATTTCCGAAGGCAAGGACATGTCGACGCCGCTCATGGAAACAGGGCTCATGCCACCCATGGTGGTCCAGATGATCAGCGTCGGCGAACAGACCGGCGCCTTGGATGCTATGTTGACCAAGATCGCGGACTTCTACGAGGAAGAAGTCGACGTGGCCGTGGCAGCCATGACCAGCATGATCGAGCCACTGCTGATGGTGTTCCTTGGCACCGTGGTCGGCGGCTTGGTCATCGCCATGTACCTGCCCATCTTCGAGATGGCCGGCAACATCAAGGGCGGTTAGCCAAGACCACGCATTTCGCCCGAAACCGGAGCATGGACAAGACAGGACCGCTCGCCGATGAGCCTGCTCGGCAATTGCCGGGGCAGCTGGGCTCGTCGTCCTCACCGTCTCTGACCGCGCTGGTGACGGCAGATTCGGGACCTGGGGCCGACCGCGCGCACGCCGAGGCGCTGCGCATCGTCACCTACCTCATGCTCGTGCGGGCGGGGTTGGCCACCGTCCTCATGTTGTCGGTGGTGGTGCTGGCCCTCACCGTGGGCTCGATCGAAACCCTCTCTTCGCCTTTCGGGCGCTTCGTGTTCGGCCTCTTGGCCACCACCTACCTGGCCAGCTTGGCGTACGCCATCACCCTGCGCCGCATCCATGATCCGGTGCGATTCGCCGATATCCAGATAGGCGTGGATCTCGTGCTCGTGACCTTGCTGGTTCACGCCACCGGCGGTGCCCAGAGCGGATACACCTTCCTTTACCTGGTCGACGTGGTGGTCGTGTCGGCCCTGCCCAAGGGGTTCGGGGCGGCTAGCGTGTCACTGGCCAGCGCGCTACTCTTCGCGTGCATTTCCCTGCTCGGCTACTTCAAGATCCTCCCGCCCATCACTGGACAGACGGTCTTCCCGTGGGATCTCACGCGCGAGGAGCTCGTCTTCCGGATCGTGATCTTTCATGCCGGGCTGATCTCGATCGGATCCCTCGGGGTCAGCCTGGCCAGGCAACGCCGCAAGGCCGGCGAGCGCCTAGCGGTACAGCAGCAGATCGTGGGCGATCTGGCGTCTCTGCACCAGGACACCATTCGCTGCCTGCCGTCAGGACTTGTCACCACGACTCTCGACGGCACTATCACCACGATGAACGACGCCGCCTGCGAGATCCTGGGGCTCGGTGGCGCGCCGCCGCTCGGGCAGAAGCTGAGCCGCCAGATCCCCCGCCTGGACGATCTCTTGGCCAAGGCCGGGGCGCAGGGGCGCGTTCTGCGCGACGAAGTTGATGCCGTGCGCGCAGACGAGGTCGAGCGCCGACTCGGCCTGTCCGTCACGCCGCTCTCCGATCACTCGGGCCACGTCACCGGAAGGGTGATTCACTTTCAGGACCTCACAGATCTGCGACAGATGGAGCAGGCGGTGGCGCGCGCGGAGCGCCTGGCCGGCATCGGGCGACTGGCGGCCAACATCGCGCACGAGATACGCAACCCGCTCGCCAGCATCTCGGGCTCGGTCGAGGTACTGCGGCGCCTGCCGGGCGCGGATCAAGAAACCAGAAACTTAGTGGACATCGCCGTGCGTGAGGTCGACCGGGTCAACGCCTTGATTTCCAGCCTCCTCGACTACGCCCGTCCGCGCAGCGAGGAGCGGCAGCGGTTGGATCTCGGCGAGCTGGTATGCGACATCGCCAAGATCTTTGAACAAGAAAGACGCATGAAGGACGTGCAGCTGCAGGTCCATGCGCAGCCCGGCGTACTCGTCGATGCCGCCTCCGGGCAACTGCACCAGGTGCTTTGGAACCTGCTACGCAACGCCGTAGAGGCCATGCCGGACGGCGGAACCATCTACCTCGGCGCAGGGCTCAAACCCACCCCTCCGGTGGAAGCGATTTTGATGGTTCGCGACACCGGGGTTGGTATCTCGGCCGAGGATCTGGACCACATCTTCGAGCCGTTTTTCTCGCGCAAGCCAGACGGCACAGGCCTCGGGCTTGCAACCACCGCCCGTATCGTCGAGGACCACCGCGGCCACATCGACGTGAAGAGCGCGCCCGGCAGGGGAACCACCTTCACCATCCACTTGCCTGCGGTGTGATACCGAAATCATTGGCTTTCCTACGCCCGAACCGATATCCCGCGAAGGATTTGCGCTTGTGGCTTGAGAAGCCCTGCTTTCATCTTTAGACTAGACGACTTTGTTGTGAAGAACCGAGCCCACAGCAAGACCCAAGAGCAAGCCGACCAGGCTGCGATACCATCCGTCGTGGCGGAGGAAGAGTCGCTCTTGCGGGTGGTTCTGGCGAAGCTGGACGAGCCGCCGACGCGCTTGCGTACGCCGGTCGACGATGCGGCCGTGCTCATCGAGCTGCGGGACGCGCTGGCGGAAGCGAAGCCCGAGGATCAAGGACCCCTGGTGGAACAGATGCACCGGATCGAGGCGCTCTCGCGCCAGCGTGGCAAGGGCGACAGCCCGCCGGTGGATAGGCGTTCGCCGTACTTCGGCCATTTGCGCTTGCGCCAGGCGGGGCGGCGACGCGACGTTCTCATCGGCCAGCGCGGCTACGTGGAGCCCGGTGGCGGGGTGCAGATCGTCGACTGGCGGAACGCGCCGATCTCGCGACTTTACTACCGCTACGAGGAGGGCGACACCTTCGAGGAGAGGCTGGGTGAGCGCGAGGTGGAAGGCGAGATTCTGGCCCGGCGAACCGTGACCATCGTGGACACCGAGCTCCGGCGGGTGGCCTCGGCACAAGGGATTTTCGCCCGCGAGCCGCCCGAGCCAATCTGGCGCAGCCTCGATCTGCGTAACCTGCGGCTGGGCGTGGCGCAGGCGGTTCGGGGTCCACAGCGGACGGCCGCCCAGGCCCAGCTCGGATTCGAGAGCGACGGCCGTCGCAGAACCGACCGTTTCTTGCCTGCCATCGCCGCGCTCATCGATCCAAGGCAGTTCGAAATCTTGAGCCGCCCGAGCTCGGGCATCATCGTCGTGCAGGGCAGCGCAGGGAGCGGCAAGACCACCATCGGCCTGCACCGCATCGCCTACCTCAACTTCATCGATCCCGACTACTTCAAGGTCGGGGACATGCTGGTCATCGTCTACCAACGGGCCTTGGCCGCCTATGTGTCGAGGGTGCTGCCAGAGCTGGAGGTGCCGGGCGTGAAGGTGCGAACCTTCGCCGCGTGGGCCAACGAAGCTCGCAAAAGGACGCTGCCCGCTCTCGCCTGCGAGACCACCGACAGGACCCCAGCGCTGGTGATGCGCGCGAAGTCGCACGGGGCGATGCTAGGAATACTCGCCGACCGGCAGTCGCAATTGGCGCTGTGGTGCCGGCAAACGCTGGAATCGCTGGTCGCGCTGGAATCGGGGGCCGCTCCGGTTTTGGCAGCCTGGGACCAGTCGTCGGGGCCGGTGGACGTGCGGGTCACGGCGCTTGCCCGTTTCGTCAAAGAGTCCGATTTTTCCGCGCTCTTGCGTACCAAGATCGAAGCTTGCGGCGCCCGCCTGCGCGCGCGTACCCGTGACGTAGTGGCCGAATGGGCGTCGCTGCTGACCGACCGCCAAGCCCTTGGCGATGGCTTCGCCAAACACGCGGCCGGGTTGTTCTCGGAGAGCCAGCTCGACAGCATTCGCCGTTGGTGCTCGGAACGCGAACGCCTGCGCTCGGGAAAAGCCACCCAGGAGGAGGACGATCCCTACGCCATCGACGTGGAGGACGAGGCCCTGCTCTTGCGCATCCACCAGCTGCAACGCGGATCTTTGCAAGGCTCGCGCGGCGCGCTCGCCTACCGGCACTTGATGGTGGACGAGGTGCAGGACTTCGCGCCGGTCGAGCTCGCGGTTTTGCTCGACAGCACGAGCACCCGGCGATCGATCACCCTGGCCGGCGACACCAACCAGGGTATCGCGCCCGAGCACGGCTTCACAAGTTGGCCCGACATGCTCGGGCGCCTCGGGCTTTCGCACGAATGCGTGGAGCCCTTGCGCACGAGCTACCGTTCCACGAGACAGATCGTCGAGGTAGCTCTGCACGTGCTTGGTCCCCTGCTCGGCGACGAAAGGCCACAAGTGCCCCGCTCGGGCGCGGCGGTGGAAGGCTTCCGTTTCGGATCCTCGGGAGAAGCTTGCGAGTTCTTGGTGCGGGTGTTGCGCGATCTGGTCCACCGCGAACCGCTGGCCTCGGTGGCGCTCATCGCACGCCATCCCGAGCAAGCGCGCCTTCACTACGAGGCATTGGCCGCGGCCGAGGTTCCCGCGCTGCGGTTGGTAGCCGATCAGGACTTCTGTTTTCGCCCCGGGATCGACGTCACCGACGTGAAGCAGACCAAGGGGCTCGAGTTCGACATCGTGATCCTGCTCGAGGCGAACCAAGAATCCTATCCCGAAAACGACCATGCGCGCCGCTTGCTGCACGTGGCGATGACCCGCGCGGCGCACCAGTTGTGGATCACGTGCACTGGCGAACCGTCGCCGCTACTCCCTGCGGCGCTGCGCCGCTAGGCAGCTATCCCTGGAAGAACCGATTCAGCGCCCAGACCTCGCGCGCGCGCAGGCCTTGGAAGCGGACGCCTATGCCAGCCGGCTGGCCCGGGCCGCCCTGCTCGATCCAGCGAACCTCGCCGCTCACATCGATGGGTTCGGGTTGGGTGGGAATCCGAAAGCGAATCTGCAGGCGAGTCTGCAGGGGAAACACGTGTTCGGATTCGATGAACAGGCCGCCCAGCGAGATGTTGCCGGTGGTGGCGGTGCGCTTCTCTTCGCCCGCAGTGATCTCGACTTCTAGTCGGCGTGCATAGCGGGGATCTGTGCGACGAAAATGATCAGACACCTAGGTTACCTCAAAGGATGGTCCAGTTGGGCCTGGTCCACGGGGCCAGTTTAAGGATACTCGGCACACGAATCAATCGCTTCCATGCCCGAAGACGTTCCGGCGCACTGTGCCTCGCGAGAATCTCGGGCTTAAGCGGCTAGACGCTGTCTTTCCGGAAAGAATTGAGTAGTATGAAGCCCACTTCTGGTTGGCCGACGCCAACCGCCAACTCTCAACCCATCTCTCGCCTCGGCACGACCATGGATAAGGATCAAGAGCGCAGTTTCCTCGAGACACTTGCGCGGGCCTTGGTCTCGTTGCCGTTCGACCTCAAAGTGCTGTTGGAAGCGGTGTCCGATCCGGACCTGGAGCACGAGGTTCGCGAGATCGCCGCCACGGCGGTGGTCTACATCATCACACCGCGTGAAGGGGGCGTTGAACCGTATCTGCGCTACGGCGAGGACGCCATCATGCTGCGCCTGGCGGCCCGGCACGTGGTGGCCAAGGGCGGCGATAGCGCGCCGCTTTTCCGCGAGCGCTTTGCCGAGGAGCTCGACCGATTCGCGAGCGAGCTGACCGTGTTCGAGCGTTCCTGCGATCCCGCCTTGATGGGTTGGCTCGACGGTCGCTGGCCGGCGCTGCGCAAGGCCACCTATGCGCGCAAGAAGATTTCCGTCTTCATCGACGACGACGAGGTCGGCAGGTTCCTCTACGATGACGGCCTCAAGTTCGGGACCAACTACCCCATCACCGAGAAGAGCCTGGTCGGCAGGCTGAAGCAGGCCCAACCAATCCTCGATCATTTGCGGAAGAAGTGGGAGCAGGACAAAAAGAAGATATCCCAGCCGTAACGGCCGGGCGCAGTGCAGTTCCTGCGAGGTAGCGTGATGCAAGACGAGTCTCGGCCATTCGGCACGGGCGCCGACGCCACCCAGGGC
>CAZBIU010000177.1:0-13474 GCA_964491625.1 uncultured Myxococcales bacterium
CCGGGACAAGCTGGTCCTCTGCGCCACCGTCGAGGAAAGCCAAGCGCGTGCGCGTCGGGCGATCTACAAGACCATCGAGCTTCTGGGCGAGATCTTCGAGCCCACTGCGCTCCGCCGCGCGCTCGGCAAGAGCGCCCGCAAGTAGCCTCGGTCGTTGCCGGAACCGAATCCGAAACCACTCGCCAAATCCGGCTGCTGATTTCGGACCGGTCAGGCTACGCCTCGACGTCGCAGACCACGACGGTGATGTTGTCGCGTCCGCCGCGTTCGTTGGCCATTTCGATCAGGCGATGGGTGACCCCCTCCCGCGCGCCCGCGAGCAGGCTGTCCAGCTCGCCTTCCAGGAGGTATCCGTGCAGCCCGTCCGAGCACAGCATGAAGCGATCGCCGGGCTCGATCTCGAGGTCGAAGGTGTCCACTTCCACGTAGTCCTGGTGGCCGACCGCGCGGGTGATGACGTTCTTCCCAGGCGAATTGGCGGCCTCCTCGGGGGTGATGAGCCCGAGCTTGAGCCGGAAGTTGACCAGGGTATGGTCCTCGGTGAGCTGTGAGGTTTTGCCGTCGCGGGTGAGGTACACGCGGCTGTCGCCCACCTGGGCCAGGAAGGCGTTGTTGGCACTGATGAGCAGCGAAGAAAGCGTGCTCGACATGCCCCGCTGTCGGGGGTCCTGCTGGCCCATGCCGAAGACCATGTAGCAGGCCGACTGCACCGCGCTTTCGAGCAAGCGACGAACCAGGTTCGCGTTCTCGGGCGTTGGATCGGTCACATGCGCGCTCAGGGTCTTGCGCCAGCGCTTGACCCAGGAGTGGACCAGCTCGACCGATTCGGCGCTCGCAACTTCGCCCTTCGCGTTCCCGCCCACGCCATCCGCAACGATGTACAGGGAAAGCTCGTCGTCGAACAGCATGCTGTCCTCGTTGTGTGGCCGCCGACGGCCTACGTCCGACATCCCAAACGAGAGAGTTCGCATGTGTGCTGATTCATGGTACTACGATTTCCAAGCTCCCGAAACCGGGCACGAGGTACTTTTGACCCCCAAGCGTGATAAGATAGGCGTCTGATGCCTGCCGAGGGAAAGGAGGCCGCGTTTCCCTCGCAATTTGGGCGCTATACCCTCGTTCAGCGCCTGGCGATGGGAGGCATGGCAGAGGTCTTCAAGGCGAAGATTGTCTCGGGCCACGGGTTCGAGAAGCTGCTGGTCATCAAGCGTATCCTTCCCAACCTGGCCGCGGACAAGACCTTTGTTTCGATGTTCATCGACGAGGCCAAGCTGACCGCCCAGCTCATCCACCCGAAGATCGTTCAAGTGACCGATTTCGGAGAAGAAGGTGGTCAGTACTTCATCGCGCTCGAATTCGTGGATGGTTTCGACGGCTTGGCCTTGCTGCGCTCGGCGGCACAGAAGCATGTTCGGGTCCCGGTTCCCATCTGCATGTTCATCGCGTCGGAGGTCCTTGACGCGCTCGACTACGCGCACAAAGCGGTGGACGCCGACGGCAAGCCCATGCGCTTGGTTCACCGCGACATCTCGCCGTCGAACGTGTTCATCGCCCGGCGGGGCGACGTGAAGCTGGGGGATTTCGGCATCGCCCACGCCCAGGAACGCGAGTCGAAGACCCAGGCCGGCACGCTCAAGGGCAAGTACGGCTATATGTCGCCCGAGCAAGTCACGGGCGGCGATCTCGACGGTCGCAGCGACATCTTCGCGGTCGGCATCGTGTTGGCCGAGATGCTGATGGGCAAACGCCTTTTCACCGCGCCCAACGACCTCGACGTTCTGCTCATGGTGCGCGACGGTCGCCTCGAGCGTTGGGACAAGTACGGGCAAGACATCCCCAAACCGCTCGACGAGATCGTCCGCAAGGCGCTGGCGAAGAACCCCGACCAGCGCTTCCAGACCGCGTGCCTATTCCGCGATGCCCTCGAAGACCTCCAGTTCAAGTTTGGCATGCGGGTGGGGCCGGCCGACGTGGGGCTTTTGGCGTCCGACCTGTTCGACGCCAGCCCCGACGCCGTCGAGCGGCTCACGCAGCACGCGCAAAAATGGCAGATTCGCCCGCCGGTAGGTGCCCCGACGCCGGTGCCACCGCCGTTGCCGTCGCGGCCCAAAGCCCCGCCCGAACGCGAGCCCCGTGCCGTGAGCCAAAGCCGCCCTGCGTCGGGCGGGGTCGGCAATGCTCTCGAAGACGCATTTGCCGGTTCGGTGTCGTTGGTGGGCCTCGACCAGTACGAGACGCCAGGCTCGGCGCAGTCGTTCGCCAGGGGCCGGGCCGAGCCATCGAGCGACAGCTCGCGCCTTCGGTCGCCTTCGACCGGACTGTCCCAAACGATCAGCCGAAAACCAGGGGGACCGACCGGCGAATTGCCAGTGTTTCCCGGCGCCCCCGGGGACGTTGGCGTCGGGATGCAGGGCGGCGCGAACGAAGACCCGGTCGACCTGGGGATGGCCGCGCCGGCCAGCGAGCCCGCGCCGTTTCCGCCGCCCACGCCGGGCGCCACCCCGGACAACAGCGGCGATTTATCCCTGATATCTCCCATGCGGGCCGTCGCCGACCTGGCTGTATCCGCGGACACCGGCCTTATCCGCTTCGTCAAAGGCGGCCAAATCAAGGACGTCTACCTGGTGCGGGGCGCGCCGGAATCGGTGAATTCGAACCTATCGGGCGACCGATTCGGAGAATACCTCGTGACCCGCGGGTTTCTGCGCTCCGCGGATCTGGAGCGCACGCTCGCTGAAATGCCACGCTTCGGCGGCAAGTTCGGCGAGTCGTTGGTCGGGCTCGGCTTCATGCGGCCGCTTGACGTCTTCCGCCTGCTTTCCCAGCACGTGCGCGAGCGGGTGATGGGGCTGTTCGCCTGGACCGAGGGCGAGTTCGCGTACTACCGTGGATTGCGCAACCCGGCCGAGGCCTTCCCGCTCGGTCTTTCCAGCTTCGAGATCCTGGGCGCCGGGGTGGTGGCGCTGAGCGCCGACTTCCTGGCGCCGCACTTCGAGCCGCTGATGGATTTCCACCCGCACGCCATGCCGAACCCACGCATCGTTCCCGAGGCATTCCGTTTGGGCCCCACCCCGCGTGAGGTGCTCGGCCTGCTCGACGGAAGCCTGACCCTGCGCGGTTGGTCCGAGCGCTTCGCGTCGTCAGAGGAGCTGCTCACGTTCTACCGGACGCTCTACCTGCTGGTGGAAAGCAGCATGGCCCAGTTCGAATAGGAGAGGGCGCAGAGATAGGAGAGAGCGCAGAGGCCGGAGCGGCCGTTGGTTGAAATCCCAGCGGCTACCGGTCGCGCTACGCCCGGCGCAAAGCAGCCCATGCGGGCGGCGGGGCTTCGATGCGAAGGGGCTTCCCCGTGGTCGGGTGCAGAAGCGAGAGCGTCCAGGCATGCAGGTGCAAGGCCGTGCCGGACTCGTCGCTGGCTTCGCCGTAGGTTGCATCGCCCACGACCGGCATTCCCAAGTATGCGAGGTGCGCGCGCACCTGGTGCGCCCGCCCGTGGCAAAGGCGCGCCTCCAGCAGCGCACCACCGGGGCGCGATTCCACCAGTGCGACGTCGGTGCGGGCTGGCAAGGGCTGCCGGCCCGAGGCCAGCTTCACTTTTCCGCCCCGCCGGCCCTGTCGTCCGATGGGGCAGGTCACCACGAAGCTCTCCGGCCGGTCTCCGGGCACCACGAATTCCTTGGCCACCTCGTCAGCGCCAGGAAAGTGGGCAGAAACCTCGGCGAGGTAGGTCTTTTCGCAAGCCGGGCCGGACAACGCCTCGCGCAGACGATGCCAGACTTCCCGGCTGCGCGCGGCCAGCAGGACACCCGAGGTGCCGATGTCCAACCGATGCCCGAGCCCACCCTCGCGTGGATCTGGCGAGGCTTGGGCGCATTCCGGAAAGCGCGCTACGATGGCGCTGGCCGCCGTCGCGCCCTCGCCCCGGCGTAGCGGATGCGACGGAATGCCCGGCGGTTTGTCCACCGCCACCACTGCTTCGTCGACGTAAAGCAGAGGAAGGGACAATTCCGGACTCGGTTCGAGCACCACCTGGGCAGCCGCGCTTTCGCCGAGGTCGACGCGCTGGCCGGCCTCGAGGTGGTGCCCCTTCTTGGCAATCCTTCCGTCCACGCAAACCACCCCCGAGGCAATCGCGCGCCGAGCGGAGGCGGCGCTGGGAACCAGGTTGTGGCGAACCAGAAAACCATCCAGGCGCAGTCCGATTTCCGAGGGATCGACCACGAGCACAGTAGGCGTGTCGTTGCAGCTCGACACCGGCACTACCGCTTGCCGCCACTCGGCTTCTTGGCGCCATTGACCGGCGCGGACTTGCCCTTGCCGCTTGGCGTTGCGCTCGCCTGGGACTTGCCATTCGGCGCCGCGCCTGCGTGAGACTTGCCGTTCGACGCCTTGCCGTTGCTGTGGTTTGCGGATGCGCTCTTCGACGGCGATCCTTTGCCCCGCTCGACCTCTTTCATGGCGACGGCAGGCTTTTTGGAGGCGGGCGTTCCCGTGACCCTCGACGTGATCTCCTTCGGTAGCTCGGGCGTCGGCGAATACACCACCACCCTCTGACCTTCGCCAAGCTCGGTCACCGCGGACAGCCGATTGATGCGCGCCAAATCGCCTGGGGAAAGGCCGTAGCGCTTGGCAATCCTCGCCAGCGTGTCGCCGGCGCGCGCCGAGTAGAAGAGCCGCGTCTTTCCCCGTCGCGCGGCTTCCAGCTCGAGGAATTCCTCCGACCCGAGCGTCACGATGCGCAGCTTGTCCGGGTCGAGCAGCATCACGCTCTCTCGATCGAAACCTTCGCGCACGAAAAGCTGCAAAATCAGCTTGGGCTGCAGCTTGGCGTCTGGGTCGATGTGGTTCCACTCGATGATGTTGTCCGGGCCGACGTCGAAGATCTGCGCGATGTCGGCCAAGGTGTCGCCCTCTCGCGTGCGATAGAAGACCCGCTCGCGGCCTTGGTAGGCGAAAGCGCGGTCGGGCACCGCCACCAAGATGGGTTCGTCGGCGTCGTCCGTGCTGGCAGCCGGCGCGGGTGGCGTCGAGCGCGCTGGCGCCAGAATGGTCATCCCGCCGCGCAGCTCAGAAGTGTCGGTGAAGGCGTTGATGCGCTTGAGCTCGCGCGCCGAGCAGCCGCGCGCCTTGGCCACGTCCTCGAGGGTTTCGCCGAAACGCAAGGTCACGGCTTGCAGTCGCTCGCCGCTCACCCGCAGGTCTCCGGCGGCTTTGGCGAAGAGGCTCGCCGACCCGATCGGCACGCGCAAGACCACCGAAGGTCGATCGGGCGGAACCCGCCCGCGAATGTACTCGGGATTCAGATCCTCGATGACATCCGGCCTGGTTCCCGAGGCGCGGGCCAACATTGCAAAGGACGTCCCCGACGGGACCTCGACCCGATCAAACTCCCAGGGCGGATCCTGAGAAGCGTCCGCCAAACCAAAGACCTTGGGGTTGTGCCCGACCAGCGCTGCGGCCAGGATCTTAGGCACGTAGAGCGTGGTCTCCCAGGGCAAGCCCGCCTCGTGTCGCGCAAGCTCCCAGAAGTCGTTGGTGTTGAAGCGCGCAATCGAGCGCAGGATGGCGCCGTAGCCGGCATTGTAGGCGGCGAAGGCAAGCGGCCACGATCCGAATCGGACGTAGAGATCCTTGAGCAGGCGCGCCGCAGCCTCGGCAGCGCGGTCGGGATCGCGGCGTGCGTCCACCCAATGACTGACCTCGAGCCCGTACGCGCGCGCGGCGCCGGGAACGAACTGCCAGACCCCGCCGGCGCTCTTGTTGGAGGTCGCGCCCGGATCGAAACCGCTTTCCACCATGGCCAGGTAGATCAGATCCTTCGGCAGACCTTGTTCATCCAGCCGGCGTTCGATGGTGGCGCGGTAGCGGCCCATGCGGCGGTACCAGGTCGCCATGATGGAGCGGCCCTTGGGGTCGTCTCTGAAGAATTCGAGGTAGCGCACCACCTGCGGCTCCCAGCGAATGGGTAGCTCGGGCAGCGCCAACTGCCGCAGCCAATCCTGGTTGGGCTTGGCAGCAGGTGGCGTGATGGCGTGCTCGGGGCTGCGCAACTCGCGCGGGACGTCGCCGGTGCCGCTCCAGTGTCCTTCCAGACCAGGGGGCAGGGCCTTGGGCGCATCGTCGGCGTCGACGCCGTCGGGCGCAGGACCACCGGCGCGGGGAAAGGCACTTTCCTCGAACCGGCGCAAGGCGCGCAGCTCGGGCGACTCTGCCGACTCGGCATCTTCCAGCGCGACGCCCCGCACGGCCCTACGCTCGGCGAAGCTCTCCTTGGTCAGAGGCGCCGAAGACGAGGGCCGTTTCCCGCTCGCAGGTCCAACTGTGTCGCGCGCCTCGGCCTGCGTGGCCATGGCGGAGGCAACGACGATCAGGGCAACGCAGTTGGCGGGCCGCATGGGCCGGATCGTAGCGGAAGACGCGCGAGGCACCAAGAAACCTGACTGAAGCCGGTTTGCCCGAGGTTCCGGTGGGTGGTATAGGAGGAGTTATGGGACTTGGCACCGGCGAAATCATCCTCATCTTCCTCGTGGTCATGGTGGTGTTCGGCGCCAGCAAGCTGCCCCAGCTCGGCGACGGGCTTGGCCGCGCCATCAAGAACTTCAAGCGCGCGGTACACAGCGCAAACGAGATCGAAGTATCACCGAAAAAGCCCGATGCCGACGGCAGTGGGCAGGCCGAGAAGGCCGAGGCCGCCAAGCCGAACGACAAGGCATCCTAGTCAAATCCAAGCCCGCGTTTGTCACCGGCGATGGCGGCTTTCCGAGGCCAATCGAAAAGCAGATGGAAAATGTCTGTGTTCGTGTGCGAGTACGAAATCGCCCTTGACGCAACCCAGTTACGATGCATGATAGCGGGATGACGACACGCACGATCAAGCGCTATTCCAACCGGAAGCTCTACGACACCCAGGATTCCCACTACGTGACTCTCCAGCAGATCGCTGCGCTGATTCGCAACGGTGACGAAATCCGCGTTATCGACAAGACCACGCAACAGGATCTTACCGCCGCCACCATGGCCCAGATCATCTTCGAAGAAGAGAAGCGGGGCCCGCGGTTGCCGGTCGAGGGACTACGCCGCATCATCCGCAGCGGCTTGCCGGCCCACCAGTAGCGAGACACGACCCAGCGCTCGGATCGCGCATCGCCGCGGCCCGGGCGAGGGAAGATATGTGCCCGACCGTTGCCCGCCCCCAGTCGTCTGCGAGAGGCGGTCAAAAATCGAGACCGGTACTGAGCGAGAACGCGCTCTGTCCGGCGCTGTGGTCGACCGACGAGCTTTGGTCGCGGCTGGTCCCGCCGGGATAGAATTCGTACTCGCCGATGATGGCGAGTAGCCCGAACTTCAGTTTGGCACCGCCGAAAAAGCGGTAGCGCCTAATGGCTTCCTGCCCTGGAAAGGTGGCGTTGGCGAGCAGATCATCCGTAGAGCCGATTTGCGTGGGCTTGCAGTCACCCACGGTCTGGCCGGCTGACGCTAGCGCCGCTTGGCTGGCATCGCACGACGGAGTGAAATCGATGGTCTTGCCGCTGGCCTTGATTATGAGCAAGCTCAGGCCGCCGAAAGGCTCCACCCTGAGGGTCTTGAGCACGCCGAAAGCCTTTGACAGGACCGCATCGAAGGACGTGGTCTGGAGATTGACTTGGTCGGTGCCGGTCAAGTAGGCCAGCGCCGCTCGCACGGCAAGGGATGGGAAGGGCAAATCGTGGTAGCCCTCGTGAATCGCGAACTTCGCGTAGGTCTGCCAGGACAGCATCTGCGATCCGATCAGGTTGACCACGCCGCCTCCGGCTTCCAGGGCCGGCACTGGAAACCACAGCCCCTTGCGCAGGAAGACGCCCACGGTGGTCAGCATGGCGTCGGGCCGGGAGGTGGTGCGGTTGAGCGGGTTCACGGCCTCAACGCCGTCCCAGAAGCTCTCGTTGTGACTGATCTGGGTGAAGCCGAGCTCGCCGCTCACCAAGATCCCCGCGAAGCCGAGCGTGTCGGCCGGCATGGGAATCTTCGGGCTCATCACCACACCCAGCTCGGACATGAGGCTGCGGTAGTCGCTGCGTCCGTCGGCGTCGATGCTCACGCCGGTCACGCGACCGGAGGCGTCCCGCTGGACCCAGGGGCATTCCTGTCCTGGCACCGGTCGGCACAAGTTGATGAGCTTGAGGTCGTTCGGCCCCGCCAGCGCTCGGCCGGAAAAGACCGCGAGAAGGCTTCCCGCCGCCGCCAGCGATGCTCTCGTGGCCAGGCCTCGCGTGGCGCGGGCCGGACTGCGTGGGCGGCGGGCGCCGAGCGCCGAGCGAAACCCTTCCAGGGTTGCCATCCCTAGAACGGTATGTGGCCCTTGCGATACCTGTCAAGGAAGGTGCGCGGAAATTGCCTCGCGCTCACGTGCGCGGCGCGGGACTGAGGTCGGGTTTGACCAAGCGTCGGCGGTCCCGTAGGTTGCGGCCAGAATGTCTGCTCTTGCCGCCGGGATCCTCATCGCCGGGCTGTTGGCCCTGCTTGCCAGCGTGGGCCTCCTATTCGCGTATCGTGTCGAGCGCTTCGTGGGCACCCGCTACCTGCGGCGGGAGTCGACGTCGCGAGCGGTCCAACTTGGCCCGGCCATCGCCTTCGCCGTCACAGCGCTGGATCTTGCCGTGGTCCTCGCCACCCGCAGCCATCATCGCACGATCGAAACCATCGCTGTGGCGCTGGCGCTAATGTCGCTCTTGGCGACGATTCTGTTCTTGCTATTGCGGGTGTTCTCGGTGTTCACGACCGTGTCCACGGTGGGCGTGATGCTGGGGGTCGCGTCTCTGGTGGTGGTCCTTTCGGTCACCAGCGGGTTCCAGCGTGAGTTCGAAGACAAGGTCCAGGCGGTCAACGCCCACCTCATCGTGACCGCGTATGGCCTCGAACGCGACGTGGAAGAAGCCGACAAGGAGGCCGAGACGGTGCGGGCCAAGCTGCGTGGCATGCCGGGCTTGGTGCGCATCTCGCGCTTCAGCTTCACTGCCGGGGAGGTCATGATTGGCAAAATCGGCGCGAACCTCAAGGGCGTCGATCTCGACGACGGCGTTTCCGAATTGCGGCGCGCGATGGTCGCCGGTTCGGTCGATGACCTGCGCAAGCCCGCGACCTGCCCGGGCGGCACCGAGGCGGCGGACCAGCATCCCGAGCTGGTTGGCCGGCTGATCCTCGGCTCGGATCTGGCCCACCGGGTGCACGCGAAGGTCGGCGATTGCATCCAGGTGCTGGTGCCGTTCTCGGGCGGGGTGGAATCCATCCCCAGCGCGTATTCCTTCAGGGTGGTCGGCCTGTCGACCTTCGGTTTTCAGGAATACGACGCCCGGCTGGCCTTTATTCCTCTGGAAGATGCGAAACGCCTCGGCAACGCGCGCCAGTCGATCTTCGGCGTCGAGCTGCGCTTCGCCGATCCCATGCAGGCCCTGCGCGCCGAGGACGCCGTCGAGGCGCGGCTCGGCCCGGACATGCGCATCATTGACTGGAAGACCTTGAACAAGAATCTCTTCACCGCCCTCGCCATGCAGAAGCTCATCATCTCGCTCCTGCTAGTGCTCATCATCGTGGTGGCCGCCTTCAACATCCTCGCGTCGCTGACCCTGGTGGTGCTTTCGAAGGTGCGCGAGGTTGCCATCATCGCATCGATGGGCGCGCGCGCCCGATCCCTGTTGCGGATCTTCTTGGTGTCGGGCAGCGTGGTCGGCTTCGTGGGAACGGGCTTCGGAATCCTGTATGGCCTCGCCTTGTGCGGGCTGGCGGCACTCTACGGTTACCCGCTCGATCCGAAGGTCTACCTTATTGCGCGTCTGCCGGTGGAGGTGTCCGGGCACGAGATCTTGCTGGTCGCGGGTGCGACGCAGATCATCTGCCTGCTCGCGACGCTCTACCCCGCCTGGCGCGCCTCACGCCAACCCGTGGTCGACGGGCTGAAGTACGTGTAGTCGAGAGGCTAAGGGCCGGGCAAAGCCAACGCGTTGGTGGCGGCCGATTCGCTGGTGACGGACTGCCGCTTCCGCTGCGCGCTGTAACCGAAGCGGTTCTTTATGCTGTTGATGGGCTTTTCAAAGGTGTGCCAGGAAATCATTGCCGCCGCCAAGGTGATCGCAAGCCCGATGAAGGTGTTGGTCAGGGTGGAGTGACCGAAGTACTTGCCCGACCAGCCGAGACTGTTGGGGTGGAAAAGGTAGAGGCCATAGCTGATTTGCCCGAAGTAGGCGAAGGGACGGAAGGCCAGCACGCGCGCGACAATGCGGCCTGGCTCCTGCCACAGCGTGATGACGAGCGCCGCGGTCGCGATCCCGAGTGATAGAGGGCCGAAGGTCGCGTAGTAGACGCCGATGCCCGAGCGGCCAAGGTAGAAACGTCGGATATAGAGCACGAAGAACGCCGCGCCGAGCAGCCCGAAAAAGCGAAGCATGCGTGCGTTGATGCGGCAGAAGCTGCCGTGGCGATCGATGATGGCGGTGGCGATGCCTAGCCCGAGCAAATCGAACTGCATCGGAGACAGCACCCAGAAATCGCGCGCGGACCCCGCCCGGTAGATGACAAAGCGGGCCGCAGCCACCGCGAGGATGATGCCCGCAAGCAGCCTCACCAACGTGCGCCGGCTGGCCACTAACACGATGAGCGGCGCGAGCAGGTAGAAGTGCTCCTCGACCGCAAGGCTCCAGAAGTGCCCCTGGCGAATGCGGTCCATGCCGACGAGGAAGGATCGGACATTGGTTAGGTACGCGAGGTGCCAGGGAACGCAGTCGCGCGCGACCGGATCCGATTGCCCGGAGAGAAGCATGAGCAGGGCAAGAATCCCGATGAACAGGTAATAGATGGGAAAGATCCGCAGCGCTCGACGGACGTAGAAGATTTTCAGCTTGGCACCAAGGCCGAAGCCGGGGCGCTGCTTCGCCTTTAGGTCCAGCAAAATGCCGCCAATCAGAAATCCCGACAGGACGAAGAAGACGGGAACACCTAGAAATCCAAAACGGATGACGGGCCAGTTCCCCCACGGGCTCCACTGCAGGGCATGAAAGAAGAAGACTAGCAGGAAGGCAAAGAAACGGAGCCCGTCGAGGGCACGGTTGTGGCTCTTGTCGATGGGCGCAGCGGATCGCATGACTCAGCTTGCCCTCTCGGGCCTTTCGGGTGTTTTTTACTATCTCGCCCCGGCAATTGCACGAGGCTTCGGAGAGCGGCCTCTCTAGGAACGCCCGCCCGGGCTAAGCCGTCCGACCTCGGCCTGAAGCCGCGCCAGTACGGTCTTGTCCACGTCCGAAAGGCGGATCCCGACCCGGCGTTCGTGTTTCGCCACCACCTTCCCGCGACCGTGAAAAATAGAAATGCCTTCGTTGTCCACGATGGCGACCTCGAAGACAGCCCCCAGCGAGACTTCCTCGTCGATGGGAATCACGAATCCACCCAAACGAATGTTGATGAGCGGATTGTTGGTAAAGTAGCCGACCGTGAGTGGTGTCAGGCGAATCTGCAGCTCGTGTCCGTTCACCGAAAGCCCCGGCTGCACGCGCGTGGCGCCGTGGAGCGGATGGACCCCCTTTCCGGAGGTCGCTGGACGAGCGTCCAATGTACGCGACTCGTTGGCAAAGTCGAGCGGCACCTCGGACACCCTGCCCTCGCGTTCGTTGGTCGCGACAATACGATCCAGGCACTTCTTGCTGTCGTCATCCAGCTCGCGAAAACGAATTCCCATCCCGCGTACCGGCGACTGGGTTACCCGCACCACCTCGCCTTTGCCCTTGAGCAGCGCGAGTCCGTCGTCGAGGGCGAATTCGAATTCGATCATCGAGCCAACCGGACCGGTCTTGTCCGACGCGATGAACATTCCGGTTCGACTCAGGTTGAGCGACTGGCTTTCGTGAAAATCGAGGATGCTGGGATAGCGAAGCTTGACCTGCGCCACCACCGGGAAACGGGGATCGCGCGGCTGTTCGCCCGGCCGAAGCTGCGCTGTCTCCCCGGCCGGGTAGAGCTTGGAGGTCCGACCGCTGGCCACTTGGGCCGGCATGGCGCCCGTCGTCCTCGTGTCCTTCGCTTCCGCCATTGCTTCGCGCTGCTACGGCACGTAGTCGGGCGGGTTGCTTGCGCCGGTGCCGAAGAAAAACTGCTCGGCCTGATCAAACAGGAGCTTCTGGCCGGCCGGCGAGCCCAGGTCCAGGCGGTACTCGTTGACGACGCGCTTGGAGAACTCGATCCACTGCATCCAGGCCTGCTGCGAGACCTGGTCGTAGATTCGCTGGCCCAGCTCGTTGTTGAACGGTTTGTAGGCGATTCCAGGCAGCTCTTGCCCGAGCTTCACGCACTTGACCATGCGAGGCATCTCATCTCCTTGCGGTATTGCCAGCGGGATCTTAGCAGGTCCAACCGGCGATAGGCCAATGCAGATGCTTCCGATGGCCGTCTCACGGCCCGAGCAACCGCCCCAGGAAGACAAAGGTCCCGAGCACCCGGTCGACAAGCTACCGTTGCTCCCTTCCAGGCCTGGCGGGGTTCGCAAGTGTTCCGTCGCCCGGGACCGCGGGCTTTTTCCCACAACTCTTGCGCGAACGCCAGTGGTTTTGCCTGGCTTTGCCGATCACTTGCGGCCGAGCCGTCGGGCCGTCGACGCTATCCGGCCATTCCGGTCTTGCGCAGATGCTCGACGTAATATTCGGACGGCTGCCGTTCCGAAAGCTCGCCGCGGAAGATCGCATCCTCGCACAGCTTGCGCAGCTCCCCGACCCTGCGCGACGGCGGGAGCGAAAAGGCCTCCATGATGGCGTTGCCCAGGCCCGGGGGCAGCGGTGGCAGGCGCGCGTCGAGCTCGCGGATGGCGAGAATCCGCTGCAAGAGTGCCTCAATATTGCGGGCGGCCTCCTGCCTGCGCCCCGGCCGCGCGGAGGTCACGTCGGCGCGAGAGAGCGCAACCAAGTCGTCGAGCAAGTCTCCCATTTCATGATCGAATCGCCGCACCGCCGCGTCGGTCCACGCTTGCTCGTAGGCGTTCGCCCGCAAGTGGTGCAGGATCAAGTCGTGGATGCGCTGCCGTTCGCTTCGGTCGAATCCTAGCCTGCGACCGATGGGCCCGAACATGCGCGCGCCCACCTCGGCGTGGCGGTGGAACGTGACGCGACCGTCGGGCAGAAGCACCCGGGTCGATACCTTGCCGATATCATGCAGCAGCGCGGCCCAACGCACGATGGGCTGGACGGGAGACTGCGCGACGACCTGTTTGGTGTGCTCCCAAACGTCCTTATGCCTGCGTCCCGCCTCCTGAGAAAAGTCCACGGTGGCTTCCAATTCGGGCAGGAGCGCACCCAGCGCCTGGGCGTCGTGCAGCCACTGCAGGCTCTGCGGCGCGCACGGGCCTACGATCACCTGTTCCAGGGACTGCCGCACGCGCGCGGGTGGCAGCCTTGCAAGCCCCGGAGCGCCTAGTCGAGCCGACTCGGTGACCTCGGGAGGGACAGTGATCCCCGCCGCG
>CAZBIU010000178.1:0-13401 GCA_964491625.1 uncultured Myxococcales bacterium
AGGGATTGTCGCGATACTCGTAGTCGCCCACGTGCAGGACGAGATCCGGCTGCATAGCGGCGGCCGCCGACGAGATAACGGAGAAGGGCCACTGCGTGGGATCGGCGCAGGCCTGGTAGACGTTTCCGATCGAGATGCGGCACCCGGTGTCACCGAGGATAACGACGCGGTTGACGACCGGCTTCGGCAGCGGCAGCTTGATACCGGCTACACTGGCCGCGCTCGCTCCCGCGGGGAGAAGGAACTCGCAGGTCGTCGTCGTGAAGACGGATGGCTTCGAGTTACCCGACGTCATGGCCGCGGCGAGCGTCGAATCGGTGCTTGTGGTTCGGATCGGAAGGCTCGCGGGCAGCGCGCGGACAGTCATGGCGCTCGAAACTCCATCGACCGTGATCGACGGGCACACGGTGTACGGCGTGATCAGGCGTGCGATGGCCTGACTGTTCGCGCCGATTTCGACCCACGCCTGCGCCCCGACGGCCGAGTCCGGCGGACAAGTCAGCAGCAGGTTGAAGGTGTCAGCGCAACCCGCATCCCCGTCGCTCACTGTCAGGGTGAGCGAGGCATTTCCTGGCCCGCTGCACGCGAAGGTCGGATTCGCGACCGTCGCGCTGCTGAGCGTTCCGCCGCTGGCGGTCCACAGATAGGAGATCGGACCCGGACCGCTGTCGGGGTCGGTGGCCGTGCTGACGAGCGCGATGGTGTTGCCGACAGGCGCACTCGCGCTGACACTGGCGACGCTAGCGCAAACGTTGATTTGCCCGTTCACGGAAATGCTTCCGGTGTTGTGCCCCTGTTTGCAGTCGAGGTGCACCGCGACCGCGGTCGTCATTGACGCCGTTACGGCGAAGGGCGCCGACGTTCCCGTGCAGGTCGTGATTCCGTCGCTGGTCGTTCCGGTGAGGGTCAAGGTGTAGGGTGAACCCGCCGCGATGTTGCCGATCACCGCACTGATGGTTGCGGAGTGCGAGACATCAATCGTCCCCGAGTAGGAGTGCGGGCCAGTGGTCGAATAGGCCACGCTGTTCAGGGAAACGCCCGGCCCAGCTTGAAGCTGAAGCTCTACGCGGCCGAAAACCACGCCGCCGTTGTCGGGGTCGCCCGGCCCTCCGCCGTTGCAGGCCGCGACACTGGAGCATATTAGGACGAAAAACACCTCTGCCTTGAGCTTGATCAAGCTTGCCTCCGATAGGGCTGTGGAACGGAATCCGGATCGCCGGTTTTGGTCGTTCGATTCCCCAGACGGCGAAAGGGATTGCAACAAAAGTGTTCCAAGCTGATGGGGAAGAAATGGCAAACGCGATCGAGTTCGCGTCGCAAGAAAGCGGGCGATAGACTACGATTATGATCTCGCTTTTGCTCTTGCCCTTGCTGGTGGCGAACCTGACCCGACCGCAGGTGGGCGAAGCCGCGCCCGTTTTCGCGGCGAGAACTTTGGCAGGGGTAGATGCACGGGAGGTCAGTCTGCAAGGGCGCGTGACGGTGGTGGATTTCTTCGCAAGCTGGTGCCAGCCGTGCAAAGAAGGGCTGTCGGAGATACTGGCGGTCAGGCAAGAGCTAGGTGCACGCTTCAGATTGATGATAGTGGCTGTCGAAGGAGACACGCCGGCCTTGAGGGATTCTCTCGCAGTCTATTCCTTGCCAGCAGAGACCACGGTGGCGCTGGACCGGGACGGAGGACTGGCACGAGCGTTTGGTGAAAATCGCCTTCCCACGACGTTCTTCTTGGATGACCGCGCGATCATTCGCCACATCAACCGCGGTCACGGCTCCGGCTATCGGGCGCGAGCCACGCGCTGGCTGACGCAGATGCTTGCGACGCGTCCGGGACGGTAGGGTTGGCGCCGAGGCGCTGGGACACCGACCGCTGGATGGTGCCGTCGCGGCCCTAGAACTTCCAAGTCTGTCCTGGATGTTCGACAGCGTACTCGCGATCGGGACACATTCTTGGGCTCGCGCCCAAGTGCGCGCGATCGTCGTCGACGGCACCGTTGGGCACATCGTGTTGCCACTCGGGATCCATGACCCGCTTAAGCTGCCAGGCGTACGCGTCGATCGCAGGGGCCAGGTCGCTGATCACGTGGTCGCCGCCCGCCTGCGACGGACGGGGCTGATACAGGCGGCAGGCGTCGCGCAGGATCTGAGGCCGATCGGTGACCGGGCAGGGGCGGTACTTGTTGTGGATTTCGCCGAGACGTTGGCGCAGGTAGCCGAAGTAGGGGCTAGCCAGTGCCACGCGCAGCGGGGTTTGCTTGATGTTGTGAACCGAGAACTGGTTGAACACACAGGGCTCGATGCCGCCCTGGGCGTTGACGTGGAAGTAGACCTTGCCCGAGCTGAGGCAACCATCCGTCATCTGGCCGTCGCACCAGAAATCCGCGACGATGATGGGCTTCGTGCGACGGAGCTCGCGCACGCGCCGCAGACGACGGAGGCGCTGCTCGGGCGTGGGCATGAGGTCGACGTCGGGATTGCGACCCACCGGCATGTACGAGAACAGCCAGCCGATCATGCAGCCGCGCTCGACGTAGAAATCGACCAGCTCATCCGAGACCAACAGGTCGCTGTTGTACCGCGTAGGCGTGCCTGAGAAACCGAAGATGACACCTTCGTCCTTGAGCGCGCTCATGGTGCTCAGGATTTTCTGCCAGACGCCACGGCCGCGGCGCTCTTCTGTTTCCTTTTCGAAACCCTCGATGCTCACGCACGGGATGACGTTACCGAGGCGTGCCAGTTTCGGTGCGAGTTTCCGGTCGGAGATGATGATGCCGTTCGTGTAGGTCATGAACAGTACGTCGGGATGGCGCTCGAAAGCGCCGAGCAGATCGTCTCGCAGGTAGGGCTCGCCGCCGCTGACCACCACGAAGTGGATGCCGATCCCCCGTGCCTGGTCTACGATGTTGTCCAGGTCACGAGTGGAAAGATCGTCGTGGCGATCGTAGTGGGCCGAATAGCAGCCAGTGCAGGCCAAATTGCAACGCATGGTCGGGCTTAGCACCATAACGTCGGGATGGGTCCCGATCTCGGCTTGTACTTTGCGCCGGGTTTCACCGGCCAACAGGCTCGGCGTTGCCAAGTTTTCCAAAAGCCGCCTGGCACACAGTGGGTTAATACGGTGCAGTTGGTGCTTGAGCTCGGTGAAGAGCTTGCCAAGAAACTCACCCGCACTGGGCGCGGCGATGTCACGCGTCTTACGTACCAGGTAGGCGTTCACGAGGCGATCAGGAACGTGCGGCAGCGCACGCACCAACATCCACAACGCCAGACGGCCCAATTTCTCGTTCATCCAGAACCCTCCCATTTTTTGAAAAGATACCGTGACGAAAAACATGTGAAACCTAGTACCCAATCGGGCGAGTTTCAAGCCCAGATGAGTTTTGCATTCGGTTCCCGGGCACGTAGGGTTTGAAAAACCTAGAACCTGGGTCACAATGCTGGAATCCATCTCTTCCGCCTCCCGTCGACATGGCTGATTGCCGACCGGATTCGAGTTATGGTGGCTGTGTGGAGTAGGTACTTGCGAATCAAGCTTATCTATCCAGATCCCAATCCTCGCGTCGGGCTCAGTGGACGAAAGGTGGAGAGCGCTGCCCTTCAACTACTGGCCGCTATTACACCGCGCGGGCACGACGTGGTGATCGCTCAGGAGCATCTCGGCGATCCCGTGGTTCCCGACCACAGTGACGCCGATCTCGTCGGCGTCACGTCGATGACCATCCAAGCCCGCAGGACGTACGAAATCGCCGATGGCTATCGCCGCCTCGGTACACCCGTGGTGCTTGGCGGAATCCATCCGTCGGTGCTGCCAGACGAGGCATTGCAACACGCCGATGCCGTGGTCGTGGGTGAAGCCGAACCGGTGTGGGCAGCCGTGCTCGCCGATGCGGTTGCCGGGCGCCTGCGTGGTGTCTACCGCAGCGAAGAGTACGCGGATATGCGGCTGCTTCCACCCTATCGTCGCGATCAGGTGCGCAAGCGATCGTCTTTTTCACTCGCTTCGGTGCAGGCAGCGCGGGGGTGCCCGTACGATTGCTCCTTCTGTTCGGCGACGTTGTTCACCGGGCGCAAATACCGCCACCGGCCCGTCGAGCAAGTTATTGCAGAGGTAAGGGCCGTCGATTCGCATTTCATCTTCTTTCTCGACGACAACATATTCTCCAGCGAGGCGTACTGCCGTGCGCTCTTCACCAGGCTGAAGGAGCTCGACATCATCTGGGTGGGACAGGCGTCGCTGCACTTGACGGCGAGCAACCCGGAGCTGCTGAAGTTGGCCGCTGAGAGTGGTTGTTTCTCACTCTTCGTCGGTATCGAGTCGTTATCGGAATCGAACCTGCGGGCGACGTCCGCGTTGACGAAGAACCATGCGACGACGCCGGAAGAGATCGCCCGAAGCATCAAGGTTCTGCACGATCATGGAATCCTGGTCATGGCTGGGGTGATCTTCGGATTCGACGACGACGACTCGGACGTGTTCGATCGCACGCTGGATTTCCTGGTGAAGAACAAAGTCGGGCATGCTTCGTTTTCGGCGCTGACTCCGTTTCCTGGGACCAGGCTCTTCGATACGCTGCGTGCGCAGGGGCGTATCACGACCTACGACTGGTCCCAGTACGACGGCGCGACGGCGGTGTTTCGTCCCAGGCTCATGACCGCCGAACAGCTGCAAGAAGGGACGCGGCGACTCGGCGTGAATTTCTACAGCACGCCGAAGATCATTGCACGCTTCTGGCGCAACCGGCGCCATCCGATCATCTACCTTGCGACCAGCTTCGCTTGGCGCCACTCGTGTCGGATTGAAAATCGCGTTCCGCTGTTCGCTCGCAGCGGAAGATGGAAGACTCAGCCCCTGCTGTTGCCACAGCACCGTCCGCCGGGCGGATGAGCGCGCGATGGCTGTCCTGTGCCGAAATTGGATCGGCCGAGATGCTACGTATGCAAGAGGTCGGAGTTGCGCGATTGGGCGGGGTCGGTCAGGCTGTCCACAACGGAGGTGCGACAGTGAAGATGAGCCGGATGACTCCTTTCCTTTCTTTGGCGGTCGCGGGCTTCGCCTGTGGGACGGCATCCCCGAGCATGAAGGACAAGGCGCTCGGGGCAGAGCAGGTGCCGGCGGCCATTCGCGTCCCTTCCGAGGGTAGCTTGGTGGCGCGCTTTCATGCGGTCGGGGCGCAGGTGTACGCCTGCAGCACGTCCGCCGACGGACCGCCCGCTTGGATATTGAAAGCACCCGCCGCCAAACTCTTCGACGCCAAGGATAACCTGGTTGGCATCCACGGCGAGGGACCGACTTGGACGTCGAATGATGGAAGCTCCGTGCGTGGAAAGAAGATCGCCGAGGCCGATGCACCTTCCGCCGATGCCATAGCCTGGCTTTTGCTCCAGGCGACCACGCACGGCGGGCACGGCGTGTTCTCGAAGGTGGAATACATTCAACGCGTGAACACGGTGCAAGGAAAGGCTCCAGCCTCTGGTTGCGATCAGGGTAACGTCGGTGCGGAGGTGAGCGCCGATTACAGTGCCGACTACTATTTCTACGATGGTGTGAAGTAGCACCCGCTCGGTTCGCCACGCAAGAGGCACGGCGCCGGCACGGGAGCGCGCGGCGCGGTCTCGTGCTACGTTCCGAGCCATAAGGGAAAGCAATGAGAGCAAATGCCGTACTTCTTTCCGTCGCCGCTTCGCTCATCGCCCCGGGCACTTCCATCGCCAAGGGCTCGACCAAGAAGGAATTTGCCAAGCCTCTTCCCACCTACGAGGAGGTCGTTGGTAGCTACCCCGACGGCGTGCCGCTGTGCCAGACCGATACCGAAATCGTGGGAGGCGACGATCAGCAACTGTCGCTGGAGGGTGGATTCATCTCCGTGAGCGAGGACGGCGTCGAGCGGTATCAGTGCTATGGCACCAAGCTGACCGTGCGCAAAAAGGTAACCCTGAAGGGAAAAACCTATCGGCCCGGAAGCAAGCTGACCGTCGACAAGGAGCTCTATTGGATCGAAGTGTCCGGTTGGCAAAAATCCGAAGTCCAAGCAGGTGCGAAGCCGTCGCCCAGCGCAGCTGACCCGCGAAAGGCGCCGGCGGACGTGGCCGCGCCACCCGCCGACGCCGAGAAGACTTCATCAGGTCTCGCGTCCAGGGTGTTGCGCGCTGGGACGGGCACCCTGCATCCCCATCATTGGGATGCGGTGGCTATCAACTACACGGGCTGGACCGCCGACGGAAGGATGTTCGACACCTCGGCGGCGCATGGCGAGCCGGCGACCTTCGGGCTCGACGACGTCATCAAAGGATGGACCGAAGGCCTGCAATTGATGGTCGTGGGTGAGACTCGGCGTTTCTGGATTCCGGCCAAGTTGGCTTATGGCGATTCGACCCGCCCTGGCGCCCCGTCGGGCATGCTGGTGTTTGACGTGGAGCTGGTGAACGTCATTCCAGGCAAGAAGCCCATCGAGGCACCGGGTGACGTGGCCGGGCCGCCAGAGAGCGCCAGCAAGACTGCGTCGGGCTTGGCCTACCTCAGCCTGACCAAGGGCAACGGCAAGCAGCATCCCCACCCGAGAGATCGGGTGCGGGTGCACTATTCCGGATGGACCACCGACGGCAAGCTGTTCGACAGCTCGGTCGCCCGCGGTGAGCCGGCGGAGTTCGCTTTGAATAGTGTCATCAAAGGATGGACCCAGGGCGTGCAGTTGATGGTGGTTGGCGACAAGACGCGGTTCTGGATTCCCGGCGAGTTGGCGTACGGCAATTCGCCCGCTCGACCAGGCGTGCCCTCGGGGATGCTCGTCTTCGACATCGAGCTGCTGGAGATCCTGCCCGAGGATTAGCGACCGATGCCGCGCAATGCACGACCTTTGCTGGACCGGGTCGAGATGCACAACCAGAAGTTCTGTGTCCTTGGCGCCCCGGATGTGCATAAATGCATTCTTCACAAGCGATGTGGTCACCGAGCAGTTCGGTGGCCATCTCGCGTAGTATCGAGAAAGGTGGATACAATGCCTGAAGGAACGATCAAGACGAAAAATGCGAAGGGATTTGGATTCATTACCGCTGGCGGGGGCGAGGACATCTTCTTCCACCGCTCCAGCGTGGAAGGCGTGTCCTTCGATGACCTCAAGGAAGGTCAACGCGTGTCCTACACCGTTGGCCAGGGACCCAAGGGCCCCAGAGCCGAAAGCGTCAAGGTCATCTAGGACCTACGCGGTGATGCGCCGCGGACCGGGCTCGCGATCGAGCTTAGGCGCACTACGGCCGCTGAGATCCTGGCAGCGGCCGGCATCGAACCGGCGCCGGGGGGAGGGCTGCGCGGAACGGTCTGCCGCCTGGTCTTCTTCGTCATCTCGCCGAGGGCGGAACTAGGCGATCGGTGCAGGGCTGCCCCGATCGTCGGCCGCATCTTCGGAGTCGGACAGCGCGTAGGTCCAGCTCCGCAGATTCGGCGGTGCTGACGGTTTGGGAATCAAACGGAAGCGGAGCAGTTGCGAGCCGTCTGGTGTCTCGATATCGAAACGCTGGATGGGGCCGAACACCTGCACCAGTTGGGCCGGATCGCAGATGGGCAGAAAAATCCGAAGTACGCGCGGGTCGTAGTAGCGGAAGAAGAGTCGCTTGTGATTCTCGGTGCGGACCTGCAGAAGCCCGCGTAGGTGGCGCCTGACCGTGTGCAGTCCAGCTCGCGCCGCCAGGAAGAGCCCCCAAGCGTGCCCCCACCCTTGCTCGATCAGACGTTGAAAGGTCACCGAGCCCGGCACGATGCGAACGATGTACGGTGCAGCCGACAGGAGCTCCTCGGACAGGTGGCCCGTGAACAGGCAGCCGTATTCGAGGCTCGAGCGTCTGATCTGCTCGTGGATGCCGCGTTCCCTGGCGGCATCGAACAAAGCAAAGAGCGACGTGCCTTCCCTCTCGAATCGATAGAACAGAAGGTCGTTCAGTCGTTGCATCTGTCTGTCGTGCACGATGCGCTCCTCTTCTGGCCTGCGCTTGCTAGGGCTCGATCAAAAGTCGCGGAGAGTCGGCCCGACCTCGAATCCGGTACACATCGTTCACGAGAGGATCGCCCGTGTATCCCGCCCACGTGAACTGCGCCAAGTACTGCTTTCCCGGCATCCTGTTCCAGACCACGCTCTTGGCCTGCCAGGTCGCGCCGGGCTCGAGCGTGACCAGAGCTTCTTTGGCAGGACGAGGAGCAAGGGGTGCCAGCGGATACGCCGTCCAGTCGAGCCTTACCGGTTCACCGGGTCTTTGGCCGGCGAATTCCGTTACCATCACGACCGAACGGTCGAGCGGCCCGGCGTCAACGATCCATCGCGGATCGGTGAAGCAGATGGCATCGACACCGATGTTCTGAATCGAGACCCGGAACGCCTCCCCCTCCGGTAGGTGGGTTCGCTCGAGGCCCAAGCGCACGGCCCGCTCTGGGTGAGCGAAGCTTTCCGACAGCATGGCCCGGGTCTTTGCCAGAATCGGCGCAATCACGGCCTGATTCTGCTCGTCGCTGTTGTTGATGGTTTGCTCACGCGGATCCTTGGACGGCTCGATCAGCGTGTAGGTCGATTGCGTGAAGCCCGGGTGCCCCGCCATGGAGGCGAGGGTTCCGAACAGCTTCGACGTCGTCACGACCGCATAGAAATCGCGCAGGGCTTGGTCGTCGACGTGGGTGCGAAATAGCCCGATGGGCGTTCCTGGAATGTCGGCATCCGACCGGAAGTACTCGAGGGACACGAGCGAGCTTCGTGCCTCGATCTGCAGCGTCCAGTCGTTCTCGCGTACCCCGACCCCGAGCGGCCGACCTCCAAAGCTGTGTACGACGAACGCATAGTCGGGAACACCTGGGCGCGGCCAAGCCGCCGTGGGAACCTTGGCAGAAACGGGAATGGAGATCATGGCTCGTACTCCAGCGCTGGGATAGACGGGTTTGGATTCACTGTGTTCGGCCTCGGGCGACGGGGCGTGGACGGGCTGACTGGTCAAAGAGCGTCGGGGGCGCGCATCTGCCGCACGCGGGCCAGCGGCGACCAGTCCGAGCAGCATGAGCGGGCAGTAGCGGCGGGCAAACCTGCGCCACAGCCCGGTCATGGCCCGACCGCGTTCCCATCGTCTGATGTGGGGTGGGGCGTGGGGCGGAACGACGAGAAGACGGCGTCGAAGAGCGCCTCGGTCTCGGCGAAGGTCGCAAGGAGGCAGGTTGCCGTCAGCGTGACCACGCGGTCCGGATCGGTTAGACGGATGTAGCGCTGCTTTTGCCGCAGTCGCCGCTGAGGCTCGCCCCAGTCGTAAACGCTCGTGCGCGCAACCAGCTCGCCGTGCGGGTCGCGCGAGTTGTTGACGATGGTCACGGCGGGCAGGAGTTGCTCAATCTTGGCGAGCTGTTGCTCGACATAGACGGACAGCTCGGCCGGCTGCGCAAGCCGCTCGGTCTTGACCACCACCGATGGTGAGAAGCCCGAACGGGCCCTGAAGGCGAACGCGTAGGTCGACTCGTCCCGGAAGTCCTTTGGCAGCTCGATTGCGAAGTCGGTACCGTGGAACATGGGCATGGTCCTGCATTCCTCCTTTTCGCTCAGAACAGGGAGCCGATTCCGGCCCCCGCGAGGGCACCGAGCGCGGCGCCTACCAAAGCTCCTACCACCGCGCCGAGGGGATTGCCGCCGCTTGCGATGAAGCCCAGGATCGCGCCTGCCACAGCACCGACGATTCCCCCGATGATGGCACCCAGCAGTGCCCCCGATGTGGAGCTCGATGATTGGGACATCGACGTGTCGGGAGGCGAAGCGAGGTTGGCTCCCTTTGCGACTGCTTCGTAGGTATACGTCTTGCCGAGCTGGTCGGAAACCAGGAGCGCCAACATCTCGCAAATCCCCTGGTAGTGCCGTCGCTTGGGTTCCGAGAGACCGACCCCCATGAGGCAGTTGTCGTCGATGCCGTTGTTCAATCCGTCGCTGTCGCTGACACCGTATTGGGTGGTTCCCACCAGACCGTATTCGTCGGGGGCACCGAGCAGGTGTCCGAATTCATGTGGCGCCAGCCCGTCGCGACTGTCGCCCATCGCCCACATACCCGAGTCGGAGCGAACGTCCTCACGAACGATGATGATGACGTCGGCACCATACGAGGTGATCGGCTCAAAGGTTGACACACATCGGGTCTTGTAGCGGCAGCATTCGGACTTGGTCGACTTGCATTCCTTGCGTTTGATGTCGAACTTGTCGGTCCACCGCTCGTCGATCTTGCCTTTCCATTTGCCGAGGGTGGTGTCGGTCAGGTTGCCGGGACCCGAGTAATCACTCGCCGGCCAATCCGAGAGGGGCTGGGGCCAGGACTGCGAAGCAGCATCGCGGGAAACCCAGGTCGTGCCCGCTTGGTAAAACGGTGTTCCGAAGTGGTTGCCGTTGTCGGGTATCCAGCCGGTCGGCGTGGCCCTCCAAGCGGTGCCGTCCCAATACTTGAAACCTCCCGTCACCGCGTCCCGGTAGCCCCAGTGTTGTGCCGAGCCGAACGCCATGAAGCTTCCGCCGAGCGAGGGGTTGTTGAGTAAGAGCCGCTCGCGCCCGATTCCTCGCACGTACTTGAGGACGCCGTAGATGGTGAGCAGGTAGTTCGTAACCGCGAGCTCGAACCTGCACGCCACCCCGACCTTGTGCGGGGTGGTCGTGCCCGGGTCGGTGCGATTGTACTCGGTCGTGTGCGTCTTGGTCCCGCGCTTGAGGTTCGGAATCATGTGGACGACGAGCGGCTTCTCGGTCTTCTTGTCTGCCGCCTTGCCGTCAATCTCGCGCACGTCTTTCCAGGAAGGACCGCCGATGGGCAATACGTCTTTGATCTCCCACGGGCTGCCGAATCCGTTCCCCGAAACTTGAGCGTTCAGATTCGTGATGGCGGACGCATCAGCGCGGCCCTCGACGCCTATGGTGAGCGTCTCGCCTTCGGAGTAGTTCGTGGTCTTGCCAGAGATGCTCACCGTCTCGGAACACCAAGCATCGTCCTTGTCCCAGCCAAGCTCGATCACTTTCTTGAGCGGGCAGGGCTTGGTGGTGTCCCCCGGTCCACTCGAGCCGCTACACGTCTTCTTGGCATCTGCATCTGCCGCCGCATCACCGGCCACGGGCGATCCTCCCTGCTTCCATCTGGTACTCCGCCGCGTCGCGCAGACGGTCCATCTTCCTACCCGGCGGCAAGCTGCTGGTCAAGAGCACGGGCGCCCAGGGGTAATCGGGCGATCGATCGAAGCTCTCCCCTAGATCGTGCATGACATGCAGATATCTCGCGACGTCCAACTCGACCTCGAATCCGTAGCTGCTGGCGCGCGCCATTCCATGCTGAACGAAGGCGAGCAACGTTTCGGAGGTCTGGCGCTCGGCCCATTCCGAGAATACCCGCCGAAGGTGCTCGACCATACGGAGCGCGAAGGCCGTGCGCCGCGCCTCCGACAACATTTGGAGCTGCTCGTCGCGGATCACCAGCATGGCGCCGCCCCATCACGCCGAAACGCACGCTGGCCGAGCTCGGAAAATCTCGTCGACGCCATCGCATCGCAAGCCATCGGGCACCTGATCTAGCAGCGTTTCGAACCAGCGCCAGCCCGACAAACGCCAACGCTTGCCGTGGGAAGGCTAAGCCGCGGCCGCAGGCGGCGGTCCACAGTCGGCGCAGAAGGGCGAGCCGTCCTCGGAAGCCTGCCTCAAGGCTTCCGCCTGCTTGGCCTCGCGTAGGGCAGCGCAGGGTCGGCAAGCTTCCTCCTCAGCGGGGACCTCGGTCTCCGCGGGCTTGCTCGAAGTCGGCTGCGGGTTGCCTGGCGGGGCTTCCCTCATAGGGCTGTTCTGCCGGACCGTGATCCTGCTAAGGAGCACGAGCCCGTCGGGCCCCATCGGCTGGCGCCAGTCTGGGGTGAGCAGGTTGCGAGCCTCTTGCAACAGACTAGCGTCCGCCGGCAGAGCCTGCTGCGCCAATCCGTCGAGCACGCGCATGGCTTCCGCTCGGCCAACCACTTCGTAGTCATCACGGTTGGCGATCTGGCCGAGATCCGCACCGGCCTCCATTCGGTAGGTTCGACTCTCGAACCTCAGCGCATGGCTCTTGGCCTGCCGGAGCGATCGGAGCACTCGCCGCTGCTTCAGCAACCAGGGCGTCTGCTTGCCTGCGCCCTCAGCCATCTGTCGCACCACGACCAGTGTCCCGGCCTGAATCCACTGGCCCATTTGATTGAACAGCGTCGAATTGTCGCAGGCGTGCAGTGGCCGCGAGGAAAGCTCAAGCCGGGCGACGAAATCGCGAGCTTCGGCGGGTCCCCTCCATTCGGCCCCGCGCAAGTGCGGCAATCCCTGCTCGGCCGAGAGTTTCTCGTAGCTGCCGTCCCTGCACAGGCTGATGGCGTCGGTGGCTCGCACGAGCAGCAATCGCCCGGGGTGCCAGGGGGGCGTGAGCGGAAGCGAAGGCATTCCCAGCGCCATGGCCCAAGCCTAGCAGGGGCACGAACGCCTGTCCGGCAGGTACGTTGGCCCATCGTTAAGCCCGATTCTGGCCGGCAGTGTGGTTCCTGGAAAGCAATGACACGTCGAACAACTATTCTCGTCCAGTCAGAATCTATGCCCATTTTGCCAGGCGACCGGGCCACAAACAGGTATGGGCCAGTCACCAACACTCCTGGAATCGTCGCAGCAGGACGCAGTCAGCGGCCGCGCCTGCTCAAAGTGCGGTCAGAAGGTCGCCGGAACCCTGGACTGCTGCCCTCATGACGGGGGAACGTTGCTGTCGACCGAGGCCTTGGCCCGGGTCGGCATGCGGGTAGGGCAGTACGAGCTCAAGGGGATCATTGGTGAGGGCGGGACCGGTGCGGTGTACCGCGGCCGCCATGTCGCCAGCGACCGACAGGTCGCCATCAAGATCCTGCACGAGCGCTGCAGCCGCAGGAAGGACCTGGTGGATCAATTCGTCGCCCACGCGACGGCAGCAAGCCACGTCCATCACGCCAACCTGGTCGAGGTCGCCGACCTGGGCACTACGCCCGAGGGCAACGTCTTCGTCGCAACCGAGCGCTTGGAGGGCGAAAGCCTTCAGGATCGACTACACGGCTCAGCAAGCCTGTCACCCTTCGAGGCCATCAACATCCTGCGACAGGTGGCACATGGGTTGGGAGCGGCGCACGAGGCGGGCGTTGTCCACGGGGGTCTGAAGCCGGCCAACGTCTTTCTTTGTAGGCGCAAAGGGCGCCGCCGCATCGTCCGTCGCAGCAAGACGGCGGGCATGCGGCTGGTGGTTGAACCCGAGGAGAGCTTTGATCTAGTCAAGCTACTCGACTTCGGGATGGCCAACTTCCTCGAGCTTGAGCCGAACGCGCAAGATCGTGTCGGAGCGGTGTACGGCGCCGCCCAGCCCTACCAGTTCAGCAAATATCTGGAAGAACAC